>JASHOX010000002.1 GCA_030038415.1 Xanthobacteraceae bacterium
GCGGCCCGATCACTGCGGATGCCTTGGCCGGTAATTTCCGCAAAACGAAAACTCTCGAAAAGTCCATTTTCGACGTTTTGGAATCGCTCGCCCGCCTTTCCGTCGGTATCGCCTCTCGATTCGAGCACAGGCAGAAAGTCGAAATCATTGGCACGATTGCGCTGCGCCACAGTGGGTAGATCTTCGTCAGCATCACAGGTCAAAAGGTTTATTCGTTTTGTCGAGATAAGGCTTACCGTGAGCCCGTCCTGAAGGGCCTTTAGAATGCTTTGGGAATGCACATTTTCACGATTTAGAGCTACGTTCATTCCGACGATCCGCCTCTACGCCCCCCGAATAAGTGTTGCCATGCAATCTGACGTTGCTCAAGTTATGCTGAGTTGACGTTATATCAATATTGATATAGGCACGGTCTGCACCGTATGAAGGTACGCGACGTTATCCGCCTTATCGAAGAAGACGGCTGGTCCGTGGTTACGACGCGGGGCTCACATCGGCAGTACAAGCACCCGACCAAGCCCGGCCGTGTTACAGTTGCCGGCAAACCGTCTGATGATATGGCACCCGGCACCTTGAACAGCGTGCTCAAGCAAGCTCAACTGAAGGGTCAGAAATGATGCGCTACGCGGTGGTGATAGAAAAGGCCGACGGCAATTATTCGGCCTACGTGCCGGACCTGCCCGGCTGCGTGGCGACCGGAGCGACGGTTGCCGAAGTGGAAACGGAAATCCGCGCCGCCATCCGCTTTCACGTCGACGGCCTCAAGGCCGACGGCGCGCCGATACCGAATCCGACAAGCATCGCCGAATACGTCGAGGCATGAGAGACCGGACGGCGCGGTGACGCGAATCAAGTCATTGCCCGCAGACGTCGCGACATCCGCAGGACGCACATTGAGCCGGAAAAAATTCGAAAGCGTTTGGGACGCGCTTGAAGGTACCGCGGCGGAAGCCGCCAATATGCGCGCGCGTTCGGCGCTGATGATCGCGGTGCGAGGGAAAGTCGAAGGCTGGAAGGTCAGTCAGAGCGCGGCGGCGCGGCGCCTGGGGCTCACCCAGCCGCGCCTCAACGATCTGATGCGCGGGCGGATCGACAAGTTCAGCCTCGACGCGCTGATGAATCTGGCGCGGCCCGCGGGGCTTTCCGTGCGGCTCGAAATCGGCGAAGCGGCTTAATAGACAGGTTCCGCGCCGGCCAGGATGTGCCGTTTGCGGATGTAGTTGGGGCTGGCCTCGACACCCTTGCGATCGACCAGATCGACACGGCGCGCCAGCAAGGCTTCCAGCGCCTCTTTGAAGTCGACAAAGCGCGCAAGCTCGTCGCCCTCGCCCGCAAACTCCACCAGAAAATCGAGATCGCTCCGCGCCGGGTCGAAATCGCCGCGCGCCGCCGAGCCGAATACGTCGAGGCGGCGCACATGGAAGCGCCGGCACAATTCGGCCAGTTCCTCGCGGTTGCGTGCAATGTCGGCGATCATCGTCGGCTCCTGCTCCTTGAATTATAGCACGACCATGCGGAGAAACCTCGGCCGTCATGGTCGGATCGGCATCCCCGCCGCGTTACGCGGCGGGGGTGCCCGTGTTCCGGCCATCCACGTCTTTACCGTCAGGTCACTCCCCCTCACCCGCCTCGCCTCGGTCAAGTCGGGGGTCGGCGGCCTCTCCCGCAAGCGGGAGAGGCCATTTCTCCACCGCCGCCGCGCCCAATCCGCATTGCCGCCACTTCGGCGACGAGGTGCAGAAGGTGTTTCAGGTTTGACGGTATCGTGTCGCTTGACAAGCGACAGGCGACAGAATACATTTTACCTCATGATCCGCTCCTTCCGCCACCGCGGCCTCAAGGCGCTGTATGAGGGGCGGACGGAAAAGCGCGTGTCGCCGCAACACGTCGTTCGCTTGCGCGATATTCTGGCAGTTCTCGACCGCAGCCGAAAACCGGACGATATGAATCTGCCGGGTTTTCGGTTGCATCCGCTCAAAGGCGAATTGAAGGGCCACTGGGCGGTTTGGGTGTCGGGAAACTGGCGCGTCACCTTTCGCATCGAGGCAGGCGATGCATACGATGTGGATTATCTGGATTATCACTAGGGATTTGGTCGCATTTTCTTCGGAAAACCGGCGTCCACTTTTCCGGAAAATGCTCTAGAAGAGAGAAAGCCCACTATGCCGATGCATGATCCTCCCCATCCCGGCGGAATCGTCCGCCGTCAGTGCCTGGAACCGCTCCGGCTCTCGGTGACCGAGGCCGCCGCAGGGTTGGGCATTACGCGACAGGCATTGTCGGACTTGCTGAACGGCAAAGCCGGCATCTCGGTCGACATGGCGATCCGGCTATCCAAGGCGTTCGGATCGAGCGCTGAAACTTGGCTCGGCCTGCAAATAGCTTACGATCTTGCCCAAGCGCGCGATCGTGCGCGCAGCATCAAAGTGCGCTCGTTCAAGGCGGCCTGATCCCGCGTATCCGCTTGCCCCGCGTTGCGAACGCGGCCCAGAATTCGCCTACACCGACATCCGGGGCTTGAGATGGCACGGCCGCTGCGGCATGGTCGTCGACGAAGGGGTACTATTCCGCAACAATGAGGGCGCGTTCGTCGGCGCCAAGCGTAAGCTACTCGACTCGTGCAGAGTGGATGCGATCGTGAGCCTTCCCGCCGGCGCCTTCGTCAATGCCGGCGCCGGCGTCAAAACCAACCTTCTGTTTTTCACCAAAGGCAATGCCACGGAATCGATCTTGTACTACGACCTCTCCGACATCAAGGTCGGCAAGCGCAATCCACTGACATTGGCGAACTTTGAGGAATTTTTCCGGCTACTGCCCGATAAGCCCGATTCCGAGCGAAGCTGGACCGTTCAGCGGAGCGATATCGAGGTGAAGAATTACGACCTGAAAGCAGTCAATCCAAATCGCAAGCGCGTCATCGATACGCGCACGCCGGCGGAAATCCTCGCCGAGATCGAACGGCTGGCCAAAGAAGCCGACGCAGCGATCGCCGAGCTTAAGAGATTGATTTAACGCTTGTTCGCGGAGGCCGCGACGGTGCGCTCGCTAACGTGCGGATCGAAATCGGCGAAGCGGCGTGAACTGCGCCTCGGGGCGACGGCCACCTATGCCCCCTCACCCGCCTCCCCCCGACCAAGTCGGGCGTCGGCGGCCTCTCCCGCAAGCGGGAGAGGCGAATTTTTCCGCAGTTGCCAAGGTGGCCGTCGGGTCAAGCCCAGCGGCGATAAACGCGCTCACCTCAGTTCGTCATCCGGAATTTCGGCAAGCTTGGCCAAATGGCGGAGCAGCCCGGTCTTAAGCGGCCGATTGCCATGAATCGGGATTGAAAGCCGCACGATGCTTCCGGCTTTGCCGTAAATGTGGTGGCTCCCGGCAATGCGCAGCAACTGTCAGCCGCGACGCTCGACCAACCACCCCTCGCTGCACGATTTGCTCCCGGTTCGCGCTTTGAGGCCTGGCTCGCAGGCGCTTCACGTGGCTGAGATCGGACGACCCGCGGGCGAAGCCGTCTTGCGGGAACGAGAGGGCGTTTGCGCCATGTCCGCTCATTCCCGCGCAAGCGGGAATCCAGTTCTGGGTCCCGGCTTCCGCGGGGACGAGCGCAAACTGATCACTGCCCGCGCGCGGGGAGAGGGAGACGCGAGCGTTGTGGCCCGGGCCTTTCCGACCGCGCCGCCGGATGAAACAAGGACACGCCATGAAGCAAAAGGACGAAGACCGTTTCAACGACAACATGGCCGTCTATGCCGCCATGCTGCAGTCAGGCTTCAAGGGCAAGCGCCGCAAGCTCTCGGAAGAGGAATTCGCGCGGCGCTACGGGCGCGAGGCGGCGGCGCAGCAGCGGCGCTATTGCGACGCCTTTGCGCTGTGGCGCTCGTGCCCGAAAAAGCGTTGCCGGCGGGCGCGGCGCTGTCTCGGCCATGTCAGCGATTGCCTCAAGCGCGGCTTGCGCGCCGTGCCGCCGATGCAGCATGTACAGACGCGCACCGCGCTGCTCCACGGCGTGCCGCGCAATATCGGCGCGCCGGAGCGCCAGGCGCGGCAAAACCTGCCGGAGGATTTTTACGGAAAGCCGGGGTGAGGGATGAGGAGAGCGAGACTCTTTATCTTCACCCTCCCCTGGAGGGGGAGGGTCGTCCGCCGAAGCTCGCGAAGCGAGCGAAGGCGTGACGGGGTGGGGTGAGCGGCATCGAAGCATCTCAAAACGATTACGCCATTCACCCCCTCCCGATCACGTTCGCTGGAAAGCGAACGCGATCGACCTCCCCCCTCCAGGGGGAGGTGAAATGCACACGCCTTGACGCCGGCCCCTAAACCCTTAACCAGAAACGCCATGCAGCACTCCGCGGTTCTCAACGTCATGATCAAGGCGGCGCAGCGCGCCGGCCGCGCGCTCAAGCGCGATCTCGGCGAGGTCGAGCATTTGCAGGTGTCGCTCAAGGGCCCGCGCAATTTCGTCACCGCCGCCGACCGCAAGGCCGAGGAGACGGTGCGCGTCGAACTTGCCAAGGCGCGGCCGGATTACGGCTTCCTCGGCGAGGAAGGCGGCGCGCGCGAAGGCAGCGACAAGTCGCACCGCTGGATCGTCGACCCGCTCGACGGCACCACCAATTTTTTGCACGGCATTCCGCATTTCGCGGTGTCGATCGCGCTCGAGCGCGACGGCGCAATCGTCGCCGGCGTCGTTTATAATCCGGCCAACGACGAACTGTTCGTCGCCGAGCGCGGCAAGGGCGCCTATCTCAACGACCGGCGGATTCGGGTGGCGGGGCGGCAAAAGCTTGCCGACGCCGTGGTCGCCTGCGGCATGCCGCATTTCGGCCGCGGCGGCGATCTCGCTTTGGCGCGCGCCGAGATCGCCGCCGCGCAGGCGAATTTCGCCGGGCTGCGCCGCTATGGCGCCGCCACCCTCGATCTCGCCTGGGTCGCCTGCGGCCGGCTCGATTGCTATTGGGAGCGCGCTTTGTCGCCGTGGGACGTCGCCGCGGGCTCGCTCTTGGTGCGCGAGGCCGGCGGCTTTGTCAGCGACTGCGACGGCAAGGGCGATTATCTGAAAAGCGGCGACATCGTCGCCGGCAACGATTTTATGCACCGCGAATTGCTACGGCTTCTGAAAGAGGCGGCGAGCGAAGCCGGCAAGAGCGCGATCCGGCAAGCGTCGGCGCCGTGAGCTAATTATTCTCGTCATGCCCGGGCTTGACCCGGGCATCCATGCTGAAAGGAGGCGAAGTAAAGAATTTGTCGCAAGACTCGGATTTGCCCAACCGTCGCATGGATTGCCGGGTCAAGCCCGGCAATGACGAAAGCATTTTTTCTCTCCGCCCCTATGCACCGGCCGACGAGGACGAAGCGATCGCGCTGTGGCTGAAATCCTGGCAGGCGACCTATCCGCAGTTCGATTTCGCCGCGCGGCTTGACTGGTGGCGGGCGCGTTGGAAGAGCGAATTGATGGCCTCGGCCAAGATCGTGATCGCCGAGACCGCAGACGCCGCCGCCGCGATGATCGGTTTCGTCACCGTCGATCCGGTGTCGCTTTATCTCGATCAGCTGGTGGTGGCGCCGGAATTTTGGGGCTTTGGCGTCGGCCAGGCGTTGATGAAGGAGGCCAAGCGCATTTCGCCGAAAGGGCTCGCGCTCGACGTCAATACCGACAATGCGCGCGCCATCGCCTTCTACGACAAATGCGGCTTCGTCATCACCGGCGGCGGCATCAACGCGTTTTCCGGTCGGCCGGTGCACCGCATGAGCTGGCGGCCGTGACGCGATACGGACAAGTACCTAACAACAGGGACATTAGAAATTTGCCGAAACGCGAAACGATTTGGAGCAACGCCGAGACTAGGCTGCAATGACCATGAACGCCAGCGCCGCACCATTGCGAATGCCTGCTGCGGAGGCTGCGGACCGCGGCGCGCCGCCCGATGCCGCGGCGCAGCTCGCCGCGTTGCGCGCCATCGTCGACGATCTCGATTACGGCATCGTCGTCTTGGATGGCGAGCGCAACGTGCAATTCGTCAACCGCACCTTTCGCCGTTTCTGGCGCTTGCCCGACGAGGTCGCCGACAGCCGGCCGAATTTTATCAAGCTGATGTATCACGGCCGCGGCTCGGCGGCTTACGCGGTGGCGCCGCACGCGCTCGGCGACTATCTCGCCCGCCAGCTCGAATCGATCCGCAGCGGCCGCGACGGCGCGCTCAATATCCGGCTCAACAGCGGCGAGGTGATCCGCTTCCACTGCAAGGCGCTGCCGGACGGCGGCCGCCTGCTCACCTACGGCAATGTCAGCGATCTCGTCCGCGAGGCCGAGGCGCTGGAGCGGCTCGCGGCCATCGACGGCATGACCGGGCTCAACAACCGGCGCAATTTTCTCGAGCTCGCCGAGAGCGAATGGACGCGTTTTCGCCGCTATGGCCGGCCGATGGCGCTGTTGATGTGCGACATCGATCACTTCAAGCGGGTCAACGACAGCTACGGCCACGACGCCGGCGACGAAGTCATCAAGACGGTCGCCGACATTTTGCAGAAGCAGAAGCGCGCCTCCGATATCGCCGGGCGCCTGGGCGGCGAGGAATTCGCGCTGGTGCTGCCGGAAGCCACGCTCGACAGCGCGGTCGCCGCCGGCGAGCGGCTGCGCAAATGCGTCGCCGAACACGTCATCGCCGCCGGCGGCACGCGCATTCCGGTCACCATCAGCGTCGGCGCCAGCATCTGCCACACCGCGATCTCGGGCGTCGAGGAACTCATCAAGCAGGCCGATCTGGCGCTCTACGAAGCCAAGCGTTCCGGCCGCAACCGCGTCTGCCGCTATACGCCGCCGGCCGAAGGCGAGGATGCGAACGCCGCGGCTGCAGGCGCGCCGGCGAGCGATTCGGCGAGCTCGGCGTCGAAGGCTTTGGCATCGACCTTGAGATAAGCGAGCTTGTCCTCGGCGATCACCACCGCTTCGGCGACGCCCGGCACTTGGCGCAATTTGGCGGCCAGCGTTTCGGCATCCTTGCCGTCGGCGACCGGGATGAGGCGGGTGGTCAGATAACTCGGCTGCGCCATGGTGGCGGCAACGACAAGCCAGACCAGCGCCAGCGCCGCGGTCAGCGTGAAAACCGCGGCATCGCCGCCGTGCTGATTGGCGAAGCCGCCGACGACGCCGCCGCAAAAAATGCCGAGGAATTGCAGGCTCGAATAAAGCCCCATCGCCGTGCCCTTGGCGTCCGGCGGCGCCGTCTTGGTGATCAGCGACGGCAGGCTCGCCTCCATCACGTTGAAGGCCGAGAAGAACACCACCAGCGCCGCCAGCAGCACATACAAATTGCCGGCGCCGAGATGCAGCATCACTTGGCTCGCGAACAGCGCGGCGACCGCACCGACAAAGACGCCTTTCATGCGGCGATATTTCTCGGCGACGATGATGGCCGGCACCATCACGAGGACCGAGACGACGAGCACCGGCAGATAGACCAACCATTGACTGCCGACCGCCACGTCGAGCGTGCCGCGAAGGAGGCCCGGCACGACCAGAAAGCTTGCGGTGAGCATGGCGTGCAGGACGAAGATGCCGACGTCGAGCCGAATGAGTTCCTTGTCGCGCAGCACCGCGCCGATCAGGCGCGGCACGGCTTCGGCATCGCGATGCACGCGCAGCTGCGGCGGATTCGGCACCACGAACTCCGTGATGGCGATGCCAAGGAGCGCCAGCGCCACCATCAGCCAGAAAATGCCGGCGACGCCGGCGACATCGGCAACGATCGGGCCCGCCACCAGCGCAACCATGAAGGATGCGCCGATGGTGACGCCGACCAGCGCCATCGCTTTGGTGCGGTTCTCCTCCGCCGTCAGATCCGCCACCAGCGCCAGAATGACGGAGCCGACCGCGCCCGCGCCTTGCAGCGCACGGCCGACAATGACGCCGTCGATCGAGGTGGAGAGCGCCGCCACCGCGCTGCCAAGCGCAAACACGGTAAGCCCGACGACGATCATAATTTTGCGGCCGACCTTGTCGGAGAGGAGACCGAACGGAATCTGCAGGAGCCCCTGGGTGAGCCCATAAATGCCGAGCGCCTCCCCGATCAGGTAAGGATTGGCGCCGGTGAGGTTCCGGGCATAGGCCGCGAACACCGGGTAGATCATGAACAGGCCGAGGAGCCTCACGGAAAAGACAGCTGCCAGCGAAAGGGCGGCGCGGAGTTCCTGTCTTTCCATCATCTCTTTCCTGGCCGCCGGGTGCGGCCCGAGCGCACACCGGCCGCGATGCTAATGCCCGGTGCTAATGCCTGATGCTAATGCCCTGGGGCCTTGCCGCGGGTCAATTGCGGCGGCTTGCCGCCGCCGTTGCGGCGCGTTATAGACCCGCCAAATTCGTCAATAGAGATCAAAGCCAAAGCGCGAAATTATGAAGCCCGATACCCACCCCGACTACCATACCGTCAAGGTCGTCATGACCGACGGCACCGAATTCACCACGCGCACGACGTGGGGCAAGCCCGGCGATACGCTGCATCTGGATATCGATCCGAAATCGCATCCAGCCTGGACCGGCGGCCAGCAGCATCTGGTCGACCGCGGCGGCCGATTGTCGCGGTTCCAGAAAAAGTTCTCGGGCTTTTTGAAGAAGTAGCCGCCCGGGCCGATCTGCCCGGCTTCCCGCCGCCGCGGGAATGAGCGGGACAAACGCTCAGGCGTCCTGCTCGAACGCCGCCTTCAAAAGTCCCAATTGCCGCTCGACCGGGTTGTCGGCCGTGATTTTGGCCGGTGCCGGCGCGTGCATGGTGGAATCGAGCCGGCGCACTTCGGCCTGCAGCTTGGTCGAGCGCGCGATCAGTTCCTGCAGCTTGGCCGGCAACAGCTCAAGCGATTTGGCGTCGCCCGGCTCACAGGCGGCGAGCCGCACCTTGCTCTTTTCCTTATTGGCCTGGGCGAGCGTCATCTCCCCTTCCTTGACCGCCCGGTGCAGCAACAGCCACGAGGCTAGCTGCATCAGCCGCGTCGTCAGCCGCATGCTTTCGGTCGCGTAAACCAGACCGGCGCTGCGTTCGAGCTTCTTGGATTCCTGGCGGCCGGCGCCGTCGAGATAGCTTGCGGTCTCTTCGACCAGCGCCATGCCGTCGCGAAACAGGGTCGCAAAAACCTGGGAACTCGCCAGCCGCTCGCTAAACGAGACCGCGCCGGCTTCCATCGCACGCTTGTCGGACATGTACGCCTCGCACCACCGTCGCCAGCATCGCGCGGCGCGTGCGCGCTGTCCAGCACCGAGGTCCGTGAACCTTCCGACATAGTTGCCGGCGGCGTTTCGCTCAAAGAGCAACCCACGGCGTCACTGCGCCGGTCACAATCATTAACAAAAAAGAGCCGCCGTTGCCGGCGGCTCAAGGTGATAACAGGGAGGCGTCAAACAGAGTGGACAGGAGCCACTCAATGTCCAGAAGATGGACATGATCTGTAATGAACGAGAAAGCTTAACGAAAGGTTAAGGAATCTCAAAAACTTACCGAATCTTTTTCAGATTTGGCGCGAAGCCAACATCGCAGATCGGAGGTAACTGGTTGAAAACGCTTACTTCTTGAAGAAGCTATCGGCTGCGGATTTCATCGCGCGCTTGCGTGCCATGTCGGCCTCGATGCGCGCAATCTCGTCCTTGAGAATCCCAATGCGCTCGGTGAGTTCGCCCGCCGACAATAGCGTCAGATCCTGCCCAATCTCGTGGACGATTTTCTTCTTGGGCCGATCCTCGTCATCGACAGCTGGCATTGCACTCTCCGGCCCGCAAACTTTAACGCCGGCGGCCGGCGTTGTCACACCACGGGACGTTCACCGCAAAGGCGATTGGCGGCTTTGCCCAAGGCCTGGCAACCAAAGCGACAAAATTGTCCTGACCCTTTGAAAGTAAACGGGAAACGACCTTGCCCCGCAACCCGTCAAAGGCTACTAAGAATGGCCCAGGGCGCGCGCGGCCGTGGCTGAAATGGGGCGCAAGAGGGCCAGAAGAGAGCCACGCCGTCGCGAATTCGGCGCAAAGCCCGGTAGGTACTCCTTTCCGGGATCGATAAGGATGGCGCGAACGGCGCCGGCTGCCGGCCTCGGAGGGGTTCTTGGCATTTTTGCGCGCCGCCAATTTGAGCGCCGACAGGTTCTGCGCCGAAACTATGTGCGCCACGGCGCTTTGCGGGGTACGCAGCGGGCTGCTGGCGCTTGCCTTCGTAGCGCTCATCGGCGTGTCGGCGGCGCACGCCGTCGAAGCCGTCAATGTCCGCACCGACGCTGGCGCCATCGACCTGACCGACGCGGTCCAGTTCGAGCATACTGACGGCGATCGCATTCAGGTTTCTACCGCGCCGGGTGACGACGGCATCATTCGGCGCATCGAGGTGCGCGCACGCCAGTCGGGAAGAAATTGGGCGATCTTCGCGCTCGCCAATAACGGCGACGAGCAGATCGACCGGCTGATCGTGGTGCCGCATTATCGGATGGTCGGTTCCGGCCTGATTTGGCCCGACCTCGGCCAGTCACGCATCGTCTACATCACGCCGTCGTCGGGCGATCCGCCGGAGCGGCAAGATAGCGCCGATGCCGACATTTACCGCATTACGCTCGATCCCGGCACGGTGATCACCTTCGTCGCCGAACTGCGCACCGATAACCTGCCGCAGCTCTATTTGTGGGAGCCCGACGCTTACAAGGACAAGCTCAACTCGCTCACGCTCTACCAGGGTATCGTCATCGGCATTGCCGGCCTGCTGGCTTTGTTCCTGACCATCCTGTTCGTGGTCAAAGGCAGCGTCATGTTTCCGGCCGCGGCGGCGCTGGGCTGGGCGGTGCTGATCTATATCGGCATCGACTTCGGCTTTTGGCCCAAGGTTTTCGACATGTCGTCGAGCGCCGAGCGGATTTGGCGCGCCTCGGGCGAAGCGATCCTCGCGGCAACGCTCTTGGTGTTTCTGTTCGCCTATCTCAATCTCAACCGCTGGCACGTGCGTTACGCCCACATCACCGTCGGCTGGCTTACGTTCCTCGGCGCGCTGGTTGCGGTGGCGCTGTTCTCGCCGGAGGTCGCCTCCGGCATCGCGCGCATGTCGCTGTTCCTGGTCGCCGTCCTCGGTTTCGCCCTCGTCATCTATCTCGCGACCCACGATTACGACCGCGCGGTGATGCTGATTCCGACTTGGCTCCTATTGGTGGTCTGGGTGATAGGTGCCGCGCTCACCGCGCTTGGTTTCATCACCAACGATATCGTCGGACCGGCCTTGCTCGGCGGCCTCGTCCTCATTGTCATGTTGATCGGGTTCACGGTGATGCAGCACGCCTTTGCCGGCGGCGCGACCAGCAGCATCGTTTCCGACGTCGAGCGGCGGGCGCTGGCGCTGACCGGCGCCGGCGACATGATCTGGGACTGGGACGTCTCGTCGGACAAGGTCTTTACCAGCCCGGAGACCGAAACCGCGCTGGGGCTGAAGCACGGCTCGCTCGACGGTCCGGCAGCCAAATGGCTCGACGTGCTGCATCAGCTCGACCGTGATCGATTCCGCGCCACGCTCGACAGCGTGCTGGAGCAGCGGCGCGGACGCGTAGCGCAGGACTTCCGCATGCGCACCGCCGATGGGCATTATCTGTGGTTCGCGCTGCGCGCACGACCGGTCGTCGGTTCCGACGGCGAAGTGGTTCGTCTGGTCGGCACGCTGACCGACGTCACCGAGTTCAAGACCGCTGAGGAACGCCTCTTGCACGATGCCGTGCACGACAACCTCACCGGCCTGCCCAACCGCGAGCTGTTCATCGATCGGCTGCAAGCCGTGCTCGGCCTCGCCAAGGCCGATGCGGCGATCCGGCCGACCGTCATGGTGATCGACCTCGACCGCTTCAAACAGGTCAACGACTCGGTCGGCATGGCGGTGGGCGATTCGATCCTGCTCACGCTGGCGCGCCGCCTCGGCCGGCTGATCAAGCCGCAGGACACGCTGGCGCGGCTGTCAGGCGACCAGTTCGGGCTGATCCTACTTTCTGAACGCGAATTGGCGCGCATTACCGCTTTGGCCGAGACCATCCGCAAGACGTTGCGCGCGCCGATCACGTTCCGCGATCGCGAAATATTCCTCACCGCCTCGATCGGATTGGCGCTCGCTGACAGCGAATCTCAGCGCGCCGAGGAGGCGCTCAAGGACGGCGAGCTCGCGATGTATCACGCCAAGCGCGGCGGCGGCGATCGCATCGACGTGTTCAAGGCCGCAATGCGCGCGCGCAAGTCCGACCGGCTGTCGATCGAATCCGATCTGCGGCGGGCGATCGAGCGCGACGAAATCACCATCCTTTATCAGCCGATCGTGCGGCTGGAAGACCGTTCCATCGCCGGCTTCGAGGCGTTGGCGCGCTGGAATCATCCCAAGCTCGGCCGCCTGTCGCCGGCGGAGTTCATCAACATTGCCGAGGAGACCGGATTGATCGTCGAGCTCGGCCTGTTCGTGCTCGATCGCACGGCGCGGCAGCTTTCGACTTGGCAGCGGACGCTGCGCCATCGCGAGCCGGTTTTCGCCAGCGTCAACGTGTCGTCGCGGCAATTGCTGCGCCACGACCTCATTCAGGATCTGCGCACCGTGCTGGCGCGCGCGCCGCTGACGCGGGGATCGCTAAAGCTCGAATTGACCGAGTCGGTGGTGATGGAGAATCCGGAGCATGCCGCGCAGATGCTGCACCGGATTCGCGAACTTGGCGCCGGCCTGGCGCTCGACGATTTCGGCACCGGCTATTCATCGCTGTCTTATCTGCAACGCTTCCCGTTCGACACCATCAAGATAGATCAGTCGTTCGTGCGCACCACGGCCAAAGGCACGCGCCCGGTCATCCTGCGTTCCATCATCACGTTGGCGCACGATCTCGGCATGGACGTGGTGGCGGAGGGCGCCGAGACCGATTCCGATGCCGTCGAATTGTCTCAGCTCGGCTGCGAATTCGCACAAGGCTTTGTATTCGGCGAGCCGATGAGCGCCGAGCGGGCGCGCGCGCTGCTCGAGCCTGAGGCAGGGATCAGGCATCAGGAAACGGGGATCAGAACAAAAGTCTTCGGCTCCTGATGCCTTAGGCGTGTCCGGCTTCGCTCGACAGCATGCCGAGATCGATGCCGATCTTCTTCAGCGCCATCTCGTATTTGCCGCCGATGTCGGGACCGAAGATCAGTTCCGGATCGGCCGCGCAATGCAGCCAGCCATTGCCTTGAATCTCGGTTTCGAGCTGGCCGGGCGCCCAGCCGGCATAGCCGAGCGCCAGGATGGCGCTGGCCGGCCCGTCGCCCCGCGCGATCGCTTTGAGGATATCGATGGTGGCGGTGAGACAGATGCCGTCGTCGATCGGCAGCGTCGAATTCTCGATGAAAAAGTCGGCGCTGTGCAGCACAAAACCGCGCTCGGTCTCGACCGGACCACCGCGCATCACCTTGACTACGTCGGCGCGCGTCGGCAGCTGGATCACGTCGGCCGCCGGGATGACGTTGAGCTTCACCAATAGATCGGAGAAGTTGATGTTCGGCGCCGGATGGTTGACGACGATGCCCATGGCGCCTTCGGACGAATGCGCACAAATATAGATCAGCGAGCGGGAAAAACGCTCGTCGCCCATCGCCGGCATGGCGATCAGCATTTGACCGTCGAGGTAGCCTCGACGCCCTGATTTCCCCGATGTGCCGTGCGGCAACTTCATATGGAAAGGTTAGCCCAACGATCCGGATTTGCAAACGAACGACCGGCTTAAAAGTTCATAATATTCGCTATGGCCGATCAATCGCGGTCGCAATTGCGGCGGTCCGGTGGCGCAAAGTCAATTTGCTGTCTGGTCGCGATTCTTGGTCCCAACTCTCGATCACGATAGGTCTTGGTCACGATCATGTCAGTGGCGCCAACCTTCGGTTCGCCCTAGACAGCGGCAATGATGACAGCTGCTCGATTAACGATTGCGCCGGTTCTATTAGTCGGCGTCGCGGCCGTGTCCGCGGGGGCATGGGCGCAAGATGCTTCCGACTGGAACACGCAGCCGCATACCGCCGCGCGGCTGATCGCCGGCACGACAAGCAAGACTTCCACACCGCCAACCCTGCTCGCCGGCGTCGAGATCAAGCTCGATCCGGGCTGGCATACCTATTGGCGCGATCCCGGCGACACCGGCGTGCCGCCGACCTTCGATTTTTCCGGCTCCGACAACGTGAAATCCGCCACCGTGTTGTGGCCGGCCCCGCAGCGATTTTCCGACGGCGCCGGCGGCACGTCGATTGGTTATGTCGATCATGTCATCCTGCCGGTGCAGGTCGCGCCCAAGGATGCGGCGACACCATCGTCGCTGCATCTCAAACTCGGTTATGCAGTTTGCGGAAGCCTTTGCATTCCGGCCGAGGCCACGCTGCAACTGGCGCTCAACGGCAACGGCGCGGAAGACGCAGCCATCGAGAAGGCCGAAATTCGGGTGCCGCGGCGCGTCCCGCTTGGTCCGAACACCGGACCGAGCAGGGCTCTTGCCATTCTTGCGGTGCACCGCATCGCGGGCGCCGCGCACGACCATGTCGTCGTTGACGTTGCCGCGCCGGCCGGCGCGCCGGTCGATCTGTTTGTCGAAGGGCCGACACCTGATTGGTCGCTGCCGCAGCCGGAACCGAAGGGCGGCAGCGGCGAGACACGGCAATTCACGTTCGATCTCGATGGGCTGCCGGCCGATGCCCATGCCATCGGCGCGACGCTGACGTTCACCGCGGTTTCCCCGGACGATGCCATCGAGGTTCCGGCCCATCTCGACTAATTCACGCGGCACGCTAGTGGAGCGGATTTGACATTCGCTAAACGCCCAGCCACAAGCTCTTGAAGCGAATGTCAAATCCAAAGCTCCACTAGGACTAGAATTTGCTAGTGGTCCTTTGATTCTAACATTCGCATGATAGGGTGCCGAAACGGGGCGCGAATGTTAGAATTGGACCGCTAGTTTACGGCGCCGCCGCGTAGCGACATCCCGCGACGGTCCGAGTTTTCATTGCGAATCAGAGGAAAACGATCATGGCGATTAAGGTTGGCGACCGCGTGCCGAGCGGCACATTTATGGTGATGACGGCCGACGGGCCGAAACCGAAGACCACGGACGAATTGTTCAAGGGCAAGAAGGTGGTGCTGTTCGCGGTGCCCGGCGCCTTCACGCCGACCTGTCACAAGAACCACCTGCCGGGATTCGTGAAGAACGCCGCCGCAATCAAGGGCAAGGGCGTCGACACCATCGCGGTCACCGGCGTCAACGACGTGTTCGTGATGGATGCGTGGAAGAAGGCCTCGGGCGGCGACGCCATCGAATTCTTGGCCGACGGCAGCGCCAATTGGGCCAAGGCTCTGGGCTTGACCGCGGATTTGACCGAGCGCGGCCTTGGCGTGCGCTCGCAGCGCTATGCCATGGTCGTCGAGGACGGCGTGGTGAAAACGCTCAATGTCGAAGATGCGCCGGGCAAAGCGGAAATTTCCGGCGCCGATAATCTGATGAAGGCGCTGTAAGACGGCGACGTTGTAGGGGCGGGTTTGAAACCCGCCCCTATGCACGTTGTGCGCGGATCTCGGCAATCGCTTCGCGGGCGAGCTCATCGGCGCGTTCGTTCATGTCGTGGCCGGAATGGCCCTTCACCCAGTGCCAGCGAATCTGATGCGCGCCGAGCGCGGCATCGAGACGTTTCCATAAATCGACGTTCTTAACCGGCTTCTTGTCGGCAGTGCGCCAGCCGTTCTGCTTCCACTTGGCGATGTAGCTCGTGATGCCGTTGCGCAGATACTGACTGTCAGTGTGTAGATCGACCTGGCAGGGCCGCTTGAGCGCTTCGAGCGCGGAGATCGCCGCCATCAATTCCATGCGGTTGTTGGTGGTATTGGCCTCGCCGCCTTTGAGCTGTTTTTCATGATCGCCGAAGGTCAGAATCGCGCCCCAGCCGCCGGGCCCCGGATTGCCGGAGCAGGCGCCGTCGGTGTGAACGACCACGTGCGGCAGCTTTTGCGGCGGCTCGGCAATCACGGCGCGCTCACTCCGTAATCGCGCACGCTCTTGACCTTCTGGTGGAAACGGAGCTTGCGCGCATATTCGCGCGGGTCCTTCGGCCGCACCAGCGCGCCGGGAGGCACGTCGAGCCAATCGACGAGCCGCGTCAGCAGAAAGCGTAACGCGGCGCCGCGGGACAGCAGCGGCAGCTTGTCCCATTCCTTTTCCGACGGCGGACGCGTCTTGGCGTAACTCGCGAGCAGCGCGCGACCCTTGGTGACATTGTAGGAATGGTCGGTCTCGAAGCACCAGGCGTTCAGGCAGATGGCGACGTCGTACATCAGTGTGTCGGTACAGGCGAAATAAAAGTCGATCAGGCCGGAGAGCTTGTCGCCGAGGAAAAAGACGTTATCCGGGAACAGATCGGCGTGGATGACGCCTTGCGGCAGTCCGCGCGGCCAGTCGCGTTCCAGCGCATCGAGTTCGGCGGCGACCAGCGACTCGATATTGCGCTCGACCTTGTGCGCGCGCTCGCGGCAGCCGTCGTAGAGCGACCGCCAGCCGGCCACGGAAAGCGCGTTGTCGCGACGCATCGGAAAATCCGCGCCGGCAAGATGCAGCCGCGCCAATGCTTCGCCAAGCGCCGCGCAATGCGCCGCGGTCGGCCGGCGGATCCATAGCCCATCGAGAAAAGTGACGATGGCGGCGGGCTTGCCGGCGAGCTTGCCGAGCACTTTTCCGGCGCGGTTCTTCACCGGCTGCGGGCAGGTGATGCCGCGGCTCGCCAGATGCTCCATCAGCGCGAGAAAGAACGGCAAATCGCGCTCGGCGACGCGCCGCTCATAGAGCGTGAGGATAAAATTGCCGCTGCCGGTATGAACCAGGAAATTCGAGTTTTCGACGCCCTCGGCGATGCCCTTGTAGGAGAGGAGCTCGCCGATGTCGTAACCGGCAAGGAAGCTTCCAAGATCTTCCGCCGCGACGTCGGTATAGACCGCCATGAAGGGCTCCAATGCCTCGCGGCTAGCCCGGCAGCGGCATCCGCGTCAAGCCGCTCCGCCGGCAAGCCAGGCGGAAAAGCGTGCGTAAAGGTCCGCGGTCTCCTCGCCGCCGTCGCGATAGATGACCGACGCCAGCTTGCGCCCGGGCGCGTGCGCGATGCGAAACGCCATGTAGCGGTATTGCTCGGGAAAACGCGCGGCGCCGCCGGCCAGGAACAGTTTCTCGTAGTCCTGCGACGGCTCGACCGGATCGAGCCGATCACGCTCATAGATCGCCGCGCGCTCGGCGATCAGCCAACCGCCGGCATGGCGCTCAAGGCGGTCGAGGAAGCGCGAGCATGAGGTCAGATCGACCGGCACACCCTTGAATTCTTGCCGGACGCGGATGATGACCGGTGTTTCCGCCACCGCCCGATCCTTGGCGATCCTGGCGGTTGATGCGAACAGATGATGGCGCGACCAGGTATTGCCGGAGGCGGCATTGGCCTGGCAATGCGAGACGAATTGTTCGAACGGGCCGCGAAACCAGGAGATGGAAATGTGGCCGTCGGGCGTGAAGGTTGAGCGCAGCTCCGCCCACTTGCCCTGGTCGCGATAGACGCCCCAGGCCTGGATCACTTCGGCGATGGCGAATTTGTCTTCCAATTCCATTGTCAGTTGCCCTCATGCACACCATAGGGAGCGGGCTGACGCCGCGCAAATCCTCTGTTATCCACACTTCCCTTCCGCTCAATGAACGCTACGAAGATCGAGAGAATGAAAGCCACCGTTATTCACGAATTCGGTCCGCCTGACGTTTTGCGCTACGAAGACGTTCCGGATCCCGTTCCGCGTGCCGGCGAAATCCGCATCAGAGTGCATGCGGCGACCGTCAATCGCGTGCTCGATGTGAGCCTGCGCGCCGGCAAGGAAAGCGCGCGGGGCGCCGCGCTGCCCCTCATTCCCGGCGTCGACTGCGCCGGCATTGTCGATGCGGTCGGGCCGCAAGTCAGCCGCTGGCGGGTCGGCGATCATGTCGCCGCCGCCGGCATCATGCCGCTCGATGTCTGCGCCGAAGACGGCGGCGGCTATAACGGGCCGCGCGGTATGATGGGCATCAAGCGGCCGGGTGGCTTTGCCGAGAAGGTCGCGGTGCCGGCCTGCGCCGCGGTCGCGCTCCCGGAGCATCTCGACTTTCATCGCGCTGCCGTCGTGCTGCGCCACGTGCCGACGGCGTGGAACCTTCTCGTCCACGTCGCCGACCTCAAATTCGACGAGACCGTGCTGATCATGGGCGCCGGCGGCAATCTCGGCACCATCGGCATCCAGATCGCCAAGAACGTGATCGGCGCACGCGTGATCGCGGCGGCGGGCTCCGACGCGCGCGTCGCCCTCGGCAAGAAGCTCGGCGCCGATCATGGCATCAATTACGCAAGCGAAAACATTCTCAACGAAATCATGAAGATCACCGACGGCAAAGGCGTCGACGTACTGTACGACAATATCGCCAATCCAACCGTGCTGCCACTTGCCTTCCGCGGCATCGGCATGAACGGACGCCTGGTCACCGCCGGCGCCCATGCCGGGCCCAACGTCGCGATCGACTTCTCGCACCTCTATCATAAGCGCATCACGATCAAGGGCATGCCGGGCTATACGCCGGCCGACCTGCCGCATTGCCTCGCCGCCGCAGCGCAGGGCAAAGTCGTCCCGCAAATCGAGCGCGTGCTGCCGCTGTCGGCGGCGGCCGAAGCGCACCGCCTGGTCGAGGCGCACGAAGGCCAGGGCAAGATCGTGCTCGATCCGACGCTTGGCTGACGCTCACGAATCATCGACCGGTTCCGTTGCGCGCACCGCGGGCCCATTAACCCGCAGCTAAGCCCAACTTCGCCGCCATCGCTACGGCCTCTTCCAGACCTTTGGCTACCTGGCAGCCCGCGTCGGCCAGCGCCTCCATCTTGGCGCCGGCGCTTTCGCGCGCACTGCCGATGAGCGCGCCGGCGTGGCCCATTTGCGTTTGCACCGGCGCGTGGCGGCCGACGACCATGGCGATGACCGGCTTGGCAAATCCGCGCGCGGCCTCGGCCAAAGCATATTCCTTGTCGCCGCCGATCTCGCCACAGTACAGCACCGCCGCGGTCGCATCGTCGTCGGCGAGAGCGTGGAGATATTCGTGCGGATTGCGCCCGATCACGCTGTCGCCGCCGATATGGGCGACGATACGCTGGCCGATGCCGGCAAGCGTCAATTGCCGCGCCAAGGCGAGCGCCACCGTCCCGCTGCGCACGATGACGGCAAGCCGTCCTTGCCTGCAAAAGCTCGGCGCGATGGAGCCGAGCAGTCCCCGACCCGGCACGAAAATGCCGAGCGTATTGGGTCCGACGAGCCAGCTCCCTGCCTCGCGGGCGAGGGCTGCGGCGGCGAGCGCGTCGTGCACCGGCACATATTCGGCGGCCGCCACGATGGTCGAAACCTGCGCCCGCGCGCATTCGGCAATGGCCGCGCGCACGCCTTCGGCCGGCGTATAGATCACCACGATATTCGGCTGTTGCGGCAATTCACCGATGTAGTCGTAGAGCGGCAAACCGTCCATTTCGGTTCCGCCGCGGCCGAGCGCGATCCCGCCTACGAGCTGAGTGCCGGCCGCGACCATGCCGGCGACCTGATTGCGCGCATAGCGTCCGGTCGGGCTGACCACCGCCACACGCCACGGTTCGGCATCGAGGAATGGCAGGCGCGACGAGCCCGACATGCGGTATTCTCCGGAGAGAGCGCCGGACGGCGCGCAAGGAAGAGAGCTATTATGCGACTGGCCGAGGTCGACGGAAAAGCCTTGCTGCGCCGCCACGGCATGGCCGTGCCGCCGAGCGTGCTCCTTGACCCCGGTGAAAATCCACCGGTAGAGACCGCTGCGTGGCCCGGCTTCCTCTTGAAGGCGCAGGTGCTCGAAGGCGGCCGCGGCAAGAGCGGCCTGGTCCGCCGTTTCGATAAGGCCGCCGATTTCGGCGAGGTGCGCCGGCTGATTCTGGCGACGCTCGACGACGCCGACACGCCGCTTCTTCTCGAACAGGCAGTGCCGATCGCGCGCGAGATTTTCATCGCGGTGCGTATCGACAGCACGCAGCAAAGGCTCGAGCTTCTGATCGCACCTCAAGGCGGTGAGAATGTCGAGCAGTCGGCCAAACTCGCCCGCATTGCGATCGCGCAGGACACGACCCCCGAGATGATTTTCTTAGCCGTCGCCAGGCTTTTTCCGCGCGAATTGGCGGCACGGCTGTCGCGCTTCGCCGCGCCGCTGCCCGAGATCGCCCGCCAAGAGGATCTGGAGCTTCTCGAGATCAATCCGCTGGCGCTGACCGAGGACGGCAAACTTATTGCCTGCGATGCCAAAATCGTTCGCGACGAGGCCGCCGACTTCCGCCACGCCGCGGACGAGTTTGCGATCAGCCGCCGGCTCGCCGAGCGCGCGCTGACCACACTGGAACGTTCCGCGCGCGACCTCGGCTTCCAGCTGGTCGAAACCGACGGCGACGTCGTCCTCGTCACCTCGGGCGCCGGGCTTGCCATGATGATGATGGATCTTCTCGCCGACCACGGACTGCGCGCCGCGAGCTTCATGGACAATCTGCGCGGCGCTCCCGACGAGACCATGACCGAGCGGTTACAAATCGCCCGCGCGCTGGCGGCGCGGAAAAATATCAAGGCAATCGTGTTCTACACCGTGATCGCCTCGCGCTCACTCGCCGAGCGGATCGACGCGTTGATCGCCTGGATCACGGAGAAGCCGCTGCCGAAACCGCTGTTCGTCGGCTTTGCCGCCGGCCATGCTGCAACGCGCAAAATGAGCGTCGAGGAAGCGGTTGAAAAGCTGCGCGCGCACGGGGTCGCCGCCTTCACCGATCCGATCGCGCTGGTGCAAGCCGCCGCGCAGGCCGTGAAGTGATCAGGGTGCCTTTTGCCGGCGCACCGTATAGAATGCGGCATAGAACCGCTTGCAGGCGTCGACGAATGCTTTTCCGAGGTCCGTGCGCCGGCCCGGCATGAGGTCGAAAATGTAATCGCAGTCCTCGCCGGCACAGTAAAAGGTGCTCGTCCGGCGCAGCGTGTCGGCGGATTCCGAGTTTTCCTGACCGCATTCAGGGCAGATCAAAAGAATACGGGCGGAAGTCTGGACCTGCCGGATGCCGTAGTTTCGCATCGCACTCGCCCCCGCTCCCGCCTCCCGCACGACCGCGACGAATCGCGGCGCGAATCGGCGGTATTTTACCAGACGGCATCATTGGGCGTCGAAGCGCGTGGGTTTATCCCGATATTTATCCGCAACGCCTATGCTTGTCGGGCGGCAGTTCAGGCCGCACTATGCGAGCGCATTCCTCGAATCGCTACGCGAATAGAGCGAAGAATGATTTTCTTTCTGACCAGCCACTCCCTCTGGCTCTCGGGCGCGATCCTGATCGGACTGGGCACGGCGCTGTCGATGCTCGGCCCGATCGTCGTTCGCCACTATGTTACTTTCGAACGTTTGACGGAAAACAACGAGATTGCCGGTTTTAAATATGCGGTCTTAGGCGTTCTTTACGCGGTGCTGCTCGCCTTTGCCATTATCGTGGTCTGGCAGAAATTCAGCGAAGCCGAGGCAAGCGTCGTCCAGGAAGCCGGCGCGGCAACCACCATCTACCGGCTGTCGCAAGGGATGGGCGAAAAGCAGGGCGACGACATCCGTGCCGCGGTCACCGCCTACCTAAAGGCTGCCATCGACAACGATTGGCCGGCCATGGACCGCGGCGTTACGAGTATAGACTCGCCCGCTCGCAAGGCGCTCGATGCCATCTACGCAACGCTGCTGCAATCCGGCACGACCCAGAACGTCGGTAGCCCGGTCTTGTCCGAAATCCTCTATCAACTGGACCAGATGACGCAGGCGCGCCGTGCGCGACTTGTCGCTGCCGAAGGGGCCGTTCCCGGGGTCATATGGTTCGTGCTGTTCGGTGGGGCCATCATCACGATCGTATTCACGTTCTTCTTCGGGACGAGCAATCTTCGCGTGCAGGTTCTGATGACCGGTCTGCTTGCGGCCGTCATTCTCAGCGAATTGCTGACCATCATTGCCATCGACTGGCCGTTCACCGGACCGGTGAAGGTCGAGCCGACGCCGCTCGAATATGTGCTCGCCGACTTTCAGGCCGCCACAGCGTCGCATTGACGCGAATACCATAGTGGCAGGTGCTTGTCGGGCGAACGGCGGCGCGGCAGTATGACAGCAAAAGCCACAACTCCGGTCAGGGGTACCTTCCAAGGGGAACTTCGACGGCTGTGCCGACAGCATCTGGGGCGCGCACATGAAAACCATTCTCGTTCCGACCGAACACGGGTCCACCATGGTTTCGGCCTTGGACACTGCGCTGCTCTTGGCGCAGAAATTCGACAGCTGCATCGAGGGCTTTCCGCTCCGCCCAGCCGTCGCCGATCTCGTCGCTATGGACCCCGACAGCGGACTGACCATGGTCGCGGTGAAGGAGAACGACGCCGAGATGGTGCGCCAGGCGGAAACGCTGTTCCGCTCCTTCATGGAGAACCACAACATCGCTGTCCGCGCCGGCGAGGGCCAGGCTACGCTGTCCTGGGCGTGGCTTAACGACGCGCCCAGCGGGCACGATTTCGTCGGCAGCTACGGCCGCATCTTCGACATGATCGTACTGGCGCGGCCGGGCGATGAATGGCAAAGCCCGTCCATGATCACGCTGGAATCTGCTTTGTTCGAGAGTGGCCGCCCGGTGCTCATCGCGCCGCCCAATTCGCCGCGCTCGCTCGGCACCAATGTCCTGGTCGCCTGGAATAACTCGACCGAACAGGCGCGCACCATGGCGGACGCCATGCCGCTATTACGCCGCGCCGACCGCATCACCATCTTGACCGTCGAGGGCGCGACCGTCGCCGGCCCGAGCGGCGAGCAGATGGCGCGCTCGTTGATGATGAACGGCATCGCCGCCGACGCGATCACCTTAAAGCCCGCCGGCAAGCGCAGCGCCGGCGAAACCATCCTCGCCAAGGCCGACGAGCTCGGCTGCGACCTCATCGTCAAGGGCGCCTATACGCAAAGCCGCCTGCGCCAGATGATTTTCGGCGGCACCACGCGGCACATCCTCGCCAATGCGAAACTGCCGGTACTGATGGCGCATTGAGCGAACGCCGCGAGCATCGCGTAAATCTGTCCCGCCGAATCCAAGAGATGAACGAAACGCACCTGGTCTTTCCGCAACTGGAGACCGTCTACCGCACGCTGGCGCCGATCAGCGAAGCGCTGCTGCGCGTCGTCGTCGGACTTTGGATGGTGCCGCACGGCCTGCGCATGGCTTTCGGCCTCTTCCCCGGCACCGGCATCCGCCAGAGCAACGTGCGCATGCTGGCGGTCGATCTCGAAACTTGGGGTTATCGCCCGGGCTGGCTGTGGGCGCCTTTGATCGCCGCGACCGAGCTCATCGCCGGCCCGATGCTAGCGCTCGGACTGTTCACGCGGGCGGCCTCGGTGCCGCTCGTGCTGTTCCTGATGGTGACGAATTTCGAGCGCTGGCGGGTCGGCCGCTATTTTTGGAACAAGCTCGGCCTCGAATATACGTTGATGTGGCTCGTGGCGACGTTCTATTTCCTGGTTCACGGCGGCGGCGCCTATTCGCTCGACCGTTTCATCGGCTGGGAATTTTAAAGGAGCTGGATTTGCCGTTTATCGACGCCAATGGCGTGAGCCTGCATTACGCGCTTGCCGGCGCGGCCGGTCGCTCCGTCGTGCTCATGCACGAACTTGGCGGGACGTTGCAGTCCTGGGACGCCGTAGCGCCACGGCTCGCCGCGCGGTTTCGCGTGTTGCGCTACGACCAGCGCGGCGCCGGCGCGTCGGAAAAAGTGCGCCAGGACTTCACTAATGAAACGCTGGTCGAGGATTTCGAGGCGCTCGCCAAGACGCTCGGGCTTGAGCCGCCCTATGCGTTTGTCACCGTTGCCGCGGCCGCGACCCAAGCGCTGCGCTTCCTCGAAAAGCACCCGGACCAGGTCGGTGCGTTGGTGCTATGCAATCCGGCGCCGGGGGTGGACCCTGCCCGCGCGGCGGCGCTCGACGAGCGCGCCGCCTTCGCCATGCGCGAGGGCATGCGCGCTTCGCTGCCGACGACATTGGCGCTGTCCTACCCGGCCAATCTCGGCGAGCGTGCCGCTTACGAAGCCTATCTCGGGCGCTATCTGGCGAACGACCCGGTCGGGTTCGGCCTCGCCTTCCGCTGCCTGGCGCGCACCAACATGCTGCACATGCTGCCACAGATTCGCTGCCCGACCATGGTTATCGCCGGCCGCTGCGATACGGTGCGGCCGCATGCCGGCACGGCAGAGCTTGCGAAAAAGATTCCCGGCGCGCGTTTTGAATTGATCGAGGAAGCCGGCCACTTCATGCCGACGCAGGCGCCGCAGGCACTCGCCGCACTCATTGAAGACTTTCTGCCCCAGTGAAAGCACAAGCCAAGTCATCAGTAGGTAAACAACATGAAAATCAAAGCCAACGGCATCACCATCAATTATCAGATCGACGGCCCGGACAGCGCCCCGTGTCTTGTGTTCTCCAATTCGCTCGCGACGTCGCTTGCGATGTGGGACGAGCAGGCCGCGGCGCTGAAGGATTCCTATCGGGTGCTGCGCTACGACCAGCGCGGCCATGGCGCCAGCGACGCGCCGGCGGGACGCTACGCCTACGATACACTTCTTGCGGACGCGCTTGCTTTGCTCGACGCTTTGTCGATCAAGAAGGCGAATTTCGCCGGACTGTCGATGGGCGGCGCCACCGCGCTCGGATTGGCCGAGCGCCATCCCGACCGCTTCGACCGCATCATCGTCTGCGATTCGCCATGCCAATCGACGCCGCAATCGAGCCAGCAATGGGAAGAACGCATTGTGGTCGCCCAAACGCAGGGCATCGACGCCTTGGTCGAGCCAACCGTTTCACGCTGGGTGCCGCCGGAAATCTTGGCGAAGAATCCGCCCCACGTCGAAAAAATCCGCGCCATGATCCGCGCCACGCCGGTCAACGGTTTCATCGGCTGCGCCGCGGCGTTGGCCGATCACGATTACGCCTCTGCGGTCGCCGGCGTGAAGCGGCCGGTGCTGTTCCTGGTCGGCGAGAAGGACGCGCCCGCGCCCGCGATGCGTAAGCTCAACGAGAAGCTCCCGGGCTCGCGCTATGTCGAAATTCCCGGCGCCGGTCATATCTCGAACATGGACCGGCCGGCCGAATTCACCAAAGCCATTCGCGACTTTCTGGCAGCTTGAGCGACCGCGCTCGGCGCATCGCCCAACGTGCTGCGCCGGCTATGCCAATTGCGAAGGACACGCATCGCGGCTTGCCGCTCCACGGCTTTGCAAACAGCCGGCCGAGCCACTATACCTTTGGCAAAGCCTTGCTTTTGCGGCAATGCCGCCAGGCTGCATTGCAATAAGGGACGCGGTTCCCGTCCTCTGAAGGAGAAAACGTCATGGCAACGGTAACGATGAAGGCCCCTGCCCCGGGCGGGCTTTCCAACAAAGCGCGCGAATTGATGGAAGCCATCAATACCGACGCCGGCAAGCACAATATCTGGGTCCGCACCCAAGCCAATGCGCCGGCGCAACGGCCGTGGTTCAGCGAGACCTCGGGCGAAGGCTCCGGCCAGCTCGCAAGCGGCCGCGTTGCCGTCAACCAGATGAAGACCGTTCCCTATATGTGGAAGTGGAACGAATATAACGGCTACCTCAAGCAGATTTCGGAAATCGCCAGCAAAGCTGACGTATCACCGATCGAATTCGCCGACCGCCAGAGCATTCTCTTGCTCAATCCCGGATTGAACGGGCGCCTCCAAGTCACCAACACCATCCGCTGCGCCATCTCGATCTACAATCCGGGCGACGTCGCGCCGGTGCATTTGCACTCGCCGAACGCGAGCCGCACCATACTCTCCGACAAAGGCGGCTACACCGTCGTCGAAGGCGAGCGCGTTACGGCGAGCCGCGGCGATCTCATTCTCACCCCGAACGGAACTTGGCACGACCACGGCAACGATTCCGGCGAGCCGGTGATCTGGATTGACACGCTCGATTGGCCGCTGATGGAATTCCTCGATGCCGCCTGGGTCGACCACAATATGCCCGGCGCCCAAGGCAACACCAATGTGCAAGCAGTCACCGTCAAGGAAGGCTATTCCCGCAACCTCTACAGCCATGGCGGCATCAAGCCGACTTTCGTCGATCACCAGCGTGGCGTCGGCCACGCGCCGGCGCCGCTATTCCATTATCGGGGTGAGGACGTGAAGGAGATGCTGCACGCGCTACGCAACGAGAAGGGAGATCCCTACGAAGGCATCAAGGTTGACTTCGTCAATCCGGTGACCGGCGAGCCGGTTTTCAAGACGCTGAATTATTCGGCGCAGCTCCTGCGCCCCGGCGAGGAAACCGAATGGAAGCGCGAGACCGCCGGCACCTATTACGTCTGCATCGAAGGTTCGGGCGTCACCGAAGTCGGCGGCAAGCGCTTCGAATGGGGCCATAACGATCTGTTCGTGGTGCCGAACTTCCTGTGGCGGCGCCACATCAATACCGGCAAGACGGACGCGGTGATCTACTCGGTGTCGGACGCTGCGCTGATGCGCAATATCGGCCAGTATTACGCGCAAGGCCGCGCCAGGGGCGGCGAAGTGACGGAACTGGTTTTGCACTAAGCCGCCGCGACCAAAAATCGGAGCGCGGTCCAGCCCGCACTCCGATTTATCTGCGCCGCTTATTAGAGTTGCTCAGGCGCCTTTCAGCTTCGTGTTGCATTGGCTCCAGTAGCCGTTATGCGCCAGCCACTTCAGACCGCCATTGGCGTTGGTTTTCTTATTGGCCCGGTACTGATCGAGGCAGGTTTTCCGGCGGGCCCTGCCGGGGGTGTCCTTTGAATATTTGGAATCGACGCTGCTCGGGAACACGGCGCTGCCGGCGGCCGTGGTAGCCGGCGCAGCCGCCGCTGCGGGCTTCGGCGCGGCGGCCGGAGCAGCTGCCGGCGCGGCGGCCGGAGCCTGCGCCTGGGCGACTGCCGGCGCCGACGTCGCTTGCACCGCGACAGCCGCCAACATCGCGGCGGCACATAACGCAACATAACGCATGGTCATGGCTGGGATCCCCCGTGTTGTGTAGCCAGCGTTCAAGCCCCCGGCCGAACCCGAAATGGCCGCAACGATCCGCTACAACCCTGAGTGTGCCACGGGCGTCGAGCGAAGAAAAGCTGGGTGTCACGACGTGACGTGAGGGGGCCTATTTCCTCGGCTCGTGGTCATGCTGATGACCGATCATGTCGCCGCACCCGGCGCGGGTGGCCCAATATTCCCAGGCGCGCCAGGTTTCGGTGGAGGCCGGCTTATAGCCCGCGGCACGCGCGGCGATCTCGCCCTTGGACAATGGCTTCGGCTTGCCGCCCATGCGTATCGCGTTCATCTGCACGCGGGCATTGCGCGGCAGATAGACCGACAGCCGCACGACCTCGATGATCGAACGCGCGGCGGAGGCAAAACCGTGGCCGCGCATCAATGCGACATTGCCTTTGCCCAAGCATTTCGCGAGGTCACGCCCCTGCGCCATATTGCGCACCAACAGGTCGGTCTCGCCGAACTTCTTGCGGATGTCCCACACCGGTACCTTGCCGCCGATAAAGCTGCCGGAATGGATCACCGGCTCGAGCGGCTTGTTGATGATGCCGAACGGCAGCGTGTCTTCGGCGTGGGCATGAACCACTGCCATCACGTCCGGCCGCGCTTCAAAGATCGCTGCATGGATAAAACGTTCGAGATAGGGTTGGCGCTTGTCGCTGACCGGCTCACCCTCCTGGTCGAACTCGATCAGATCGTGACGTTCGACCAGTTCCGGCGCGCGGGAGCGCGACAGGAAGAAGCGTTTTGGGTTGTCGGGATGCCGCACGCTGATGTGACCATAGGCATCGACCACGTCTTCGTTGGACAGGATGCGGTTGGCAACGACAAGATCGCGCAAGAGATCGTCGAGTTGGCTCATGTCGGTCGTCCCTTGTGAATAGAAAATTTCGGGCAGGCCGCCGGGTCAGCCGTAGGTAGGCACGAACAGATCATCGACCTTCACCGGCGCGACGATCAAGCCCAAATCCTGCTGGTATTGCACCAGCGCTTCCAGCGTCTGCCGGTTCGGCTCGACGCCGTACGGCCACGGATCGCCGTTGAATACCTCCCAGATGTCGTCGATCTCACGCATCAAGAACGGCGTCATGTAGCGCACGGCGCGCAGGTTGAAGAGCTTCTCCAGCGCGATCTTCTTCGATTTGACGAAGGCGTCGTAGAGACTCGTGGCGACGAATGGATAGCGCTCGTAGACGCTCTTCTTGATCGCCACCAGATGCATGATCGGATAGATTTTCTTGCGCCTGTAGAGATCGATATCGCGCGCGACGTAGTCGGGAAACAGCCGCACGATGTCGGGATTGGAGCGGATTTCCTCGGGTAGGCTGGTACCGAGCGTCGCGTCGATCTCGCCCGCGGCGAGGAGTTGACCGAGCGTCTTCTTCGTCTTGTTGTTTTCGATCGAGACTTGCTTCAGGAGCGGCAGGACCGTCGGGCTGCCGTGCGAGCCCGCGGTATTCATCGCGCTCTGCAGCCATTGAACCTTCGACAGATCGACCCCGAACTCGCGGTGCAGGATACCATTGATGAAGATGGCCGCCGTCATGGTGTAGAGCGGCACGCCGATGCGCTTGCCCGCGAGGTCCTTCGCCGTCTTGATGCCGGATTTGCGGTTAATGGCGATGAAACCGAGCCGGAAGGCGATCGACGGAAATACCGGAAT
This sequence comes from Xanthobacteraceae bacterium, assembly GCA_030038415.1. Taxonomy (GTDB): domain Bacteria; phylum Pseudomonadota; class Alphaproteobacteria; order Rhizobiales; family Xanthobacteraceae; genus BOG-931. The sequence continues at coordinate 28,809 of JASHOX010000002.1, forward strand.
GGCGACGAACGGGCATTCCTTGTTGGCAAAGCGCTGGACGAATTCGGACGAGGAATATTCCGCGACGTCGAACTCCTGGCCGCCCGACATGCGGTCGAAGATCGGCCGCGGCTGATCGATGGCAATGAAATTGAGATCGATGCCGTCCGGCTTCACCTCGCCGGTGTAGAGCGCCTGCATCCGGTCATAGAGCGCGCAGGCAAACGACAACTGCAACTTCGGCATGGGCGCGGCATCCTCCCAGGTATTTTCTGCGGCATTACGGTTAGCACGCTCATTTCCGAGCAGGAAGGCCGACAAGCCTCGTCGAATTGCATGCCGTCAATGCAGCTCTTTGCGCAAAATCTTGCCGATATTGCTCTTCGGCAATTCGTCGCGAAATTCGATGATAGTAGGACGCTTATAGGCGACGAGCCGATCGTGCAGGAATTTGGACAGATCGGCTTTGGTGAGCGCAGGATCGCGCTTGACGACAAAAAGCTTGACCGCCTGCCCGGTGCGCAAATCGGGCACGCCGATCACGGCGGCTTCGAGCACGCCGGGGTCAAGCATGGCGATGTCCTCGACTTCATTGGGGAACACCTTGAAGCCGGAGACGTTGATCATGTCCTTCTTGCGGTCGAGCAAGCGCAGGAATCCGTCGGCGTCGAACGCCCCGATATCGCCCGTCTTCAGCCAGCCGTCGGCGGTAAGCACCTGCGCCGTCTCGTCGGGCCGCTGCCAATAACCGAGCATCACCTGCGGACCGCGCACCCAGACCTCGCCGGCCTCGCCGACGGCAAGTTCCCTCCCAGCATCATCGCGAATGGTGACCTCGGTCGAGGGCACCGGCAGGCCGACGGTGCCCCGCTTCGGATTAAAGAACGGATTGATGCAGACGACCGGCGAAGCTTCGGTGAGGCCGTAGCCCTCGACCAATTCGCTGCCGGTAATGTCGCGCCAGCGCCGCGCCACTTCGCTCTGCACCGCGGCGCCGCCGCCGACCGCAACCCGTAGCGCGCTGAAATCCAAGTGGGCGAATTCGGGCGTGTCGACCAGTGCGTTGAACAGGGTGTTGACGCCGGACATCCAGGTGATCTTGGCGTGGCGCATGGTGCGAATGAGCCGGTGCAGATCGCGCGGGTCGGGAATGAGAAAGTCCAGTCCGCCGAACAGCGCGAAGCTCAACAGGTTCGCCGTCAGCGAGAAGATGTGATAGAGCGGCAGCGGTGTGAGCACGCGCTCCGCCTCCGGCCGCACGCCGGCTCCGCTCCAGGCGCAGCACTGCAGCGTGTTCGCGATCAGATTACGGTGGGTGATCATGGCGCCCTTGGCCACGCCTGTCGTCCCACCAGTATATTGCAGCAAGGCGACGTCGCCGGCGCGCACCTGCGCATCCCGATAGCGCTCGCTCGGCGCCCGGTCGCAGGCGTCCTGCAACATCGTGAAATTGTCGAAGTGCCAAGCCGGCACCGCGCGCGCGATATAGGAATTGGCGATATTGAAGGCCCAGCGCTTGAGGGTGGGCACGAAATCGCCGAGCCGAGCCACCACGACGTGGCGGATTTTCGTGGCGGCGATGATCTCTTGCAGCTTGTGGGCGAAATTTTCCATGATGACGATGACGACGGCGCCGGAATCGGCGAGCTGCTCGTGCAATTCGCGCGGCGTGTAGAGCGGATTGACGTTGACGACGATCATGCCAGCGCGCAACGCGCCGAGGAACGTGACCGGATAAGCCAGCATATTTGGCAGCATGATCGCGACGCGGTCGCCCGGCCGGCAATTCGCCTCCTCGACCAGGAAAGCCGCAAAATCCCGGCTGTCGCGATCCCATTCCGCATAGGTCATCTGCGCGCTTAAGCACTCGAAGGCGGGATGGGCGGAATGCTGCCGGCACGCTTCGATCAGCATCGCCGACAACGACGGGTAGGCGTCGGGATCGATGGTTGCCGGCACGCCGGAGGGATAGGACGCGAGCCAGATGGGCTGCTGCCCCTTGCTTTTCGTCGGCGCGACCTCGCTCTGTATTCCGAGCGTCATACAATCCCCGGCTGCTCAACCCTCAAGGCCATTCTGCGGCATCATGGTTGATTCTATCATCGAATGCCTATGGGATAATATCTCGCAAGCCGCGCCAAAGACTAAACGAAATCGGAGGGAGGTTGGTATGCACCACCGCAGACTGTTGGGCCTTGTCGTCGCCTTATGCTTGGCCGCGCCGTTCCGGGCATCGGCCGAAGACGTCCTCGTTACACAGTACAAAGCCGACCCCTCGGGCGCACCGTTCGCAGTGGCGATGGCGAAGGGGTTCTTCAAGAACGCCGGCATCGACATCACCGACGTCATCTCCGGCGCCGGCGGCGGCGCTTCGGTGCGCGCCGCGATGGCGAGCTCACTCGGCTACGGCGACGTCTCGCCCGCGCCGGTGCTCGCCGCGATCGATCAAGGCCAAGACCTGCGGATCGTCAATATCGGCACGCGGCTTCTCGATCTCAACATCGTCGTCATGCCGAATTCGCCGATCAAGTCGATCAATGACCTCAAGGGCAAAAAATTCAGCATCAGCGAACCGAAATCCTTAGGCGAAATGACCGCGGTGCTGGTCCTGGAGAAGGCTGGACTCAAGCCGGAGGACATGCAGCGGGTCGTGTTCGGCAGCCTTCCCGGCGCAGTGACGGCGGTCGAAACCGGGGCCGCCGATGTCACCGCTATCCCCACCGTGCTGTTCCGCTTAAAGGACGGCGCCAGCAAATACCGGGTCATCCTCGGGCCGCAGGACATGCCGCATTTGCCGCCCGCCATCGGCATCGCCACCGGCGATCTGATGCGCAACCACCCCGACAAATTGCGAGCGTTGCTCGCTGGCCGGCGTGAAGGCGTGAAATACATCTACGAACACACCGATGACGCTATCCAGATTCTGTCGAAGCTCTATGCTCCGCTGCCGCCGGATCAGGTGGCCGCAATGGTGCATGAACTCGTCGCGGCTAAGTTCTGGAGCGAAGGTAAAATGGAAATGGATCTCCTGCAGACAACCGAGCGAGCGATGCGATATGTCGGCATGATCGACAAGCCGCTTGATCTCAACAAGATGGTCGACACGTCGTTCCTGCCGAGCGATTTGCAGAAGTAAGGCGGTAAACCGTGCACGGCGACGTTCATGCGCAATTCGCCGGCGTGACGCGGGTCTATCCCGGCGCCGGCGGTCACGCCCCGGTGCACGCGCTCGGTCCGATCAACGTCGATCTCCACAAAGGCGAGTTCTTCGCCGTGGTCGGACCGTCGGGCTGCGGCAAGTCGACCTTTCTCGAAGTACTCGCCGGTCTACAGCAGCCGACCGTCGGCACGGTGACGTTCGAGGGGCGCGCCGTCGCCGGCGAGGTTCCCGACGGGGTCGGCGTCGTGTTCCAGGAAGACGCCAGCTTTCCCTGGCTTACGGTGTGGGGCAACGCCGCCTTCGGCCTGCAGCGCCAGGGCACGGCACCGGCGGAAGTGCGCCGCCGGGTCGACGACGCGCTGGCATTCATGGGCTTGAAGGATTTTGCCAAGGCCTACCCGTCGCAGCTTTCGGGCGGGATGCGGCAGCGCGTTTGTATTGCGCGTACGCTGGTGCTGCAGCCGCGTCTCATTCTGCTTGACGAACCGTTCGGCGCGCTCGATGCGCAGACGCGGCTGTTGATGGGCGATGAAGTCTTAAAACTCTGGCGCACGACCGGCGCCACGGTGCTTCTTATCACCCATGCCCTCGACGAGGCGGCCATGCTGGCCGACCGCGTTGGCGCCATGTCGGCGCGGCCCGGCCGCTTTATCGAAATCATCGAAACCCATTGGCCGCGTGACCGCGATTCGACCATCGTCGCCGAGCCGACATTCGGGGAAATCACCGGGCGCCTCTGGGAGCGATTACGCGGCGAATCACTGAAGGCACTCGGCCATTCCGGTCAGCCGCCGGCGGCGGCATTGGCGGCGGAATGACGCGCGCTGGTTGGATCAGACTTCTGGTGATCGTCGCGATGATCGGCGCGCTTGAGCTGGCGTGCCGGCTTAACTTCATCGATCACCGCGTGATGATCCCGCCGTCGCAAATGGCGACCGCGCTCATTACCATGCTGGCGTCGGGTCAACTCAACGACGACATCGTGCGCACGCTCGGCGTTATTGCGATCGCGGTCGCGCTGTCGGTCGTGTTCGGCTTCGCGTTGGGGCTCATTATTCACGCCTTGCCGCGGCTGCGCGCGGCGCTCGATCCATTCTTCGCCACCTATTATGCGGTGCCGGTTTTTATCTTCTATCCGGTCATGATCGCGATATTCGGTCTGTCGCTCGTTCCCATCGTGCTCATGGGCGTCGCCACTGCTATCGTCGCGATGATCATCGCCACGCTGAACGGCCTTGATCGTATCCCGCGCGTCCTGACCAAAGTCGCCCGTGTCCATCGCATGGGCCGGCTCGCGACTGCGCTGCAATTGCAGCTTCCGGCGGCGGCGCCTTACCTCTTCACCGGCGTCAAACTGTCGGTAAGCTATGCCTTCATCGCCGTGATCGCCGCCGAATTTATTCTAGCGCCCGCCGGTCTCGGCCGCGACATCGCCAATGCCTACGCCGATTTCAACAATCGGCGCATGTACGCCCTGATGCTGCTCGTGCTGTTGATCGCGACCGTGGTCAATGCCGGCCTGCATGCCTGGGACTTGCGCTGGGCGAAACGGCGCGGCGCGAGGCCGTCATGACCGCAATGCGGCGAGCTATCGACACGACGATTATCGTCATTGCCGTGGTACTGATCTGGCAAGGCCTCGCCCGTTGGGTAGGCGACACTGCCCTGCCCGGCCCGGCGCCGACTTTCTCCTACATGACGCATTTCGTCCCCTCCGCGCGCTTTGCCGAGAATGCCGCGGCCACGGCCACTGCGTTCGCGCTGGCCCTTCTCCTCGCCTATGGACTCGGCCTCGCCATCGGGGTGTGGATGGGCGCGCAGCGGCTGTCGGGAGAGGTCGGCGAGCCGATCCTGATCACGCTCTATTCATTGCCGAAAATCACGCTTTACCCGGTGATCCTGCTCATTTTCGGCCTCACGCTGTCCGGCAAAGTGGTGTTCGGCGCGATTCACGGCATCCTTCCGGTGGCGCTCCTGACCATGGCGGCGATCCGCAATATTCCGCTCGTGTATTTGAAGTCCGCGCGAACGCTGCGTCTGTCGCCGTGGCAGGCAATCTGGAACGTGCTCTTGCCGGCAACCATCCCCGAGGTGCTTGCCGGATTGCGCATCGGCTTCACCGTCACGCTGCTCGGCGTGTTATTGGCCGAAATGTTTGCATCCAAGGACGGCCTTGGCTTCCTCATCATCAACGCGATGACGCTCTTACAGACCAAGGAGATGATCACCATCGCCGTAGTGCTGTTCTCCTTCGCCGCGGTGGCCAACGCCATCCTGCTCTGGATCGAGCACCGGCTGCATCGGCGCGTTTAGCTGTTCCCGCGGCCCAGCGCGCAGGCGTGGTCTTGCAATTCCTCGCCGCCGGCATTGTCGCCGTGCGCCGGATCGGCGTGGTCTTCGAGGATGACGAAGCCGGGCTTATGACCGGCGAACGTCATGCCGACGACGAGCAGCGTGTAATGTCCCATGTCGGCGGCAGCGCCAGCGACGCCGCGCGCCAAAAGCTTGAACGGATTGCGCCCAGCCAGCGTCGTTCCGGTGACCTGCATGGCGCTGTAGTGGTGGCCGAACAGCCATATATCGAGCGGCGCCCAACGCGAGCCGATTTTCGCGGCCGCGTCGTTGAGCGCATCACGGACATCGGCGCGCACGCAGTCGACGTGAATGTGCAGCTGGTTCTGCGAGCGCGACAATTCCGAGTTGACGGCCAGACTGAGCGTGTCGCGCGGCATCGTATGCCCAAGCGCCCTCTCAACCAAGTGCCGCTCCCGCCACGCAGCGGTGAAGTAATTGGTGGCGTGCGGCGTCAGCAGAGCGCCGCTTTCGATGCCGGTGATCCGCTTTGTCGGCAACAGCAAAAACTGCGTCTGTCCCCGTTGGTCCTTGATCACCGCGAAGCCGCCAGCAATGCCTTTCTTGAGATCGACCGCAACGCATGGCGACCGCAGAGCGCGATGCTGTTGCCAATCCGGCACGCACTGGCCGTGGACAATGTTCCACAGCGTATTCGGATCTGCCTGTGCGGCACGGGCTTGAGCGAGCAACGCAATGAAAATGACGGACGTAACGGCAATCCATCGCCTGCTCAAGACAATCGGCATGGCTGGAGACCTCTACTTCGCAGCCACATACCGCTCCAACGTCATCGGCTGCCCCTTCTTCGCAGGCTCGCGCGGCTCGACGCCGACGAAGCGGCTCGCCTCGGCGAACCATTGCGCCCGCGCCGGCAATTGCCAGCGCCGCTGGCCGGCGAAGGAGGCATCCCAGCGCACCGGTTCGTCCTCGATGTCGATGCATTGATAATGCGTATTGAACAGCTCGATGCGATGGCCGTCGGGATCGCGCATATAGACGAACAGCGCATGGCCCGGTCCATGCCGGCCGGGGCCGAATTCGATGTTTTCGGCAAAACCCATATTGAAAGCGAGATCGCAGACATAGAAGAACAAATAGGATTCCGGAATGTTGAACGCGGCATGATGCAGCCGCGGCCCGGCGCCGCCGGCGAATACGATGTCGTGGGGGTTGCCCTTGCGCTGCAGGAACACGAACATCGGATCGTCGCTGCCATCCGGCGCGATATATTCCGAGAGCCGGAAACCCAGTCCCATATAGAATTCCAGTTGCCGCTGCACGTCTGGCACCAGCAATTGGAAATGGTCGATGCGCTGCGGTACGGCGCCATGATGGTGCTCGAACGCGACGACGAGCCGCGGCTTGGTCGTCATGGTGGCGCAGAATTCGAGCGGTGCGCCGAGCGGATCGCTGACGTGAAGGGTGCGGCCCTGATACGGCCGCTCCACCCATTGCGCCGGCAAACCGGCTTTCTCGAAATAATGCTTCGCCTTTTCGAGGTCCTCCTCCGTAAAGCAGCGCATGCCGACGCGCTCGGCCTGCGCCGCGGCAGCACGCTTGAGGACGAGCGAGTGATGGCACGCTTCGGCGACGCCGCGCAGATAAATCGTGTCGTTATCCTCGTCGCTGACAATGAAGCCGATCAGATCGACATAGAAGGCGCGGCTTTTAGCCAAATCCTTGACGTGCAACACGGCATGGCTGGCGCGGGTGACGTTGAACGGCGGATGGTAGTTGGGCTTGGGCAGGCTCACGGATTACTCCCGAACGTTTTTTGCAATATCGCGTCAGCTTGACACGTTTTGAGGCACAATTCATACCCGGTTTGCTTTCTTCGAACAGCACGGAGTCCGGCATGGCGGACGCAACGGCGGCACAACGCTATCGCGGCTTGCGCGGCTGGCTGGAAACGGTCGATCGGCTCGGCGAACTTAAGCGCGTGTCCGGCGCCCATTGGGACGTCGAGATGGGTGCGCTCACCCATATGCTCACCGAAAAGAGCCGCGGCGGCGCGCCGGCGATGCTATTCGACGACGTGCCGGGCTATACCAGGGGTTTTCGCACGCTGTACGGGCAACTATCCTCGATCAAGCGGATCGCGCTCACGCTGGGACTGCCGCTCGACTACGAGCGCAAGGTCGAAATCGTGCAGCGCTATCACGCGCGCATGCAGGACCTAAAGCCGCTGCCGCCGCGCTACGTCAACGACGGGCCGATATTCGAGAACGTGATCGAAGGCGAAGCCGTCGATGTTCTGAAATTTCCGGTGCCGCGCCATCACGAGCAGGACAAGGCGCGCTTCATCGGCACCGCCTGCGCTGTGGTGACCAAGGATCCCGACGACGGCTGGTTCAATCTCGGCGCCTACCGCAGCCAAGTCTATGACAGCAAGACCATCGGCTGCCAGATCACTGAAGGCAAGCACGGCCGCATCCACCGCGATAAATATTTCGCCCGCGGCGAACCGATGAAGGTGGTGATCCTGTGCGGCCAGGATCCGCTCTTGTTCATGCTGTCGTCGAGCCCGCTGCCGGAGTTAAGCGAATACGATATTGCCGGCGGCTTGCGCAATGAGCCGATCGACGTGGTGCGCGGCCCCTATACCGGCTTCCCGATCCCGGCAGATTGCGAAATCGCCATTGAGGGCGAAACCCTGCCCGGCAAGACCAAGCCGGAAGGGCCGTTTGGCGAGTGGATGGGCTACTACTCGGACGACACTCAGGAGCGACCTTACGTCAACGTCAAAACCGTCCTGCACCGCAACGATCCGATCCTGACCTGCGCGCCGCAGCACAAACCGGTGGACGAAACCGGGCTCCTCAAAGGCATTGCCGGCGCGGCGCAAATCTGGCGTGCGCTCGACGCCTGCGGCATTCCCGACGTGCTCGGCGTATGGAATCACGAGGCCGGACCGGCGACGCGCTTCACCGCAATTCAGCTCCGGCAGCGCTATCCCGGCCATGCGCGCCAGACGCTGCATGTGGCCTGTGCCTGCCAGGGCGGCGCCTATGCCGGCAAATGGACGGTGGTGGTCGACGACGACATCGATGCTGGCGATCTCGACCAGGTGCTCTGGGCGATGTGCACGCGGTTTGATCCCAAGGTCGACATCGATCTCGTGCAGAAAGCGTGGGCGTCGAAGCGCGATCCCCTTTATCTGCCCGGCAATTTCAACAACCGCATCCTGATCGACGCCTGCATCCCTTACGACATGAAGCTCAAGGGCACTTTTCCGCCGACTGTCGATGTCAGCGCCGACCTGCGGGCCAGATTACGGGCGAAGTTCCCGAAATTGTTTCATTGAATCCCAGCCCGGATTGATCGCGCGGGTCCGGCCTTTCGCCCAGGCCCGATGACAGGTTCCGTAAAATCCGGTGAGAAAGAGTCCCGGATTGCACGAGGCGCAATCCGGGCTACAAGTCTCTATTCTTGATTCTGCGCGAACAGCTCCTTGCCCATGGTATTGAAGCGCGCCTTCTGGTCGTCGCTGAGCGAATTATAGAAGTCGGTGAGCGCCGGCTGCACGGTCTCAACGCCTTGGAGCATGGCCTTGAGCCGGTTGCCGACCGCGGCAAGACGGTCCGGCGGCGTCGCGGGCACCTCGGTCGGACATGCCGCCTTGATGGTATCCGCGGCCCGCGACAGGGCTGACTGCAGCGCATCGAGCTTGGCGCGCTGTGCGTCGCTCGGATGGATGGCGTTGTCGATCCGGTCGGCCGGCCAAGCCATCACATTGGCGCTGCACTGCGCCTGAACGCTCGGCTTTTCGCCAGCGTTCTGTTCATTGGCATTGCCTTGCGCGCTCGGCGGCGCAACGTCGTTGAAGCGTGCTTTTTGCTCGTCGGAAAGCGAATCATAGAACTTCGCCAGCGGCGAGCTGATGATGTTCTCCGCATCGACTAGCGCCTGCAGCCGCTGATGCATCTGATCGAGCCGCGCCGTCGGCGTGAACGCCACGCTGGTCGGGCAGTGAATCTTGATCTGATGGCTCGCCTCGACGATGGCGTTGCCGAGATCGTCGAGCAAGGCAGTTTGCTGCGGATTTGGCTGGACGGCGCTTTGGATCTGATCGATCGGCCAGCCGGTAACCTCGGCCGCCTCGTCGTCGCAGCTTTGCGCCATGCTTTGGGTCAGGGTCTCCATGCGCGCCGGCGCGCCGGGTCCCCGAACGTATTCCTGATAATCGTAAGGCGAGAACAACGCCTCGTAGACGTCGCCGTAGCCGTAGACCCAGAACGGGTCGTAGCCGCAGTAATCCCAAGGCCATAGCGAGCAATAAAAGAAATCCCCATAGGCATAGGGCCAGAACAGCGGGCCGATCCAGCCGAGGTGATAATAGGGATGCCAGCCATGGTGCCACCAGTCGTGGCCCCAGAACGGCCGGAATGCGGCATTGGTCGCCAACCGACGGCGATCCATGAAATGTCTCGGATCGGCGGCATTGGCGAGCGGCGTTATGTGCGCATTTGTCAGCGCGCGGTTCGTGGCATTCGTGCCGGCCGTGTTGGGAACATGTCTATTATGGTGGGCCAACCGCGAAGCCGCATTAGTATGCACAGTGCGATGCATGGTGCGGAAATTGTGGTGCGCGAAATTGTGATGCGCGACGCTGAAATTGCGGTGTGCAAAGCTAAGATGGGAACGCGCCGAGTTGAAATGGAACGAGGGGTGCCCTGCACCGCCGGGGCCGTGACCGCCGGGGCCATGACCGCCACTGGCCCCATGACCGCCACTGGCCCCATGACCGCCGGCGGGCTTTGCCGCCAGCGCAGCCCCCGTTACGCTACAAAACAACAGACCGGCCGAAACAAGAGCGATTGTAGCTTTCCAATTTGTAATGTTACTTGCAAATCTGCGCATTGAGGTACCCTCCATCGCCTCATCGAAACGCCCCTCTCGCCCCTCCGTTCCGAACCCGCGTACGAACCTCCGTAACTGTGATGTTGCGACGCACTGTCGCCCGAATATCACATTGTTCCGCCGAACGATGCGCATCGCTTATCATTAAATCCCACGCGGTTGATCTTCATCCGTGAGTTATGCATGCTCCCTCGTGCGTGCACGATTTATGCCCGGACATTCGGGCACGGATATGATCTGGATCAAAACCGATCGCTTTGGGGCGGAGATCGGACCGGAGGCGTACACAATGGGCGGCATCCGCTGCCGGCCACGCGCTGCGGCGGAGGCAACGACCTTGACGATGCGTCGGCCGAGCCGGATTGGCTGACCATCTGTGGGTTTGCGTTTTTGGGGCTTACAGCAACGGCTTTGTGGCAGTGCTCGCGTTGGCCCATGCTGTTGTGCATCGGGGTAGTCTAGGTGCGACGCAGAGCTTCCTCACTTCCGCGAGCCTGCGGCCAAGCTTTGGCGTTCGGATCATTGTTCCTTGGAGTCGCCCTCGCCAGCTGCGCCGTCGGACCGAATTATGCGCGGGCGCCCGGCCCGGTACCGGACGAGTTCAAGGAATTGAAGGGCTGGAAGCTTGCGCGTCCGAGCGACGATCTCAAGCGTGGCGATTGGTGGAAGATCTACCGGGATCCCGCCCTGAACGAGCTGCTGCCTCAGGTCGAAATATCCAATCAGACGGTCGCTGCCGACGCCGCCGCTTATGAGCAGGCCAAGGCCCTGATCCGCGAGGCGCAGGCCGCGCTGTTTCCCACCGCAACGGCATCGTACACTGCAACGCGGACCCGCACGGGTCCGCTCGCTGCCGCCAATGCGGCGGGCGGCGCTCCTACCGGCGCGATCTACTCGACTACCTATACCGCCCCCATCGGCGGAACCTGGGATATCGACGTCTGGGGCAGGCTCCGCCGGCAGGTCGAAAGCAACGTCGCCGAGGCTCAAGCCAGCGCCGCCGATCTCGATAATGCCAAGCTTTCCGAGCAAGCGATGCTGGTGACCGCCTATTTCAATCTGCGCGCCTCGGATTCCCTGATCGACCTGCTTACCCGCACGATCGCCGAATACAAAAAAACCTACGACATCGTGAATAATCAATTCAAGGCGGGCTACTCGGTCACCGCCGGCGACGTCGCCACGGCGGACGCGAGTGTCCGCACGACCGAGGCGCAGCTTTACGCGACGCGCGTGGCGCGCGCGCAATACGAACACGCGATCGCCATGCTGATCGGACGGCCTCCGGCGGAGCTCACGGTAAGATCGCATTTGCTGGGGCGGGCCCCGCCAAACATTCCCGTTAGCGTCCCCTCGGTCCTCCTGGAGCGGCGGCCTGACGTCGCTGCCGCGGAGCGCACCATGCAGCAACAAAACGCGCTGATCGGCGTGGCCGAAGCCGCTTACTTTCCGGATGTTTCGCTGTCCTCAATGATCGAATTCATCGGCCCAATCCCGACGCCGTTTTCGGCGGCGCGCTCCATTGGATCAATCAGCGGAACCGGCACGCAGACATTGTTCAATGGCGGGCTGACGTCGGCGCAAGTCGACGCCGCGCGCGCGCTTTATTGGGAAAGCGTCGCCAATTACCGGCAAACATTGCTGACCGCATTCCAGCAGGTCGAGGACGAGCTTGCCGCCATGCATTACTACGCCGGGCAAGTAGCCGCCGAGCGGAAGGCGGTCGCTGACGAGCGCCAAGCAGTCAATGTGTATCTCAATCAATTCCAGGCCGGCACTGTCGCCTTCACCACCGTCGTTACCGCTGAAATCGCGCTGTTGGCGGATGAAGAAGCAGAGTTGAGCGCGCGGCAGAATCTGTACTTGGCGAGCGTCAGCTTGATCGAAGCGCTGGGCGGCGGTTGGGACGCAAGCCTGCTGCCGGATCAATTCCAAATGCTCAAAGACTTCACCTTCACGCCGCAACTCGAATCGACCAAGCCGCTGGCTGTCGAACTGTTTCCGACGATCGAGACCCCGTCCAATCCGCCGGCCGCCCCAGTCGCGCCGCCGCAGTGAGCGCGCCCGTTCGCAATTCATTGATTTATTTGTGGATTCGGGGCGCCCATGGCAAATTAGCGATTATTCATTAGCGGCTTTTGGCAACGCATTTTATAAGTTCAAGGCAGCGGATAGCCGGGATCAACGCCCATCATGGACGAGCGAACGCGCAGGACTGATGAGGAATTGACGCCGAATATGCGGCGGCCTGCGCCGCCACCGGACGTGGTCGCCAAACCGCTCACGCGCTTCCGGATCGGCGTCGGACTGGTTGCTGTCCTGCTTGTTTTTGCCGTCTATGAAACGGTGCATTGGCTAAAATCCACGTCCTCGGGCGGGCGTTTCCCGCAAGGCGCGCTGCAATCGGTTGGCGCCGCCACCGTCGCAACCGGCAATGTCCGCGAAATCGTCAATGCGCTTGGCACCGTGACGCCGATCGCGACGGTCACTGTGCAAACCCAGATCAACGGCCAGCTCACCGACATCGGATTCACCGAAGGCCAACTGGTCAAGAAGGGCGACTTCCTGGCGCAGATCGATGCGCGGCCCTATCAGATCCTGAAGGAACAATACGAAGGCCAGCTCGCACACGACGAAGGATTGCTGGCGCAGGCGCAATTGGATCTGGCGCGCTATCAGACGCTCGCCCAGCAGAACTCCATCGCAAAGCAACAGGCAGAGGATCAGGTCTTCATCGTCCAGCAATACAAGGGCTCCGTGCAGCAAGATCAGGGCCTGGTCGATTCCGAGGCGCTGAACATCGCCTATTGCCATATCGTATCGCCGATCACCGGCCGCGTCGGGCTGCGGCTCGTCGATCCGGGCAATTACGTGCAGACCACCAATTCGACCGGCATTGCCGTCATCACCCAATTGCAGCCGATCACGGTGATTTTCTCGATCCCCGAAGACGACCTGCCGGATATCATGCCGCAATTCAATGCCGGCAAAACTCTCACCGTCACCGCCTATGACCGCGCCAATGTTCACCTCCTTGCCACCGGCAAGGTTTCGGCGGTCGACAATCAAATCGACACCACGACCGGCACCGTGAAGGTGCGCGCACAATTTGACAACGCCGACAACGCGCTGTTCCCCAGCCAGTTTGTCAACGCGCGGCTTTTGGTGGAAACCCTGGAAAACGTCGTCACCGTGCCGACCTCAGCGATTCAGCGCGGCGCGCCCGGCACCTACGTCTATGTGATCAATCCCGACAGCACGGTCTCGGTGCGGCAGATCAAAACCGGCGTGGTCGACGGTGACCTGACCGAGGTGAAATCCGGACTGAGCCCCGGCGAACGCGTCGTCATCGACGGCACCGACCGGCTGCGCGACGGTTTACGCGTTGCCGTGGCGCCGGAGACCGGTCAACCGGCCGCGGCCACTCCGCCACCGCAAGGCGGCAAGCCAGCCGGCAGACAAGGCCATAATCCGGGCAATTCGCAGACTAAGCCCGCCAATGACGGGCAGTGAAACGCCGGCATGCGCAGTGGCCACGGCCTGGCGCGGCGATAAAGCGGTACGATGAACGTTTCGGAGCCCTTCATTCGGCGCCCGGTGGGCACCACGCTGTTGATGGCGGCAATCATGCTGTCCGGCATGGTCGCCTACACGTTCTTGCCGCTGTCGACTTTGCCCGAGGTCGACTATCCGACCATCCAGGTGCAGACGCTCTATCCCGGCGCCAGCCCGGAAGTGATGACATCCTCGGTCACCGCACCGCTGGAGCGGCAGTTCGGGCAAATGCCCGGGCTCAACCAGATGACGTCAGCGAGCTCCGGGGGCGCTTCGATCATCACCCTGCAGTTCGACCTCGATCTTTCGCTCGATGTCGCCGAACAGGAAGTGCAGGCCGCGATCAACGCCGCCGGAAATCTCCTGCCGTCCGATCTGCCGACACCGCCGATCTATTCCAAGGTCAATCCGGCCGATGCGCCGATCCTCACGCTGGCGGTGACATCGAAGTCGCTGGCGCTGACCGATCTCGAGGATTACAGCGAGACGCGGCTTGCGCAAAAAATCTCGCAATTGACCGGCGTCGGGCTCGTCAGCATCAGCGGCGGCCAGCGGCCAGCGGTACGCATTCAGCTCAATCCGGATTCGCTAGCCGCCTACGGTCTGAACGTCGACGATGTCCGCACCACGATCGGCAATCTCAATGTCAATACGCCAAAGGGCGATTTCGACGGTCCGATGCAAGCGTTGACGATCAACGCCAACGATCAGCTCACCAGTGCCGATCAGTATCGCAATCTGATTATCGCCTATCGCAACGGCGCCCCGGTCAAGCTCATCGACGTGGCGACGATTGTCAGCGGCCCTGAGAATACCAAACTCGGCGCCTGGGCGAATACGACGCCGGCGATCATCGTCAACGTGCAACGGCAGCCCGGCGCCAACATCATCCAGGTCGTCGACCGCATTCAAACGCTGCTGCCGCAAATCATGTCGACGCTGCCGCAGGCGATGGACGTGCGCGTGTTAAGCGACCGTACCGTGACCATCCGCGCCTCGGTCGCCGACGTGGAATTCGAGCTCGGCCTCGCGGTCGTCCTGGTCGTGCTGGTGATCTTCGCCTTCCTGCGCACGCTGCCGGGCACCGTCATCCCGAGCCTCTCGGTGCCGCTGTCGCTCGTTGGCACGTTCGGGGCGATGTACCTTGTCGGCTTTTCCCTCGACAATCTGTCGCTGATGGCGCTGACCATCGCCACAGGTTTCGTCGTCGACGACGCCATCGTCATGATCGAGAACATTGCCCGCTTCGTCGAAAGCGGCATGGATCCGTTCGAAGCCGCCTTGCGCGGCTCCGAGCAGATCGGCTTCACCATTATTTCGCTGACCATCTCGCTGATCGCCGTGCTGATCCCGCTGTTGTTCATGGGCGACGTCGTCGGCCGGCTGTTCCACGAATTTTCCATCACGCTGGCGGTCACCATCGTCATCTCCGCCGTGGTGTCGCTGACGCTGGTGCCAATGATGTGCGCCAAGCTGATACGGCATCACCCGGATCGGGAACGGTCCGCTTTCGATCTCAAGGCGGAACAGGTTTTCAACGACGTCATCGCGGCCTATGGCCGGGCGCTCAATTGGGTGCTCGACCGGCAGCCGGCGACTTTGCTCGTCGCGGTAGCAACGCTGGCCCTGACCGTTCTGCTCTATGTGCTGATTCCGAAGGGATTCTTTCCGGTGCAGGACACCGGCATGATCCAGGCCATCACCGAGGCGTCGCAAAGCGTCTCCTACGACGAAATGGTGGACCTGCAGGGCAAGCTTGCCGACGCGATCTTGAAGGATCCCGACGTCGTCAATCTCAGCTCCTTCGTCGGCGTAGACGGCACCAATCAAACGCTTAATACCGGCCGCTTCCTGATCACGCTCAAACCCCACGATGAGCGCAATCTGGCTGCCAGCCGGATCATCGACCGTTTGCAGAAAGAGGCCGCCGGCGTCGTCGGCATCACGCTCTACATGCAGCCGGTGCAGGACCTGACGATCGATTCCACCATCAGCCGCGCGCCGTATCATTTCGTGCTGGAAGACGCCAATGCGACGGAATTCAACACCTGGGTGCCGAAGCTGGTGCAGCAGCTGAGCCAGCTGCCGCAAATCACCGACGTGGCGAGCGATCTGCAGCAGCAGGGGCTCGCCGTCGACATCGTCATCGACCGCGCCACCGCCAGCCGGTTCGGCATTACGCCGGCGACCATCGACAACGTCCTCTACGACGCCTTCGGCCAGCGCATCGTTTCGACGATCTATACCCAGTCGAACCAATACCGCGTCATCTTGGAGGTGGCGCCAGCGCTGCAGCAATCGCTGACCGGACTGGAGTCGCTGTATTTGCCGTCCTCGTCATCGTCGACCAACGGGCAAGTGCCGCTGACCGCCATCGCACATATCGAACAGCGCGCCGCGCCGTTACTGATCACGCATTTCGGTCAATTCCCGGCCACCACCATCTCGTTCAATACCGCGCCGGGTTATTCGCTCGGCGCCGCCATCACCGCGATCCAGCAAACCGAGTCCAAGGTCGGGCTGCCGCTGAGCTTCATCACTGCGTTTCAGGGCACCGCCGCGGCGTTCCAGTCGTCGCTGAGTAACGAGGTGTTCCTGATCATCGCCGCGGTGGTGGCAATGTATATCGTGCTCGGCGTCCTCTACGAGAGCTTCATCCATCCGATCACCATTCTGTCGACCCTGCCGTCGGCGGGCGTCGGCGCGCTGCTGTCGCTGATGCTGCTGCGTTACGATCTCGACATCATCGCCATCATCGGCATCGTGCTGCTGATCGGCATCGTCAAGAAAAACGCCATCATGATGATCGACTTCGCGTTGGAGGCCGAACGCGACCAGGGCCTGCCGCCGCGCGAAGCGATCTATCAGGCCTGCCTGCTGCGGTTCC
>JASHOX010000135.1 GCA_030038415.1 Xanthobacteraceae bacterium
TCGGCGATCCGGATTGGGTCGGTTTGCGCAGCGAGGACGCGCTCACGCTGTCGGGCAGAACGCCGGCGCTCAAGCTCGACGATTTCTTCGCGCTCAATCCGGCGATGCCCAACCTGCACCGCATGTTTCAGGCCGGTGAAGCGATCGTCGTTCATGCTTGCGCCACGCCCTATCGCGAGCGCTCGCATTTTGACGGCCAGGATCTGCTGGAAAGCGGCCTGCCGAAGCCCGGCCCGAGCGAGAGCGGTTGGCTCAATCGTACGCTTTCTGGCCTCCAACCCGGCAGCCGTGTCGATCCGCAAGGCGGTCGGGTCTTTGCCGTCGGCCCGGTGACGCCGCTGATCGCCCGCGGCCCGGCGCCTATTCTGTCGTGGTCGCCGCAACGCATCGCGCCCGCGAGCGAGGATACTGTGGCGCGCCTCCTCGATCTTTATCGACAGTCGGACTTGAAGCTTGCGAGGGTACTCGAAGACAATGCGAAACTGACCGCCATCGAGCAGTCGGACGATATGGGCATGGCGCAAAAGCCCGGCGGCGCGGGGCCGGCGCAAGTGCGCGCCTACTTCTCCGACGCTGCCGGCAATGCAGCGAAATTCCTGGCGCAGCCGGACGGGCCGCGCATCGGCGCGCTGGCGCTTGACGGCTGGGACACGCATGTCAACGAAGGCATCGGCCGAGGCCGGCTGGCGCAACTGCTTGGCTCGCTCGATGACGCGCTAGTGGCGATCAAGGCCAATATGGGACCGGCGTGGACGGAGACTGTCGTCGCGCTTGCCACCGAGTTCGGCCGCACCGCGCGCATCAATGGCACCGACGGCACTGACCACGGCACCGCAACGGTCGCGCTTCTGGTCGGCGGCGCGCTCAAGGGCGGCCGCGTGATCGCCGATTGGCCGGGTTTGAAGCCTGCCGCGCTCTATCAGAACCGCGATCTCGCCCCGACCACCGATCTGCGGGCGGTGCTCAAAGGCGTGCTCAAGGACCATCTGCGCGCCGACGACCGCGCCCTGGCGCAAAACGTGTTTCCCGGCAGCGAAAACGTGAAGCCGATGGCGGGACTCGTTGCGTCATCGTGAGGCGATATGCCGGCTTTCGGCCGCGCGAAAAACAGCGTCGCTCAAGCCGTTTTGGGCGGCAAGCGATGGTTCGGCGTCGAGTTGGAAATCTTCAGTTCCTCATCGTTCATATCGGCGCCGATGTCGCCGAACAGCGGCGTCGACAGATAGCGCTCGCCGGTATCCGGCAACATGCAAAGCACCGTGGCGCCGGGTGCCGCCTGTTTGCACACTTCAAGAGCGCCGGCAAAAGTCGCGCCGGACGTGATGCCGACGAAAATGCCCTCCCGCTGTGCCAGCGCTTTTGAGCACTTCATCGCTTCAGGGCCCGGAATGGTGAGGATGCGGTCGATGGCTTTCATATCCACCGCCTCGCCAGTGATCAGCGGAATGAAATCAGGACTCCAGCCCTGCATCGGATGCGGCTTGAATGCCGGATGTGGTTTTGCCGGCGAGCCGTCAGCATTGCGTTCCTGCTTTTCGCCGGAGGTGAGCATCGGCGCATCGGCCGGTTCGCAGACGATAATCTTCGTCTCCGGACGCTCCTTGCGCAGCACGCGCGACACGCCGGTCAGCGTGCCGCCGGTGCCGAAACCGGTCACCCAGTAATCGAGCCGCTCGCCGGCGAAGTCGGCGATGATCTCGCGCCCGGTGGTGCGCTCATGGATGTCGGGGTTGGCCTCGTTCTCGAACTGGCGCGTCATGAACCAGCCGTGGGCTTTGGCCAGTTCCTGGGCCTTCGCCACCATGCCGAAGGCGCGCTCGGCTGCCGGGGTCAACACCACCTTGGCGCCGAGAAAGCGCATCAGCTTGCGGCGTTCGACCGAGAAACTTTCCGCCATGGTGACGACGAGCGGATAACCCTTTGCCGCGCAAACCATGGCGAGGCCAATACCGGTGTTGCCGGAAGTCGCCTCGATCACGGTCTGCCCGGGCTTGAGCTCGCCCGACCTCTCCGCCGCTTCTATGACTCCAAGCGCGAGGCGGTCCTTCACGGAGCCGAGCGGATTGAAGGCTTCGATCTTGACGTAGAGATTGACGCCCTTCGGCGCGAGCTTATTGATCCTGACCACCGGCGTACGGCCGATGGTGCCGAGAATACTGTCGAACTTGGCCATGACGCTGCTCCGGCAAGGATGGAATTTGCGGCGGCACGCTATCGCTTTCGCCGCGCCTCGCCTAGACCTCCGATTGTCAACTGCCAAACCTCGCGGTCGAGATCGATGCCGGAAATTCGGCGGCGCGTTGATCATGCTTGTGTGGGATGGTATCGGTGCCGTTGGGAGGATCATGATCCGGATCAAGGGCCGCACCAGCGCAGGGCGCTCAATAACAACAGGCGGCGCATTTTCTGGACTTCAATTTGGCCGACACCGATCGAGCATGCCCGCAACATAATGCGGGCAGGCTCCTTCAATGCGCAATTCTTCGCCGTGCCAAAATCATGCAACTCTGAGAGGCAGAACCTATGCGCCGCTTCACCGTCTTCGGTTTGTGTGTTGCCGCGTCGCTTATTTTTGCTCCGGTGCATTCCTATGCGGACGTCTATCCGTCGCGGCCGATTCATCTCATCATTACAAGTCCGGCTGGTTCGCTGACCGATGTGCTGGGCCGGCTCTATGCGCAGGAACTGAGCGCGAAAGTCGGTCAGCCCGTCGTCGTCGACAACCGTCCCGGTGCCATGACGCAGGTCGGCACGGATTATCTGACCCATGCCGACGCCGACGGTTACACGCTGATGCTCGGCGCATCCGAATTGACCATGCTGCCGTCGGAAAAGAAGAACTATCCGTATAACCCGACCAAGGACATCACGCCGGTCGCTCTGATCACCACGTCCTGGACGATGTTTGCGATCTATCCGAAATTGCCGCCGCAGACGCTGCCGGAATTCATTGCCTACGCCAAGGCGCGGCCGGGCAAGCTCCATTACGGAACCAACGGCGTCGGCGGAGCGCTGCAAATCGCGGTCAAGATTCTCGAGCTCAAGGCCGGAATCGCCATGATCGACGTGCCCTATCACGGCGGCGAGCAGGCCGCCAACGACGCCATGTCCGGCCAGATCGAAATGGTGTCGATGGGCCTTGCAAGCGCCCGCGTAGCCGAAGGCGGAAGGCTGCGGCTCCTCGCTCAGACCGGGCCGAGCCGTCATCCGCTGTTTCCCAACGTGCCGACCACCGCGGAGTACGGCCTGCCGGACGTGCGCATGGATACCTGGTTTGGTCTCGTTGCCCCGCCAAAGACGCCGGCCGACATCGTCGAGCGGCTCGACCGCGCCACCGCCGAGATCGAGAACAAGCAGAGTTTCCGCGATAGCCTCGCCAAGATCGGCTGCGCACCGGCCTATAAAGCGCACGGCGATTTTGCCGCCTTCATCGCCGACGATCTGAAGAAGTGGCAGGACCTCATTCCCGCTCTAGGCATCCCGAAACTCGATTGAAGGAGAACAGGACGTGGCGACGAAATCGGCTTGGCCGAACGGAAAAAAGATTGCGGTGTCGGTGACCGTGATGTTCGAAACATGGTCGGAGGGCGCCGCGCCGAATTATTCGGTGCAAACCACTCATCTCAAGTCCGGCACAGTCGACCATGCCAGCAAGGCGTGGTCGACTTACGGGGGCCGTGTCGGCGTGTGGCGTCTGATCCGCATGCTCGACCGTTTGCAGATTCCCGGTACGTTTTTCACCAACGGACGTTGTGCCGAAGAATATCCCGATGCCGTGAAGCAGATCGCCAAGTCCGGCCATGATATTGCCGGTCACGCCTATGTGCAGGATCAATTGCTCGCCTATATGTCGCTTGAGGATCAGCAGAAGACGATCGTAAGGAGCGTCGAGCTGCTGCACGCGTGCAGCGGCAAGACAATCACCGGCTGGGGCAGCCCGGTCATCGCCTTCACGCCGGAAACCGCCGGTTTCCTCGCCAAGGCCGGTTTGAAATGGACCTGCGACGTCACCTATGCCGATCTACCGATCCGCATTCACACGCCTCACGGCGTCATCGCCGGCGTGCCGACGACCGACTTCTCCGACAATCGGGTGATGCGCGCGAGCCCGCGCGATCTGTTCGATGCCTATAAAGGTACCTTCGATTATCTGTCCGAGAACGAGCCGATGTCGCTTCTGGTTATGGTCATTCATTGCCAGTTCGGCGGCCGGCCGCTGATGACGGCCGTGGTGCAGGACATCTTGAAATACTTCCGCAAGTCGTCGGACGTCTGGTTCGCGCGTCACGAGGAATTGGCGAACTGGGCGCTTGCCGAAGGTGTCGATGAGCACAGCTATCGCGAAAGACATTTCGCCTGACTGTGCCCTCCTCGACGGCGAGAGCCCGCCTAGATGTTCAGCACGCGCCCATAGGCGTCGAGCACCGCTTCTTTCATCATCTCCGACAGTGTCGGATGCGGGAACACGGTGTGCATCAGTTCTTCTTCGGTGGTCTCGAGGTTCATGGCGATCACGTAACCCTGGATCAACTCGGTGACTTCTGCGCCGACCATGTGGGCGCCCAGAAGCTGCCCGGTCTTCTTGTCGAAGATGACTTTGACCAGACCCTGGTCCTCGCCCATGGCGATAGCCTTGCCGTTGCCGACAAAGGGGAAGCGGCCGACCCGGATATCGAGCTTCTTGTCCTTGGCCGCCTGTTCGGTGAGCCCGACCGACGCAATCTGCGGGGTGCAATAGGTGCAGCCCGGGATCATCAGCTTGTTCATCGGATGCGGATGTAAACCCTTGATCGCCTCGACACAGATGACGCCTTCGTGCTCGGCCTTGTGGGCAAGAAGCGGCGGGCCGGCGACGTCGCCGATGGCATAGATCCCCGCCACGTTGGTTTTGCAGGCGCCGTCGATGACGATCATGCCGCGTTCGGTCTTCACGCCGAGCTTTTCCAAGCCGAGATTTTCGATATTGCCGACCACGCCGACGGCGGAAATAACGCGTTCGACCGTCAGTGTCTGCGTGCCGCCTATGCCGTCGTCGATGGTGGCGGTGACGCTGTCGGCCTGCTTGTCGAGCTTTGTTACTTTGGCGCCGGTGAAGATCTTGATGCCTTGCTTCTCAAAACTCTTGCGCGCGAAGGCGGCGATCTCAGCGTCTTCGGCAGGAAGGATTTGCGGCAGCACCTCGACCACCGTCACCTCGGCGCCAAGCGTGCGATAAAACGACGCGAATTCGATGCCGATGGCGCCCGAGCCGATCACGAGCAGCGTCTTCGGCATGCGGTCCGGCACCATCGCCTCGAAATAAGTCCAAATGAGATTCTTATCCGGCTCGAGGCCGGGGAGAACGCGCGGCCGCGCGCCGGTGGCCACGATGATGTGCTTGGCCTGGTAGGCGCCCGGACCGAGCGCGCCTTTGGACGCTTCGCTCTTTGACGCCTTCACCGTGATCTTGCCGGGCGCCTCGATCGCGGCTTCGCCCCAGATCACGGCGACCTTGTTCTTGCGCATCAAGAAGCCGACGCCGTCGTTGAGCCGTTTCGAAACCGCGCGCGAGCGTTTCACCACGGCCGACGGATCATATTTCACTTCCCCGGCCGACACCCCGTAATCATTGGCGTGCTGCAAATAGTGGAAGATTTCCGCGGAGCGCAACAGCGCCTTGGTCGGAATGCAGCCCCAGTTGAGGCAGATGCCGCCGAGATAGTCGCGCTCGATGATCGCCGTCTTGAAGCCGAGCTGCGCGGCGCGGATGGCGCAGACGTAGCCGCCGGGGCCGGAACCGATGATGATGATATCGAAAGCCGTATCAGCCATTCAATCCTCGTTCGTCGCCGCCCTTTAAATGGGGACTCGCGGCGCGCCTTCTTGCGCGCCTTCTTATAGCTAGTCGGGAATGGGATGAAAAACACCGTCCGGACCGAGCCGCTCGAGCACGCCGGAGCGGATGCCGAAAAAGCAGCCGTGCAGGCGAAGTTCGCCCGCCTTGACCGCCGACTTGATCCAGGGAAAGGTCATCAGGTTCTGCAATGACAGCCGCACCGATTCATGCTCGCAGAAATCGTGGCGAAGTTCCGCCGGCACAGCCATGGCCTTTTGCCGCGCCGGCTCGGCGATGCGAACCCATTGGCCGACGAAATCGGAAACTTCGGCCGGCGCGCCGTCGAGCAGGGCCTTGATGCCGCCGCACAAGGCGTGACCCATCACCACGATGTCGGGCACGCGCAAGCCGCGCACGGCGAATTCGATCGCCGAACTGACCCCGTGCGGATTGTCGTCCGGGCCGTAGGGCGGCACCAAGTTGGCGATATTGCGCACGACGAAAAGCTCGCCCGGGCTGGCATTGAACACCATCTGCGGATCGGTGCGGCTGTCCGAGCAAGCGATCACCAGCGCACGCGGGTGCTGTCCGAGCCGGCTGAGTTCTTCGAACCGGCTCCATTCCTCGCGCCAAGTGCCGGCGCGGAAGCGGCGGTAACCTGCGATGAGTTTGTCCACAGCTCGCTCAGCTACACTATTCGCGTGCGGCTCATTCGCACGGGCGATAAAGTGAAGCAAGAAGGGTGCCTGCAAGCGGAGCCGGAGCGTGGCCGAAATCAGCGTCTATAGCACCATCGGAGTCCGGAGCGCGGCGGAAGAACTGTTCCCGCGCTTTGAGGCCGCGAGTGGCTACAAGCTTACCGTCACCTGGGGTACTGCACCGATGCTGGTCAAGTGCATCGAGGGCGGCGAAACCGCCGATGTGCTGATCCTAAGCCGCGCCGGTATCGATCAGTTGAAGGCCCAAGGCAAAATTGCTCCGGGTTCCGACGTGACCCTCGCCGGCTCGGGCGTCGCCATCGCTGTGAAAGCCGGCGCGCCGAAGCCCGATATTTTCGACGCTGGAGGCGCTCAAGCGCACTTTGCTAGCCTGCAAGGCCATCGCCTATAGCGAGCCGTCGGCGGGCGGCGCCAGCGGCGTGTATTTCGCCAAGCTGATCGAACGCATGGGCCTCGCGGAGGCGATGAAGGCGAAGACCAAGTATCCGCCGGCCGGCGGCTTTTCCGCGGCGCTCCTTCTTACCGGTGAGGCCGAACTCGCCGTCCAGCAAAAGCCGGAGCTCCTTCATGTGAAAGGCTGCGAGATCGTCGGGTTTTGCCCGGCGATCTCAATATGGTCACGCATTTCGCAGCCGGCGTTATGGCGGGCAACAGGAATGCTGAGGCCGGGAAGGCGCTGATTGCATTCTTGCGCGCGCCGGAATCAAGAACGACGTTTGCGGCGAAGGGGCTGGAGCCCGCATAATCGTCATTGCGAGAAGCGTCAGCGACGAAGCAACCCAGGCTGGACTGCTTCGCTGCGCTCGCAATAAATCACACCAGCATCATCACCGGATTTTCGATCAGCGCCTTGAAAGCGCCGATCAGCACGGCGCCGAGCGCGCCGTCGACGGCGCGATGGTCGCAACTCATGGTCACGCTCATGATGTGCGCGGCGACGATCTTGCCGTCGCGCACCACCGCGCGCTCCTCGCCGGCGCCGACCCCGAGGATTGTTGCGTGCGGCGGATTGATCACCGCGGTGAAATGCTTGATGCCGTACATGCCGAGATTGGACACCGCCGTGGTGCCGCCCTGATATTCGTGGGGCTTTAGCTTGCGCTCGCGCGCCCGCAAGGCGAAATCGCGCATCTCGTTGGAAATCGCGGACAGCGATTTCACTTCGGCATTGCGAACGATCGGTGTGATCAGACCGTTCGGCATCGCCACCGCAACGCCGATATCGGAATGCTTGTGCCGGAGCATGCCGGCTTCGGTCCAGGTCACGTTGGCGTCCGGCACTTTCTGCAACGCCAGCGCCAGCGCCTTGATGACGAAGTCGTTGACCGAAAGCTTATAAGCCGGCTTGTTGTCCTTGTCCTTCGGCGCTTGTGCGTTGATCTCTTCGCGGGCGTCGAGCAGCTTGCCGATGTCGCAATCCACCGTCAGATAAAAATGCGGAACGGTTTGCACCGAAGCGGTGAGCCGCTGCGCGATGGTGCGGCGCATATTGTCATGCGGCACGACCTCGTAGCTGCCGTCTTCGTAGAGCGCGCGGATCTGCTGGTCCGACAAGGCCGGTGCGATCGCGGGAGCGGCGCCCGGCGCGGCGGGCGCGCGCAAAGCCCCGCCTTCTTTCGCCTTCGCCACGTCGCGGGCAATGATGCGACCATGCGGACCAGAGCCCTGGATGCGGCCGACATCGATGCCAGCTTCCTTTGCCAGCCGGCGCGCCAGCGGCGAGGCGAAGACGCGGTTTGCGCCATGGCCGTCGGCCCACGCCGCCTCACCCGCCGCCTTCGGCGGCGACCTTTCCCCGGTGGCGAGAGGTGAAGATTGGGGCGGCGGCGCCTTTGCTTGCGGTGTGGCTGCCGGCGCGGCGGCTTGCTCGCCTAGTCCCTCCCCCCGTCGGGGAGAGGGTTGGAGTGAGGGGATTCCAGCGCTTGGCTTTTTCTCAGCACCCTTGCCCGCTCCGGCTGCGGCGGCTTTCACGTCCTCGCCTTCCTCGGCCAAGACCGCGATGAGCTGATTGACCGGCACGTCATGGGTGCCTTCCGGCACCACGATTTTCGCCAGCGTGCCATCTTCGATGGCCTCGTATTCCATGGTCGCCTTGTCGGTCTCGATCTCGGCAATGACATCGCCAGTCTTGACCGCGTCGCCCTCTTTCTTGAGCCACTTGGCAAGGTTGCCCTTCTCCATCGTGGGCGACAGTGCCGGCATGAGGATGTTGATGGGCATGGCTCGACAACTTCACCAAATCAGTGTCAGCGGTAACAAACAGCCCTGGCCGCCTCGACGACTTCGGCGACCGACGGCAGCGCGAGCTTTTCCAGGTTCGCCGCATACGGCATCGGCACGTCCTTGCCGGCGACGCGTGCTACCGGCGCATCGAGATAGTCGAACGCCTCCTCCATCATGCGTGCCGCAATTTCGGCGCCGACGCCGGATTGCTTCCAGCCTTCCTCGACGGTGACGAGGCGGCCGGTCTTCTTCACCGACTCGACGATGGTCTCGTTGTCCATGGGTTTAAGCGTGCGCAGATCGATGACTTCGGCCTCGATATTGTCGTGCGCGAGTTCCTCCGCGGCCTTCAGCGCATAGGTCATACCCATCGACCAGGCGACGATGGTCACGTCGTTGCCCGGCCGCGCAATGCGGGCGCGGCCGATCGGCAGTACGTAATCGTCGAGCTTCGGCACCGGCGAGGAATGGCCGTAGAGAATTTCGTTTTCCAGAAACATCACCGGATTGGGATCGCGGATCGCGGCCTTGAGCAGGCCCTTGGCATCGGCGGCATTCGACGGCGCGATCACCTTCAGGCCGGGAATGTGGGAGTACCACGACGAGTAATCCTGGCTATGTTGCGCGGCGACGCGCGAGGCGGCACCGTTCGGGCCGCGGAACACGACCGACAGCTTCACCTGTCCGCCGGACATGTACTGCGTCTTGGCCGCGGAATTGATGAGCTGATCCATCGCCTGCATGGCAAAATTGAACGTCATGAATTCGACGATCGGCTTTAAACCGGCAAGCGCGGCGCCGATGCCGACGCCGGCAAAGCCGTGCTCGGTGATCGGGGTATCGATGACACGTTGCGCGCCGAATTCCTCCAACAACCCTTGGGTAACTTTGTAGGCGCCCTGATATTCGGCAACCTCCTCGCCCATGACAAACACGTCGCTGTCGCGGCGCATTTCCTCGGCCATGGCGTCGCGCAAAGCCTCGCGCATGGTCATGGTGATCAGTTCGGTGCCTTCCGGCACTTCCGGCTCGGGCATGATCTCGGCCAAGGGCGGCTTGGCGGTGCCGGTTTTGGCCGGCGCCGGCGTCTCGGCTTTCTTGGCCGGTTCTTCTCTCTCCGCGGGCGGTGCGGATGCAGCGGCTTTCTCCTGGCGCGCCGGCTGTTCGGCTTTCGGCTTCGTGGCCACGCCGCCGTTGCCTTTGAGGCTTGCGGCATCCTCGCCCTCGGCGAGGATCATGGCGATTGGCGTATTGACGGCGACGTCGTTGGTGCCTTCCGGCACCAGGATTTTGCCGAGCGTTCCCTCATCGACCGCCTCCACTTCCATGGTGGCCTTGTCGGTCTCGATCTCGGCGATGATGTCGCCGGATTTGACGCTGTCGCCTTCTTTCTTGAGCCACTTGGCGAGATTGCCCTTCTCCATGGTGGGCGAAAGGGCGGGCATCAATACCTCAGTCGGCATGGCGGCTCACTTCAAGCTCGATTGGCGGGCGCGGTAAATCGCGCTCAGCGATAGACGTCGGTATAAAGCTCGGAGGGATCGGGCTCCGGATCGTGGGTGGCGAACTCGGCAGCCTCGTTGACGACGGCGCGGACCGACGCGTCGATCTTCTTCAGCTCGTCCTCGCTCGCCCATTTCCTGTCGAGAAGCCGCTTGCGCACCTGCTCGATCGGATCGTGTTCGGTGCGCACTTTGTCGACTTCCTCCTTGGTCCGGTACTTGGCCGGATCCGACATCGAATGGCCGCGATAGCGGTAAGTCAGCATTTCCAAGATGATCGGGCCCTTGCCAGCGCGGCACCAGGCAATCGCCTCCCGCGCGGCGGCGTTCACCGCGCGCACGTCCATGCCGTCGACCTGGGAGCCCGGGATGTTGAAGGAAACGCCACGCTTGGAAAAATCGGTCTGCGCCGACGAGCGCGTCACCGAAGTGCCCATGGCGTAGCGATTGTTCTCGATCACATAAACCACTGGGAGCTTCCACAGCTCCGCCATGTTGAAGCTTTCGTAGACCTGGCCCTGGTTGGCGGCGCCGTCGCCGAAATAGGTCAGGCAAACGTCGTCGCTGCCGCGATATTTGTTGGCGAACGCCAAGCCGGTGCCAAGCGGAACCTGGGCGCCGACGATGCCGTGACCACCGTAGAATTTCTTCTCCAGCGAGAACATGTGCATCGAGCCGCCCTTGCCCTTGGAATAGCCGCCGCGCCGTCCGGTGAGTTCGGCCATCACGCCCTTTGGATCCATGCCGCAGGCCAGCATATGGCCGTGGTCGCGATAGCCGGTGATCATCTGGTCGCCGTCGCGCATGGCGAGCTTCATGCCCACCACCACGGCTTCCTGGCCGATATAAAGGTGGCAAAAACCGCCGATCAGGCCCATGCCGTACATCTGGCCGGCCTTTTCCTCGAAGCGGCGGATCAGCAGCATTTGGCGGAGCGCCGCGAGCTCTTGTTCCTTGGAGAATTCGGGAATGGATGCGTCAGTCGCCGCAAGGTCCGCGGCCGGGAGCAATCCTTGTGTGTCTTGAGCCGTTTGCTTGGTCTGGGCGACGGCCATTATTGTCCTCAAAACGCCATTGTCAGCGAAAAGTCCGGCGGGCTTCAACCCTTAGCCGAAAACGCCGAATTGCGAAAGTCGGGGGAATTCCCGTAGGCGATGAGTACCCACGGCCAACTCCTTGTCGGAGAAATTAATTTCGGGGACGGGGCGGACGAGTTCAAGGGCTGCGCTTAAGGGTTGGGGACAGCCGCATGATGGGATTGCGTATCGTACATCAACGTCAAATCATCGGGGTCGACATAATCGAGTAGCGCCCGGGCGCGCTCGTCGAGCATGTCGGGGTCGATGGCGTCGGATTTGAGCAGCGCAATCCGCCGTTCCCATTGCGCGTGTTCGACCTTCAGCCGCTCAAGTTCGGCGCTCAGTGCCGCCGACTGCCGGTCGATGACTTCCTTGGCCTTGAGTCCGTGGTTGCCGCTGTAGGCGTTGACGCCGAAATAGCCGATGAGCAATGCCGCCGAGGCATAAAGCGCGAGCGCATTGAGGATGGTGCGCAGCCGTTTGCGGGTGACCATGGCGCCACACCATGGAAGAACGTCGCTTAAAGCGGGCTTAATGCAGCCGTCATTCCGGAGTCGGGCCAACGGGCCCGCGCAACGTCGCGCGGCCCGATGACAGGTTCCGAGGAGTCCGGAATCCATAATCACCGCCACCACGGATCCGACTTCGATGTTCAAGTGATTTCAGCGATTATGGATTCCACGCCCGCGGGCGTTGCCGGCGTCCCGGAATGACGGGCGTTACGGCAGCCGGTTGCGGACTTCGCTGAGCACGAAGTTGCCGAACCGCTTGCCGCGATTGCGCAAAAAACGGAGCGCGCCCTGATCGACGAAGTAGGTCAGAAGAATGCTGTCGCGGGTTTTCACTTCGGGCCCGACGGCATCGGCCGAGTGCCAGGTGTCGGTGCCGACGGCAAACGCGTAACCCGAATTCGGCGCAAACGACATCTGCTTTGCCTTGGCCCCACAGCTGCCGTCGGCGTTATGATCGTGAAAGATCGTGCCGATATGGGTGGTGGAGCGGTCGCGCGGCAGATAGAGCTGCACGGTGATGCCCTTCCAGCGCGTGTCGGTATGCGGCGTGATCAGATAACCGGGAATGTCGCGGGTGAGGATCGGGATCGGATACATGCCGGTCTTGCGCTTGCCGAAACGGCGCGTCAGCGGCGCGGCGAGCCGGCGCATGAACGCCTCCTTCACCGGCCGTGAACAAAGTGCGCGACCGACCAGGTCCCACACCGCGCGTTTTTGCGGCGGCAGATGCCGGATATATTCTGGGAACAGATCGATCTTCACCCGGGTATGGGTGCCGTCGGTGAGGTCGTGACCCTTGCTGCGTCCATGCATCGGCCGGTAGTCGGCCGCCTCCGGCATATTGGCGAGCATCAGCGCGTAGATATCGTCGGGGAAGACGCGGTCGAACACGAGATGGGTGAACGGCGCGTCGGACGATGCGGCAGCATCGACCGAGCCGACTATGAAATCGCTGAGACTCTCAACAGCAAGCCGGCGGTTGCCAGGCCTCAGTTCAAGCGTTTGGTCCATCGCACACCGATCCCCGCGGGAGCTATGAGGGTATAGCCCTGATTGGCGTCACCGGACAAGGACGCGAGCCGAGAGCCTATCCAAGCGCCTTGAACGCACTTCGCCCGGCATAGGCCGCTTGCGCACCGAGTTCCTCCTCGATGCGGAGCAGCTGATTGTACTTGGCGGTACGATCGGCGCGGGCAAGCGAACCGGTCTTGATCTGACCGCAATTGGTGGCGACCGCGAGATCGGCAATGGTGGAATCTTCGGTCTCGCCGGAGCGGTGCGACATCACTGCGGTGTAGCCGGCTTTGTGCGCGCATTCGACTGCGGCCAGCGTTTCGGTGAGCGTGCCGATCTGGTTGACCTTGATCAGGATCGAATTGGCGATGCCGTTTTTGATGCCTTCGGTCAGCCGCGTCACATTGGTGACGAACACATCGTCGCCGACCAGCTGGCATTTGCCGCCGATCTTCTGCGTCAGCTTCTTCCAGCCCGCGGCATCGTCCTCGGCCATGCCGTCTTCGATCGACACGATCGGATATTCGCTGACAAGTTGCGCGAGGTAATCGACCTGCTGGTCGATTGAGCGCGTCCTGCCCTCGCCTTTGTAGTGATAGGCGCCACTCTCGAAAAATTCGCTGGCTGCCGGATCGAGCGCCAGCGCGACCTGTTCGCCCGGGCGGTAGCCGGCCTTGTCGATCGCGGCGAGCACGAAATCGAGCGCTGCTTGCGCCGACGGCAGATTGGGTGCAAACCCGCCCTCGTCGCCGACATTGGTATTATGCCCGGCGGCTTTGAGCGCCGCGCGCAGCGTATGGAAGATCTCCGCGCCGGCGCGCAACGCCTCGGAAAAAGACGGCGCGCCGAGCGGCACGATCATGAATTCCTGAAAGTCGATCGGGTTATCAGCGTGCACGCCGCCGTTGACGATATTCATCATCGGCACCGGCAATAGCCGCGACGCGGCGCCGCCAACATAGCGATAGAGCGGCAGCTTGTTGGCCGCGGCGGCGGCCTTGGCGGTCGCCAGCGACACGCCGAGAATGGCATTGGCGCCGAGCCGGCCTTTGTTCGACGTGCCGTCGAGCGCAATCATGGTCTCGTCGACCTTGACCTGCGCCTCGGCGTCCATGCCGGAAAGCGCATCGAAAATCTCGCCGTTGACCGCGTCGACCGCGGTCTTCACTCCTTTGCCGAGGTAGCGCTTCTTATCGCCGTCGCGCAGTTCGATCGCTTCATGTGCGCCGGTCGAAGCGCCGGACGGCACGCCGGCGCGGCCGCGGGAACCGTCCTCCAGCACGACGTCGACTTCGACGGTGGGATTGCCGCGGCTGTCGAGGATTTCCCGGCCGATAATGTCGACGATGGCGGTCATGAAAACTCCGGGCTTCTCCTGCCGCGGGCTTCTACAGGATAGACAAGGGTCTTGTCATGCCCCGCTAATCCAAGGCATGCAGGTCAGCGATGGCGAAGAAGACGTTGCATCTCGGCCGCCCTGCCCCGATCCCCGCCTCACCCGACGAGGCGGTGCTCGACCGCGTACGCAATCCGCATCGCGATACAAACTACGTCGCCCGCTTCACCTTCCCGGAATTCACCGTGATGTGCCCGGTCACCGGCCAGCCGGATTTTGCCATCCTCGTCATCGACTACGTGCCGAAGGAGTGGCTCGTGGAGTCGAAATCGCTGAAGCTTTATCTCAACAGCTTCCGCAACCACGGCGCGTTCCATGAGGATTGCACCGTGACCATCGGCAAGAAACTGGTTGCGCTGATCAGGCCGAAATGGCTGCGCATCGGCGGCTATTTCCATCCGCGCGGCGGCATGCCGATCGACGTGTTCTGGCAGGCCGGAAAGCTTCCATCGGGTGTCTGGGCGCCCGACCAAGGCGTCGGCACTTATCGCGCGCGATAGGATTTTCTGCGCATGATCTTGTCCGAAAACCGGCATCCACTTTTCGGGATCATGCGTTGTTGCGCGCTCGGGGATAGCCTTTCAGCGTCGCGACCAGCGCGCTGACCTCTTGCGCCGGATCGGCGGCGCGCATAACACCGCCCATCACGGCTATGCCGGCGCAGCCTGCGGCCATGACCTCGCCGACCCGCGCCGTATTGATGCCGCCGATGGCGAGCACCGGCATGCAGCACGCGCGGGCGATTTCGGATAATCCCCTGCGGCCGATTTCCGGCCCGTAGCCGGGCTTGCTCGGCGTCTCGAAGGCAGGTCCTGCCAGCGCATAGTCGGCTGCTTGCGGATCGATCGCCCCAGCTTCGGTGACCGTGTGGATCGACACTCCGATGAGCTTGCCCGGGCCCAAGAGCGCGCGCGCCGTGACGGCATTGCTGCCGGACGGCAAATGCACGCCATCGACGCCCGCCATATTCGCCAGCGCCGCTTCGCCGTGCAGCATCAGCCGTGCGCCATATTTCCGTGCCATCGAGATGAGCATGCGCGCTAAAACGACCTGCTCGTCCTCAGGTAAATCTTTTTCGCGCAGGCTCACCCAGCGGCAGCCGCCGGCTAGCGCCGCAGCGACGACTTCAGTCAGCGAGCGCCGCGCCTGGGCGCGGTCGGTCACCAACAGCAGCGGGGGATAGGGAAGCCGCATCGTTGCTCCTTGTCGGCCAATCGCGATTATGGGAAATCTGCTTCGTGAAATGAACTGCTTGCATAAATTTGGGAGGCTGCCCGGTGCCGTTGAAATCGAGTGCGAGGATTGGGCTCGCCGGCGCGATGATCCTTGCGCTGGGTTGGAAATCGCCATCTCCGGCGCTGGCGGCAAAGCACGAAAGGCTCACCGGCGCCTGCGCGCAATCGAGTGGCCGCTGCGTGGCCGATTGCGATCAGCTTCATTGGTGCCAAGTTTATACGTGTGTCGGCGGCAAATCGACGCCGGTGCCGTTTTGGCGTTGCTTTGAGCCGAGCGGCCTCTGCCTCACCCCACACTGCTGAGCCTGTCGTTACGACGGTCGGCGCGGTTCTAGCGTCCAGCGGGCGCGTAGCTCGTGAGCGTGCTCGGCATCTGCATCGGCACCAGGTGGCGCGGCACGACGATGCGCTGGCCTTCGCTAAGCGGCTCGCGCTCCGGCACCGAATTGATCTGGGCGAGCGCCCAGGGCGGCACGTGGTAGGTCGCGGCAAGAATCTTCAACGTATCGCCGGCGTGCGCCGCAACCGGCAGCCCGGAATCCCACAGTTCGATGGCGGCGTCGGCAGGAACTTCGAGGTGGATCGGTACCGCCTCGCCTTCGGCGTCGGCCGGGGTCTGGGCAAGCTGCGCGATCTTGCTGACCAATTGCTCCTGGATGCGATCGGCTTTTTCGATATTGATATGAATGATTTCGGCGTGGTCCTTGAGGTTGTAGCTCGCATAGTGGCCGTGGAAGCGCGAGCCCTGCACGACATTGCCGCCGCCCATGAAGTTGGACGACTGGTAGATATTGATATAGCGCTCGACATTGGGTGGCACGTTGTCGGCGATACGCGTCGGATCGTAAGTGACGAGCAGGCTGACAGGGATGCCAGCCTGGTTGAGCATTTCGGCAAAGTCCAAGACGCAGTCTCCGCCCATGGAATGGCCGATGAGGACGATCGGCTGCGGATCGCGGCGATAGTCGCGGATCGCTTCCTCGACAGTGGGACGCCACAGCAAATAGGTCCCCACGCTCGCCGGGATGCCGGTGCGCCTAATGCGCGTCGCCAGCGTGTCGATGCCACGCGAGTAGATGAGGCCGGCGACGCCACGGAATAGATAGGCGCGGCCACGCGGTTGCGTGATCTTCTCGCCGGCTTGCGGCGCCGGCGCCACGGGGACGGAGGCGTCGGCGGCATCGGCGACCGCAATCGGTTTTGCCGCGGGCTTCGCGGTCGCGGCAGCAGGCGCCAGCGGAGCGGCGAGCTCCGCCTCGGAGGTTGGCGAGAACAGCGAGCTTTGGGCGGCAGACCCTGGCTTATTCGGTGCCCCGGGTGTCGTTTCGGTCGTCTCGGTCGTCTCGTAATCCGCCGCCTGCGCGACCGGAGCTTGGTCGCCGCTCTTCATCCAAACGGTTTGCCTGCCGGGCGACGTGAATGCGGCGCTCGGGTCGAACATGGCATAGCCGCCGCAGCCGGCGAGGCAGGCGGCCAGCAGCAAGACGAAAAAATGCCTCGGTTGCACCATGCTCTCGCGGCGTCGGTTTTCGCGAGCGCACGCCGAAACGGCCGGCAGATCAGCCTGCGCTGCGCCGGTTCGGTGGCAAAAACTTCGAAAAGGACGGCATTCCAAGAATCAGGACCCACCACTCGCTTGGGCGGAGGAGACCGTCAAATCCTTAATTTCCCCCGAATAGGCTTAAGACCATGGCTATGGCAGCAGGTGAAAACAGGGTGCCGAACTGGCTTTTTCGTGGCGAAACGCGGCAACGAAACCTATCTGCGCGGTAACCGAAATCCGGCCTTGCCACTCCGGCCGCCATGCTATGACCCCCGCAGATGAACCGTTCGCCCCGAATTTCCTTTGTCTCGCTCGGCTGCCCGAAAGCACTCGTCGATTCCGAGCGCATCATCACGCGGCTGCGTGCGGAGGGTTATGAGCTCACCCGCGAGCATTCCGGCGCCGATCTCGCCATCGTCAATACCTGCGGCTTTCTCGACAGC
This sequence comes from Xanthobacteraceae bacterium, assembly GCA_030038415.1. Classification (GTDB taxonomy): domain Bacteria; phylum Pseudomonadota; class Alphaproteobacteria; order Rhizobiales; family Xanthobacteraceae; genus BOG-931. Next base: position 17,482 of record JASHOX010000135.1, read on the forward strand.
GCGCAGGCGGAATCGCTTCAGGCCATCGGCGCCGCCATGGCTGAAAACGGCAAAGTCATCGTCACCGGCTGCATGGGCGCGGAGCCGGAAAAGGTCAGGGCGGCGCATCCCGGCGTGCTCGCCGTGACCGGTCCGCAGCAGTACGAGGGCGTGCTCGAGGCCGTGCATCGCGCCGCGCCACCGGCGCACGATCCTTACGCCGGTCTGATCCCGCCGGAGGGCATAAAACTTACGCCGCGGCACTATGCTTATCTAAAAATCTCAGAGGGTTGCAACAATCGCTGCACCTTTTGCATCATTCCCAAATTGCGGGGCGATCTGGCCTCGCGGCCAGCCGCCGACGTGCTGCGCGAGGCTGAGCGGCTGGTGGCCGCCGGGGTCAAGGAATTGCTGGTCATTTCCCAGGACACCTCGGCCTACGGCGTCGACCTAAAATACGCACCGAGCCGGTGGAAAGACCGCGAGGTGCGAGCGAAGTTTCTCGAGCTTGCGCGCGAACTCGGCGAGCTCGGCGTCTGGGTGCGGTTGCATTACGTCTATCCCTACCCGCACGTCGACGAGGTCATTCCGCTGATGGCCGAGGGCAAAATCCTTCCTTATCTGGACGTGCCGTTTCAACATGCGAGCCCGGCTGTACTCAAACGCATGCGGCGCCCAGCAGCGCAGCAAAGGACGCTGGAGCGCATTCGCGTTTGGCGCGATATTTGTCCGAGCCTCACCATCCGCTCGACCTTCATCGTTGGCTTTCCCGGCGAGACCGAAGGGGACTTTTCGCTGCTGCTCGACTGGCTCGATGAGGCGCAACTCGATCGCGTCGGTTGCTTCCGCTATGAGCCGGTCGCCGGTGCGGTTGCTAACGACCTCGCGGTGCCTGTGCCCGATACGGTCAAAGAAGAGCGCTATCACCGCTTCATGGCGCGCCAGCAGGCGATTTCGCAAAAGCGGCTCAAGCGCAAAGTCGGCGCCCGCGAGCGCGTCATCATCGATGAGGTCGACACCAAGTCGGGTGTCGCCAAGGGCCGCAGCAGGGGCGATGCACCGCAAATTGACGGCACGGTCTTTATTTCGAGCCACCGTCCGCTGCGCGTCGGCGAGATCGCCACGGTGAAAATCGAGCGGGCGGATGACTATGATCTGCACGGCACCGTCGTCGGCTATTAAGGGCAAGCATTTCTTTTGGCGGCAAGCATTTCGCCCGCTTGGCTCGCATGCCGATGGCCGTGTAAAGCTGGCGGCCTCTCTATAAATCGCAAGGTCATCCGCACATGCCCCTTTCCGACACCATCAAGACGCTCATTCGCAATGCCTGGGACGACGGCTGTCCCTGCCTCGTGGCCACTTATGGGCCCGCGGGCCCGAACATTTCCGTCAAGGGCAGCATGATCGTGTTCGACGACACCCATCTCGCTTATTGGGAGCGTTCCAAGCGCACGGCGCTGGAGAACCTGTCGCACGATAAGCGGATCTGCGTGATGTATTCGAACTTCAAGGCGCAGCGCGAGGGCGTGCTTGAAAGCGGCTTCTTGCGGTTTTTTGGCGGCGTAGAGTTGCACGAGAGCGGGCCTCTCCACGACGCGATTTTTGCAAAACTGTTGCCGCGCGAGCAGACCCATGTCGGTGCCGATACCGGCATCGGGGCGCTCCTGAAGATCGAGAAGGCGATCGATATCCGCGGTAAGCCGATTATGTGACGCGCCGAGCCTAGCGATATTAGGCCGGCCGCAACGCGGGCGGAGGAACGGCAATGGAAATGCGCCTCTTCGGCCGCACTGGCATGCGGCTTTCGGTGCTGGGTTTTGGTTGCGGCGCGGTCGGTGGACTGATGGTGCGCGGGGATCCGCGCGACCAGGAGCGCGCGATCGCGCGTGCGCTTTCGGTCGGGGTCAATTATTTCGACACCGCCATGCAATACGGCAACGGCGAGTCCGAGAAAAATCTCGGCCGCATCCTCCAAAGCCTCAAGCCCGCCAATGCCGTCGTCGGAACAAAGGTCCGGCTGCCGAACGCGGATTTTGGCCACATCGCCGCGGCCGTCGCCAGTTCGCTCGATGGCAGCTTGCAACGATTGCGCCGCGAGCGGGCGGACATCTTTCACCTGCACAATGCAATCACCGAGCATGGCGGCGGCGAAGCGCTCAGCGTTCGCCAAGTGCTCGACGAGGTGGTGCCGGCATTCGAGCGCCTGCGCCAAGCGGGCAAGATCCGCTTTCTCGGGCTCACCGCCGTCGGCGATACGGCTTCGCTGCTCAAGGTGATCGACTCCCGCGGCTTCGATAGTGCGCAGGTCGTCTACAACATTCTCAATCCCTCGGCCGGTACCACGCTGCCGGCAAATTACCCGGCGCAAGATTATGGCCGCCTGTTCGATCGCACCAAGGCGGCCGGCGTCGGCGTCATCGGCATCCGCGTGCTGGCCGGCGGAGCGCTATCCGGGTCAGCTGAGCGTCATCCAATTGCCAGTCCGCCGCCCGCACCGATCGGCTCCGCCATGATCTATGATGCCGATGTCGCGCGCGCCCGCCGGCTGATGCCGCTTGTTGCGGAAGGGTTTGCCGCGAGCTTGACCGAAGCGGCCACGCGGTTTGCTATCACACAGCCGGCCATCGGTACCATCCTGGTCGGCATGGCGACGCCGCAACAATTCGAAGACGCCTTTAGCGCGGTCGAGAAAGGCCCGTTGCCGGCCGCCGCGCTCGAGCGCCTTTCGGCGCTGCGGCAGGGTTTTATCGGTGAGCAAAGGTAATCATGCGCGCTGGCTGAGCACGCGGCGGATGGCGCCGGTTAGCGTGGCCAATTCGTCTTCGGCGATGGTGAAGGCCGGCGTCAGGTAGACAATCGATCCGAACGGGCGGATGAAAACGCCTTGTGCAATAAAGCGCTGCCGCAAGGCGTTGAGATTTTCGATCCGATCGAACTCAACCACGCCAATGGCCCCTTTAATCCGCACATCCTTGACGCCTGGAATCGCGCGACACGGTTCGAGGCCCTGCCGCAAGGCGGCCGCGATCTTCGCTACTTGATCGAGCCGCGGCTCGCGCTCGAACAAATCGAGCGAGGCGTTGGCGGCGGCGCAGGCGAGCGCGTTTGCCATGAAGGTCGGCCCGTGCATGAGCGCCTTCGCCGGGTCGTCGGACCAGAACGCCTCGAAGACTTTTCGGCTGGCGATCGTGGCGGCGAGCGGCAGCGTGCCGCCTGTGAGCGCCTTCGACAGCGTGACGATATCCGGGACCACGCCGGCGTCCTGTAACGCGAACATCGCACCGGTACGGCCGAAGCCGGTGAAGATTTCATCGAAAATCAACAGAAGCTCGTAACGATCTGCCACTGCACGCAAAATTCTGAGCGTTAGGGCCTCGTGAAAGCGCATGCCGCCGGCGCCCTGAACCGAGGGCTCCACGATGATGGCGGCGACCTCATCGGCTCGCTCTGCCAGAATCGCCTCAAAGGCCGCGGCGCTCGCGTCATCGGTCGGAAGATCGACCACGAGCTGCCGGGGCAACAGACCGCGAAATACGGTGTGAAAGTTGCCTTCGGGATCCGACACGGCCATGGCGCCGGTGGTATCGCCGTGGTAGCCGCCCTTGAACGAAACAATCCGGCCGCGGCCGGGAATGCCGCGATTGCGCCAGTACTGCACCGCCATCTTCAAGGCGACTTCGACGGCCACCGAGCCGGAATCCGAGAAGAAAACGCGGTCGAGGTCGGCAGGCGCTAAAAGCGCCGTCAAGCGGCGCGCCAGCATCAGCCCCGGTTCGTGGGCCATGCCGCCGAACATCACATGCGGCATTTGCGCCAGTTGGCGCTCAACCGCGGCGCGGATATGCGGGTGGTTATAGCCGTGGCAGGCGGTCCACCAGGAGGCGATACCGTCGATCAATTCGTGGCCGTCGGCCAAGATGATGCGGCAACCGCATGTCGCCGTAACCGCAAGCGGTGGGCTCGCGGTTTTCATCTGCGCATAAGGCAGCCAGACATGGTCGAGTCCGCCGGCATACCAAGCCGGTTGTGCGTCCTGTCCCATCCCCTTGTTTTCGCTGGTATTGCCAGTCATTCGGCGCTTTCATGGAACCTGCAGGGGCGCCATTGTGCCTCTCGGTGCGGCTGAGGTCACGTTTGTTCGAGGGTAATGAAAATAATGCGCTCGCTTGACGATTTTGCCGGCGAGAAACTTCGTGCGCTGGAACGGGCGAAATTGCGCCGTAGCCCGGCAGTCACCGCACGCGATGGGCTCTGGGCGGAACGCGATGGCCGGCGTCTGCTGTCGTTCTCTTGCAACGACTACCTCAATCTCAGCCAGCACCCCGAGGTGATCGCCGCGGCGATCAAGGCCACCGCGCGCTTTGGCGTCGGCGCCGGCGCTTCGCGGCTCGTCACCGGCAATCATCCGCTTTTTGCGGAACTCGAAAGCCGCCTGGCGCGGCTCAAGGGTACAGAGGCTGCATGCGTCTTCGGCTCCGGCTACCTCGCCAATACCGGCATCATCCCGGCGCTGGTCGGGCCGGACGATCTCATCCTCGTCGACGAGCTTTCGCATGCCTGCATTCATGCCGGCGCAAAACTCTCCGGCGCCACCGTGCAGCGTTATCGCCACGGCGACGCCGAACATGCCGAGGCGCTGCTGACGGGACATCGCGGCGGCAAAAAGCGCGCGCTGATCGCGACCGACGGCGTGTTCTCCATGGACGGCGACCTGGCGCCGCTTGGCGCGCTATCGCAACTGGCGCAGCGCTTTGATGCTTGGCTTTTGTCTGACGACGCGCATGGCCTCGGCGTGGTCGGCGGCGGCCGCGGCTCGACTTTCGCCAGTGGTCCCGTGGACGTGCCCTTGCAAATGGGCACGCTGTCGAAAGCGGTCGGCGCCTATGGCGGCTATCTGTGCGCCTCGCGTGCAGTGATCGAGCTGATGCAGACGCGCGCCCGCACTTTCATCTATTCGACCGGCTTGCCGCCGCCGGTGGTCGCCGCCGCCATAGCGGCGCTTGATGTGATCGCGCGCGAGCCGGCTTACGCCGCCCTGCCGTTGCGCAAAGCCAAGGAGTTTGCCCGGGCGCTCAACTTGCCGGAGGCGCAAAGCGCCATCGTTCCGGTGATCGTCGGCGAGACCGACGCCGCGCTGGCGGCGTCCGACCTGTTGCGCGACGAGGGCTTTTTGGTGGTCGCGATCCGGCCGCCGACGGTGCCGCCGGGTACCGCGCGGCTGCGTTTTGCCTTCACGGCGCAGCATCCCGATGCCGAAATCGCGCGGCTCGCCGACCTGGTGCGAAGCCGCGTATTGAGGCATTGACGCGTGAGCGCGATCTTCATCACCGGGACCGGCACCAACGTCGGCAAGACCTATGTGGCGGCGGCGTTGATCCGGCGCCTGCGCCAGATGGGCCGCTTGGTCGACGCCATCAAGCCGGTGGTTTCCGGCTACGATCCGGCGCAGGCCGCGGCGAGCGATCCGGGCGTTCTCTTGGACGCGCTCGGCCTGCCGGTGACGGAGTCGGAGATCGACCGGATTTCGCCATGGCGCTTTCGCGCCGCGCTGGCGCCCGATCTCGCCGCCGCGCGCGAGGGACGCCGCATCGACGTCGATACCGTCATCAAATACTGCCAGACCGCGATCGACCGGCGGCGCGATATTTTGCTGATCGAAGGCGCCGGCGGCATCATGGTGCCGCTTGACGGCGAGCGCACCATCCTTGACGTGATGATGGCGCTGCAATTGCCGCTCATACTGGTCGCCGGCAGCTATCTCGGCACCATCAGCCACACGCTGACCGCGCTTGACGCGTTGTACCGGCGCAGCATGCGAGTCCTGGCGATCATCGTCAGTGAGACCAAAGGCTCGACCGTGCCGCTCGACGAGACTGTTGCCGCCATCGCGCGCTTTGCCGAGCCGGTCATCGGACTGCCGCGCCGCGATCCAAGCCAGCCGGTGCAATCGGGCAGCCCGGCGAACAAGACGGTCGACGCTCTGGGCCGTCTTTTCGGCCAATAAGCGCGTCGAGCGCGGACTCCCAAATTATCTGGAGAAATAATGCGCCCGCGCTACGGTCTCCAGAGTGCCTTCGAGATTGAACAGCGCGTGCAAAAGAAAGGTCAGCACGATCGAGCCCGAGCGCAGGCGCATCCAGCCCAAATACAGGCCGATGACCAAAATCTGCACTACCCCGACCCAGTCGTATTGAACATGCGGAATGGCAAAAAGCACGGCGGTCGCAATAACGCCGGGCCACGCCGGGCGCTCCGATCGGACGAATCCGCGGAACATAAAGCCGCGGAACAGGATTTCTTCGCCCGCCGGCGCGACGATGATGGCTGCGAACAGCATGGCCGGCAGCCAGTGCTCGTTAATCGCCGTCGTGTAGGACTGCAGCTGGAACGACGTCACCAAGTCCTGGCCGCTCAAATAAAGCGCTGCGTCGCTCGCGGCGATCAAGCATACGAGGCCCAGGACTCCCGTCGCCACGTCGCGCGCTTGCGGCCAAGCAAGCGCGAAATATTCCATTGGGTCGGCCTTTGCCAGCCGCACCGCAGCGAGCAGAATGACGACCGTGACGGGATTGAGCACCAGTACCGACAGCGTGACGGTTGCGCCGTCATAGGGGGTGCGCGCCAGCAAAGACAAATTGCCTTGCTGCCACCACAGCACGATCGCCGTCGCGGCGACTTGGCCGGCAAGGTAGGCGAGGATCGACCAGCCGAGCGTTGCCCAGTAGCCCCAGATTTTCATCGGCTCATTCTCGGAATCATGACCCGCACCTTAATCCTCCCCCTTCAGAGGGAGGAAAAAGAAATCTCTGTCTGATTATTCCCTCCCCCTGGAAGGGGGAGGGTCAGGGTAGGGGTCAGTGCTTACGGCACCAGAATCGAAGAACCGGTGGTGGCGCGGCCTTCGAGATCCTTGTGCGCCTTTACGGCGTCCTTGAGCGCGTATTTCTGATTGATCGGAATTTTGACCGCGCCTTTGCCGACGACGTCGAACAGATCGTTGGCGATGGCCAATAAATCCTCGCGCTTGGCGGCATAGGTATTGAGCGTCGGCCGAGTGGCGAACAGGGAGCCCTTGGTCTGCAGGATATTGATGTTGAAGGCGTCGATCTGCCCCGATGCGCTGCCGTAGCTGACGAAATAGCCGAGCGGCTTGAGGCAATCGAGCGACGCCGGGAAGGTGGTCTTGCCGATGCCGTCGTAGATCACCTCACACAGCTTGCCGCCGGTGATCTCCTTGGTGCGCGCGGCAAAATCCTCTTCGCGATAAAGGATGGTGTGATGGCAGCCATGGGCCTTGGCGAGGGCGGCCTTGTCCTTGGAGCCGACCGTGCCGATGACGTTGGCGCCGAGATGATTGGCCCATTGGCACAGGATCAGGCCGACGCCGCCGGCGGCGGCGTGGACGAAAACGTTCATACCTTTCTCGACCTTGAACGTACGGCGCAGGAGATATTCGGCCGTCATGCCCTTGAGCATCATGGCGGCAGCCTGCTCGTAGCTGATATTCGCCGGCAGCTTCACGGCGCGGTCGGCCGGCACGTTGCGCTCCGAGGCATAGCAGCCGAGCGGCACCACATAGGCGACGCGGTCGCCGACCTTGAGGTCGGTGACGCCGGGGCCGATTGCAGTCACCTCGCCGGCGCCTTCGTTGCCGGCGATGAACGGCAGGCCAACCGGCGATGGGTACATGCCCATGCGGAAATAGGTGTCGATGAAATTCACGCCGGAGGCATGTTGCTTGACCCGAACTTGGCCCTGTGCGGGCGCTGGAATTTCGATGTCCTCGTAAGTCAAAACCTCGGGCCCGCCGGTTTTATGCACGCGTACAGCCGCAACCATTTTCCTCTCCTTGGGATAGGCTTGAATTGTCTATTGGCTAAATGCTCGGCCGGATCATAGGCGCAGAAGCGTCGAACACAAGCTGGCTTTCCTGCGACCTATCTACCGCGCGCCCGAAACATTAAGCACCGCGCCGCTGATATAGGACGCCGCGTCCGACAACAGGAACAGCACCGCTTCGGCGATCTCGTCGGGCTCGCCCGGCCGGCCCATCGGCAGCAGCGGCGTGATCCGTTCCAGGCGTCCGGGTTCGTGGATATCGGTCCTGGTCGGGCCCGGCCGGATCGCGTTGACGCGGACGCCCTCCTTCGCCACTTCGCGCGCCAGGCCATTGGTGAGTGCATCGACGCCGCCTTTGGCGGCGGCGTAGAACACATATTCGCCGGCGCCACCGGTGACCGAGGCGATCGAGGACAGAAATACCATCGCTCCGCCTTTACCGCCCTGCGCCGTCGACATCCGCCGCACCGCCTCGCGGGCGCAGATCAGGCAGCCGAACAAATTGATGTCGATCACCTCACGGATCGTGTCAGCGGTCGCCTTATCGAGCCGCGAATTCTTTCCGCCGATGCCGGAACTGAAGACAAAATGCGTGATCGGTCCGAGCGTGCGCGTCGTTTCGCCGAAGACGCGCAGGATGTCCTCTTCCTTTGCCATATCGCCTTGCAGCGTGACGGCTTTGCCGCCGGATTTCTTCACCGCTTCGGCGACCTCTGCCGCGGCCTTGGCATTGCGAACATAATTGATGGCAACGTCGTAGCCGCGTTCGCCGGCAAGCCTTGCCGTCGATGCGCCGATGCCGCGGCTGCCGCCAGCGATGAGAAGAACGGGTCGGGGCACGGGTTACTCCAATAGTTAGGGGTGATGCCGGCGCAGGAAGCCGACGCCGACGAAATAGATCGCAAGGAGGCACAAGCCGGCAAGGGGCCAAAAGCCGGGCTCAAGATTTCGCGCCACGGCGACGAGGGCAAGCAGCATCCATAGGATGAGGGCGCCTGTCGTCAAAACGCGTAAATGCGCGATGCGGACCGGGTGGACGACGTGAAACGGCACGAAGGTCAGCGTCGCCAGCGCCGCAATCAGCGCGGCGCTGAGCCATGGCGCGGGCTTGAGCAGAAACAAATAGAACACCGCGACGTTCCACAGCGCCGGAAAGCCGCGAAAGTAGTAGTCCGAGGTCTTCATCAGCCGGTCGGCAAAATAGAGCGACCCGGTGACGACGATGAGGATTCCAAGCGGGATCGCTAAGGCTTGCGGCAAAAGCCCGCCGGCGACAACCGCAAAGGCCGGCACGAATACGTAGTTGAGGATATCGACGACGAGATCGAGAACGTCGCCAGACCAGCGCGGCAGCAGGTCGGCAACCCGCAGCCGCCGCGCAAAAGTGCCGTCGACGCCATCGATGAAGAGTGCGATGCCGAGCCAGACGAACATTTGCGGCCAGTCGGCGCGCACCGCGGCGATCAAAGCGAGGAGCGCGCAGGCGGCGCCGCAGGCGGTGAATACATGCACGGCAAAGGCGGCGGTGATCAGTGTTTTCGCTTCGTTTGCCGGTTCTGTTGGATCCATAAGTTAAGCTTATACGTGAAATAGAAAGTCGTACCCAATCGCGCTGTCATTGTAAGATATTCGATGCCAAATGGCCGACAGGTCGGCGCCATAGAACGGCAGCAATTAATGGACGTGAACAGGGACTTTACCTCCGAAGTTGCCGTGGTCGGCGGCGGGCCGGCCGGGCTGGTCTGTGCCATCGCGCTTAAGACGGCCGGCGTGGAGGCGCTCTTAATCGCGCCGCCAGCAAAGCCCGACCACCGGACGACGGCGCTGCTTGCCGGATCCGTCACGGCGCTGGAAACGCTCGGCGCGTGGCAAGCCTGTCTGCCGCATGCCGCGCCGCTGAAAAAACTTCGCATCGTCGACGATACCCGACGGCTATTTCGCGCCCCCGAAGTCTTTTTCGATGCCGCCGAGATCGGGCTCGACGCGTTCGGTTACAACATCGAAAACCGGTATTTGATGGCGGCGCTTGAAGCCCGCGCCGCCGCGCTGAATTTGCCGCGCATTGGCGCGCCGGCGCTCGCGATCAATCCCGACGCGAATGGCGTTGCCATCGATCATGCCGACGGCAAGGTGCGCGCGCATCTCGCAATCGGCGCCGACGGCGCACGGTCGCTCGCGCGCGGTGCAGCCGGAATTGGCACGCGGCGGCGGAGCTACCCGCAGACGGCGTTGACGCTCAACCTCGCCCACGACCGTTCGCACGACGACACATCGACCGAATTCCACACCGAAAGCGGCCCCTTCACGCTGGTGCCCCTACCCGGCCGCCGTTCGAGCCTGGTTTGTGTGCTCGACCCGTCGCGCGCCGCCGAATTCGCCGCGCTGAGCGATACGGCCCTGTCGGTCGAGATCGAGCGCCGCGCCCATTCGCTGCTCGGCACGATGCGCGTCGAGCCCGGCCGCGGCGTTTTCCCGCTGGCGATCGAAACCGCAAACGCCTTTGCCCGGGCGCGGGTCGCGCTGGTCGGCGAAGCCGCGCATGTGGTACCGCCGATCGGCGCGCAGGGCCTCAATCTCGGGCTGCGCGACGGCGCCACCCTTGCCGAGATCGTGGCCGACGCGCGGCGCCAAGGCCTCGATATCGGCGCACCGGATGTGCTGGCGCGCTATGACGAACAACGGCGCGCCGACGTGACCAGCCGGACCGTCGCCGTCGATGTGTTGAACCGCAGCCTGCTCACCGATTTTTTCCCGGCGCACGGCGCGCGCGGGCTGTCGCTTTATCTCGTCGACCGCATCGGCCCCTTACGCCGCGTCTTGATGCGCGAAGGCGTGACGCCGGCCGCCTCGCAGCCGCGGCTGATGCGCGGTGAGATGGTGTAAGGACGCTATTTCCTAGGCAGCCGTGCCGCCAAAAGCGGCTTGGCGGGCCCTATCGTTCATCCTACCGTCAACTGTAAGGGCTTTTTGGTACCTGCATGAAACTGCCGCGTAATTTCTTCAAGCCATTGGCGATCGGTGCGCCGGCGCCGCTGCGCGCGCTGCCGCTGCGGCTCGAGCGCATGATCCACTTCGTGCCACCGCATATCGAGAAGGTGCGTGCCAAGGTGCCGGAGCTGGTCGCGCAGGTCGACGTCGTGCTCGGCAATCTCGAAGACGCCATTCCGGCCGACGCCAAAGAAGCCGCGCGCGCGGGATTTATCGAAATGGCGAAGTCGTGCGAGTTCGGCGAGACCGGGCTGTGGACGCGCATCAATGCGCTGAATTCGCCTTGGATGCTCGACGATGTTACTGAAATCGTCGCCGCCATCGGGCAGAAGCTCGACGTCATCATGCTGCCGAAGGTGGAGGGCGCCTGGGACATCCATTACCTCGATCAGCTGCTCGCCCAGCTTGAAGCCAAGCACGGCGTGAATAAGCCGATCCTCATTCACGCCATCCTGGAGACCGCCGAGGGCGTCGACAACATCGCCTCGATCGCGGTCGCTTCGCCGCGCATGCAGGGCATCAGTCTCGGCCCGGCCGATCTCGCCGCGTCGCGTGCGATGAAGACCACGCGGGTCGGCGGCGGCCATCCCGAATACAAGGTGCTGGCCGATGCCGGCGCGACGGACGCGCCGCGGCCGGCCTATCAGCAGGATCTGTGGCACTACACCATCGCCAAGATGGTCGATGCCTGCGCCGCCGCTGGCATCAAGGCGTTTTACGGCCCGTTCGGCGATTTTGCCGACAGCGCCGCCTGCGAGGTGCAATTCCGCAACGCCTTCCTGATGGGCTGCGTCGGCGCCTGGACGCTGCACCCGAACCAGGTGCCAATCGCCAAGCGGGTGTTCTCGCCCGACCCGGCCGAGGTCGCCTTCGCCAAGAAGATCATTGCCGCCATGCCGGACGGCAGCGGCGCGGTGATGATCGATGGCAAGATGCAGGACGACGCCACCTGGAAACAGGCCAAGGTGCTGGTCGATCTGGCGGGGCTCGTGGCCGAAAAGGACCCGGAAATGGCGAAACTTTACGGCCTATGAGGGCGATTTTGCAGGCCCGGCGCGATGAGGCATAATCGTTGCATGATCGCCCCTGAGAAGCGTTAAAATACGGCCCGCGATGGAAAAGATTCGAAACGCCAAATTTCAGATCGGCCAGGTCGTGCGGCACCGGCTCTATCCGTTCCGCGGCGTCGTGTTCGACATCGATCCGGTGTTCGACAATACCGAGGAATGGCACCAGGCGATCCCCGCCGAGGTTGCATTTGCGCAGAAGATCATCGCGGCGATGCCGGACGGCAGCGGCGCGGTGATGATCGACGGCAAGATGCAGGACGACGCGACCTGGAAGCAGGCCAAAGTGCTGGTCGACCTCGCCCGGCAGGTCGCCGCCAAGGACCCGGAGATGGCGGCGCGCTACGCGCTATGAACAGGCATTCAGCATTTGGTCCGCGACATGCCACAATGCTAGCATTGCATTCGCCGTCACCCGCGGGGCGTCATGGAAAAGATTCGCAACGCCAA
>JASHOX010000136.1 GCA_030038415.1 Xanthobacteraceae bacterium
TCCGTACGGTCCACAAACTGACGATGAACCACCTGACGAGGAGCGATAGCGCGCCGTTACATTGTTACCGTCATCCTGAGGCGGCCGCGCAGCGGCCCTCGAAGGATGCGGCCCCAGCGCTGAGGCCGCCGCCCTTCGAGCCCCCGATCAAGTCGGGGTCGCACCGCAGGGTGACGGAACAAATAAGATAGGAAAACCCGATGCCTGATTTTCTCGGCCTGATGAAGCAGGCCACCGAATTGAAATCGAAGATGGAAGCCATGCAGGCCGAGCTCGACCGGCTGGAAGTCGAAGGCTCAGCCGGCGGCGGCATGGTCACCGTGAGGATCTCCGGCAAGGGCGATCTGCGCGGCGTGCGCATCGACGATTCGCTGTTCAAGCCAGACCAGAAGGAAATCGTCGAAGACCTGCTCGTCGCCGCCCATGCCGACGCCAAACGCAAGCTCGAAACCCAGCTCGCCGAACGGATGCAGGCGCTGACCGGCGGCCTGCCGCTGCCGCCGGGGCTGAAGCTGTTCTGATGCCCGCCGTTTCCGCCGGTCCCGAAATCGAACGCCTGATTCAGCTCCTGGCCCGCCTCCCCGGCCTCGGCCCGCGCTCGGCGCGGCGCGCCGCCTTGTTTCTCATCAAGAAACGCGAATTGCTGATGGCGCCGCTCGCCGCCGCATTGGCGACCGCGATGGAGAAGATCGAGGTGTGCCGGGTTTGCGGCAATATTGACACGCAAAATCCTTGCACTGTTTGCACCGATCCCAGGCGCGATGCCTCCGCCATAGTGGTGGTGGCCGACGTCGCCGACCTATGGGCGCTGGAGCGTGCGCATGCCATCAATGCACGCTATCACGTGCTCGGCGGTACGCTCTCCCCGCTCGACGGCACCGGCCCGGACGATCTGTCGATCGACGCGCTGATCAAGCGGGCGAGCGACCCGGCCGTGAACGAAGTCGTGCTGGCGCTCTCCGCCACTGTCGACGGCCAGAGCACCGCCCATTACATCACCGACCTGCTGCACGACGCGCAAGAAAAGGGCCATGTGAAGGTGACGCGGCTCGCCCACGGCGTGCCGGTCGGCGGCGAGCTCGACTATCTCGACGAAGGCACGCTGGCCGCCGCCATCCGCAGCCGGACGCCGTTTTAGCGCCACTGCCTGCAAAATAGCCAGCCGACGCCCGCGGCGCGACCAAAGACGGCATTTGCCGCATAGATCCGGCCGGAATCGCCTCGGTTTTGTTGTGTCGACTTGGCTGGTCGACTTGGCCCGGCGCTTGCATGACAAAGATCGGCGATCTCGGTCTCACTTACCGTGGCGAATTGAGGTTGCTAGAGCCCCGGCATTCCCGGCACCGGGGCTCTACTATTTTTGGGAACCCCAATCGCATTTCGGCTGCCTTCCCGCGCTTGCGCCCGCTTCGTTGCCTTCGCACATGGTAGTGGCACATAGCGAAGGAGCGCAGCATGACGGATGCGCCGGCAAAGCCCCATAAGGGGCGCGGCATGGAGGGTTTCGTCGCGACCTGGTATGCGCGGCAGACCGCGCATGACCGCGAGGAAGTGCAACAGACCGCGCGCCGCATCGCCGACCTCCTCAATCCCGGCTCGCGCGTGCTCGAAATCGCGCCGGGGCCCGGTTATCTCGCCATCGAGCTGGCCAAGCTCGCCGGCGGCCGGGTGACCGGGCTCGACATCAGCCGGACCTTCGTGCAGATCGCCGCCGAGAATGCACGCCGGGCCGGCGTGGATGTCGATTTCGAGCACGGCGACGCCGCCGACCTGCCGTTTCCCGACGGCCAATTCGATTTCATCGTCTGCCGCGCCGCGTTCAAGAACTTCACTCGCCCGCTGGTCACGCTCAACGAGATGCACCGCGTGCTCAAAGACAACGGCACGGCGTTGGTCATCGATCTGCGCAAGGACTATTCGCCGCGGGCGGTGAGCGACTATTTCAAGAACCGCGGTTTTTTCACCGCCGCAATCATCAAGCTGACCTTCCGCACCATGCTGAAAAGCCGCGCCTATAGCAAAGAGAGCATGATGGGACTGGTGGCGCAGTCGCAGTTCGGCCAAGGCGAGATCAGGCTCGATCCGATCGGATTCGAACTCTGGCTGCGCAAATGATATGCAGCCGCGCATGAGCGACGACGTGCCCTTCAACAAGACGTTCGATCTCGAACCCGGCCGGGTGCGCGAGCTCGTTCCAGGCGTGCGCGCCGTGGTCGCCAATAATCCCGGGCCGTTCACCTTCAAGGGCACTATGAGCTACATCATCGGCCGCGGCAAAGTCGCGATCCTCGATCCCGGCCCCGACGACGACACCCATATCGCAGCGCTGCTCGACGCCGTGCGCGGCGAGACCGTGACCCATATTTTCGTCACGCATACGCATCGCGATCATTCGCCGGCGGTGCCGAAAGTCAAAGCGGCCACCGGCGCCAAAGTCTTTGCCCAAGGTCCACATCGGCTGGCGCGGCCACTGCACATCGGCGAGACGCGCCGGCTCGACGCATCCGCCGACATGGATTTCCGTCCCGACGTGGCGCTCGCCGACGGCGAAGCGGTGAGCGGCGACGGCTGGACGCTCGAAGCGGTGGCGACGCCAGGGCATACCGCCAATCACATGGCCTTCGCCTTCAAGGAGGCCAATCTGTTGTTCGCCGGCGATCATGTGATGGGCTGGTCGACCACCATCGTGGCGCCGCCCGACGGCGCCATGAGCGACTATATGGCGTCGCTGCACAAGCTCGCGCGGCGCAGCGAGCCGCTTTACCTGTCCGGCCACGGCACGCCGGTACGCGAAGCACCGCGCTACGTGCAGCATCTGATCCGCCACCGCCAAGGCCGCGAAGCTTCGATCCTGCACCGGCTCGGCAAAGGGGCGGCGGACATCCCGACCATCGTCAAGGCGGTCTATATCGGGCTCGACCCGCGGCTTGCCGGCGCCGCCGCTTTATCAGTGCTGGCGCATTTGGAAGATCTGGTGGCGCGAGGGGTGGTGGCGACCGAAGGCCCGCCGTCGATCGAGGGCACTTATCGGTTGGCCGAGGCCTTGCCTGGAGGCTGACGCGGCGGCGGTGGCGCTTTCTTTTCCGGCACCGGCGCGGACAACACATCGTCGATGTTATCGATCAGATTGCGCACCCGCGCGGCATTGGTGCCGAGATCGTTGCGGCCGTAGCGCGAGGCCGAGCGCACGTCGATACGGGCGCCGTCGGTGGTCGCCCGCACCCGCACCACGACGTCGTCGCGGAAACCGAGAATCGGCGTGCGCGCCACCGCCTCGATGATGCCGTCACGCACCGCGGTGTCTTGCGGCTGCCGCGCATCGACGGCGCGCGGCAAAGCCGCTTGCGGCGGCCGTGCATCGACGACGCGCCAGCGCCGCTTGGCGATGACCTTCATCGCGGCGTTGTAGGCCTCCTGCGGCGTCGCCGTAGTGTCGTCGGGCGCGATGTCGGGATAGGCGGCGTTCTGCTGCTCAGCGGCATAGAGACCGGCATAAGCGATCGGGTTGGCGTCGCGTGGCCGCAACCGGGCGATGGCGTCGAATTGCGGCGGATCGATCGGATCGGTGGTGATGTCGTAGATCGCCGGCAGGCGGTAGGCCTTGACGCCGAGATAGAGCGGATAGGCAATCAGCGCGAAACCGATCAGCAAAGCGGTCGCCGCGTGCCGGCCGCCGCCGATGCCGTCGCGCCAGATGACGATGCCGGAGCCGAGCGCGAGCAGGATCGCGACGCAGGCCAGCACCAGCGCGCCGCCAAGAGTCGAGAGCGCCGGAACGATATCGAGCGCGCCCGAGCGCACGATGACGATGGCGACGAAGGTTGCGGCGAATGAAAACAAGGCGATGCGCCGCGCCCAGACGGCAAGCCGCGAGATCGGCTGATCGTGGAGAATGCGGCGGCGCATGATCGGTCCGGCTAATGGGCGCTGACGTTGCCGGTAGCATTCGCCGGCAGCGGGGCGCAAATCTGTTTGAGCGCGCTCCAATCCGCCGCGTCAAGGAGCGGCAACGGCGTGCCGGCGACGGCAACGGCGTCGATCGCCGCGATCCGGTCCTTGGTCTCGGGATGGTCGAGCAAGAGCTTCATCCCCTCATTCTTGTCGCCGACGATGCGCTTGAGGATGGCGGCGAGCGCATGCGGGTCGCCGCCCGCCTTAGCCATCAGATCGACGCTATAGGCGTCGGCCGAAGCCTCGACGCGGCGCGAATAGGACGATTTCAGCACCGTCCTGGCGGCGATGACGACCGCGCCGCCGCCGACAAAATCGCCGAGCATCATGCCGAACAGAAACGACAGGCCCGCCGTCTGCAGCACGGTGCGGGTGCCGTCGCGATGAGCGACGTGCCCGATCTCGTGCGCCAGCGCGCCGGCCAATTCGTCCGGCGTCTGCGCCTTAGCGATCAGCCCGTCGTCGATATAAACGTGGCCGCCGGGCAGCGCCATGGCATTGGGCTCGGCGCGGCGCACCACCTCGACATGCAGGGGAAACGGTAGCGCTGCGACTGTTTCGAGCTTGCCGACGAGCTTGTCGAGCGCGGCGCGGCCGGCCGCTTCGCTCGGCGCCGCGCCGCAGGCGAAAGCCGAGCCGAGATGCTGGCTGTCGAGCGTGCCGCGAATGTTGCGGTCGATGGCATCGCCGAGCTTGTGCTCGACCGCGAGCGGCACGAGCGGGATGATCCGGCTCGCCAGCGCCGGCAGGCCGAACACCGCGGTGACGACGAGCGAAGCCGCGGCGGCGAAACTCAACGCCACGATTTGGCGGCGCAGCCGCCGCTCGGCTGCGCCGCCGCGATCGAGCGCCTCGGCGCGATCTTCGATCGCGGCGGCGAGCTCCGGCGCGCGGATTTCGAGCCGTGCCAACAACGTTTCGCCGCGCCGGCCGAGACGGAGCACGCCCTCCGGCGCCGACATCCGGCGCAATTCGGCGTAAGGCCATTCGTCAAGCACGCGATCCCGGCCTTGACCGCGGCAAGCCAGAATGCGTAAAGCCTTCGCGTCGGCCTCGACGACAACGTCATTGCGCACGCTCGACGTGCCGTCGAAATAGACGGCCGGTCCGCGCAGCGGCGCATGCATTGCGGGCGTGTCAGTCATTGTGCGCGGATCGCCGAAGCTGCATCAAATGCCTCCGACGCCGAGCGCATCGACCAGGCCTTCGCCGAGCGCTGAATCGGGCGCGCCGCTAGCGCGCACGCCGTTGAGCGCCTCCGCTCCCGTGAGTTTCGCCGATTGTACGCCGAGCCGCCACATCGCGAAGGTGACCACGACCTGATAGATCGTCGAGGCGCCGAGCACCATCGTGACATAGATGCCGAGCGTGATCGCGCTGACGAGAAGCTCGGCCGGCATGGAATCGCGACTCGATCCGAGCAGTTTGTCACCCAGGAAAACGAACACGCCGCCGATCGCCATGACCACCAGCAAATAAGGCACGACGTAGAGCAGAAAGCGCAGATAAACGCGATAGACCTTTGCCGTCGACAAATGCGATCGCACCGTCACGGCGCCGAAACGCAGGCCGGAAATCCACCAGCGCATCATGATGGCGGCGAAGAGCGGATAAAAAAGCAGCGCCATGGCGAGGCTGATGCCGACCGCCGCCGTGACGACGACGAACACGTCCACCCCGGTGTCGCCGACGAGCAAGGCTAGCGGTTTGGTGTCGCCCTGGGCCATCATCGCATTGAGCGCATTCCAATCGACCACGCGTCCGAGCGCGATGACGGCCGACACGACTGGCCCGACAACGACAAGCCAGATCGGCAGCCCGCGCAGGAACAGCGCCGATCCCGACCCGGCAAACGAGCCGTGCAGGTCGCCATAGCTGGTGTGGCGCATCTTGTAACGCTGCAGGCTTGCTTGCGCCCACGGATAAGCAAGCCCGAGCGTCGCGGCGGCAAGCGTCCACCACAACAGCGCAAAGAGCGCATAGCGCCAAGCCGAGCCGTACTGATCGAAACGCACGCCGCGGAACACCGTGCGCGTCAGCCGATAGCGGCGCGCCCGGTAGAGCGCGAACTGGCTGAGCAGCACCAGCAGCAAAAAGCCGACGGCGGCAATCGCGACCGCCGCGGTGTCGAGCGCCAGCGCCGCCGTGGCGATCGCGCTGTAGAGCGGACCGACGATGGTGACGGCGATCAGGAAACCGCCCAGAAGCTCGGTGGCAAGCCCGGTATATTCCAGCGTCTCGCCGCCGATCTCGGTGTTGGACCACAAATAACGCCGCACGTCGGTGGCGAACCAGAAGCGATAGATGCCGAGCGTCAGCGCGAGCAACGCGGCGCCCTTGACGCGCAGCCGCCAATACGCCGCCTCCTTGCCGAGGAAATCGATCGCGCCCGCCGGCGGCGGCATTAAGGCATCAGCCGTCGTCATGACACCCGTAATAATGACTCAAGCGAAATGCCGCTCCATCAGTCCGTTGCCGGACGGTCTGGGCCAAGCTTACACCGCGAAATGTCCAATTTGCGACGGCGAACGCGGCGGTATCCTGATGCGTTGACACCCCATAGCGCTGTCCATAGGCTCTTTGCTCGGCCTTTTGCCGTGACAAAAATCAGGGACCGCCGCGGTATTTTCCGGCAGGTCGGGGGAGAAACGCCATGCCCAATCGAGCAACGAGCCTCGTCGCCGGCACATGCCTGGCACTGGCGCTGACATTGGCTTGCAGCGGCGCCTACGCCGAGGAGTGGAATTTTTACATGCATCAATCAGCGCCCAATTTCGCGACGTCGCGCGGCGCGCAGATGTTTACCGAGGAGATCGACAAGGCGACCAACGGCGCATTGAAGGTGCATCTCCACCTCGCCGGCACGCTGCAGATCAACGCCAGCAATATCACTCAGGCCGTCGGCGAAGACGTGGTGCAGATGGGCGACGACCTGTTCAACTCCGGAAATATTCCAGTCGCCGGCATTCCCCGGCTGCCCATGCTGGTGCAATCCTACGACGATTTCGCCAAGGCCGATGCCGCCCTCAAGCCCTATGTCGAAAAGTCGTTCGGGCAGAAGGGAGTGACGCTGCTCGCCTCATACACCTATCCGTTGCAATTCATCTGGGGACGCAAAAAGATCGAATCTCTGGCCGACATCAAGGGTCTGAAGCTTCGCGTCGCGCAGCCCGAGCAGGGCGAGCTCGTGCGCTATTTCGGCGGCACCTCGATCACGATGAGCGCGCCGGAAGTGCCGTCGGCGCTCGATCGCGGCGTGGTCGACGGCATCTTCACCGCGGGCGTCGGCGCCGTGTTGTGGAAGGACCTGCTGAAATACGGCTATCAGCTGATCGTCAACGTGAATAATTCCTATTACATCGCCAATACCGACGCCTTCAACAAGCTCAGCCCCGATCTGCAGGCCAAGCTGCGCCAGGTCGCGCAGGACGCCGCGCGCTGGGATCAGGAAACTATGCAGAAGGAGGAAGCGGAGTCGGTGCAGACGCTCACCGCCATGGGCTACACCTTCACCAAGGCGACGCCGGAGGAGGTCGCGCGTGCAGTGGAAGGCATGAAGCCTTACTGGGACGAATGGGCAAAGGCACGCGGCCCCGACATCGTCGAGGCGCTGGCGACGGTACGCAAGACGCTGGGGCGATAACGCGGCGGTGGCGCGATGGTGCAGAACGAGCCCGACGACGCCGTCCGCCGGTCGGCGCGGACGCTTCCCGAGACCATCGTCGAGCGCATCTGCAGGTTGGCCTGCGTCGCGGCGTTGGCCGTCATGGTGGTCGTCATCGGCCTTGATATCCTGACGCGATCGCTGTTCAATTTCTCGTTCGAGATTTCCGACGAGCTTGGCGGCTACATGCTGGTGACGATCTGTTTCGTCAGCCTGCCGGTCTGCCAGATCAACGACAGTTTCCATCACGTCGAGCTGGTGCAATCGCGGCTATCGCCGCGCGGCCGCGCGCTGTCCCACGTGATTTTCGATCTGCTCTCCTTTGCCTTTGGCGCGCTGCTGCTGTGGCAGCTCGCCAGATTCGAGGTGTCGTCCTACCGGTTCGCCGACCGGGCCCCGACCTACCTGGCGACGCCGCTTTGGCTGCCGCAGCTCGTCATGGCGACCGGAGCGGCGGCGTTGTGCTTCTCACTGTTGCGGACTCTTGCCGCCGATCTGGCCGTGCTGCGCGCGCTGGGCGGCGGCGCGGCGGACGACCAAATTGCGAAAGCCGCCAATCCCGAGACACCGGAATTCTGAACGCCAGGAAAACCGAAAGTCATGAGTCCCGATATCCAGATTTTTGTCACTTTCGGGCTTTTTCTGATTTTACTGACCTGCGGCATGGCCGTGCCCTTCGCCATCGCGGTGCCGGCAACCTTCTATCTTCTGCTGCAAGGCGGCCTGCCGAGCCTCAACAGCCTGGGGCTTGTGAGCTGGGGCAGCATGAACAGCTTTGTCCTCACTTGCGTGCCGTTGTTCATGCTGATGGCGGAAATCTTGCGCGTCAGCGGCCTGAGCAGCCGTATCTATGGCGGCCTCGCCAAACTCGTCGCCAAGCTTCCCGGCGGCTTGCTGCAGACCAATATCGCCGGCTGCGCGATCTTTGCCTCGGTGAGCGGCTCGAGCATCGCGACGGCGGCTTCGATAGGCGGCGTGGCGCTGCCGCAGCTGACGCGGCGGAATTACGACCGGCGTCTGGCCGCAGGCTCCCTCGCCGCCGGCGGCACGCTCGGCATCCTCCTGCCGCCTAGCTTCGGCATGATCGTCTACGGCACTTTCACCGAAACCTCGGTGCCGAAATTGTTCATGGCGGGCATCGTCCCCGGCCTGATCATGACCGCGACGTTCATGACCTATATTGGCGCCCATGCCGTGACCGTGCCGGGCGTAGCGCCGCGCGAATCCGGGCCGCGTTCGCTCCATGAGTTGTTTGCGGCGCTGTGCGACGTGCTGCCGTTCGCGCTGCTTATTGCCGGCACGCTCGGCGGCATTTACGCCGGGATCGTCACCACAACCGAAGGGGCGACCATCGGCTGCAGTCTTGCGATCATTCTCGGCGCCGTATTCGGCGAGCTGACGCCACGAGCCGTGCTCACTGCGAGCTACAATACGATCAAATTCTCCGGCAACATTCTGTTCATCATCTTCACGGCCTATATATTCTCCTACGCCATCAGCTTCGCCGGCGTCGGCGAAAAGGTCACCGCCTTCATTGTCGGCTTGCATCTAAGCCGGCTGGAGTTCTTTCTGGCGCTGCTCGTGCTCTACACCGTGCTCGGTTGCCTGATCGAAAGCCTGGGCATGATCGTCATCACGGTGCCGCTGATCTTTCCGGTGCTGCCAAGCTACGGGATCGATCCGCTGTTGTTCGGCGTCGTGCTCGTTCTCTTTGTCGAGCTTGGACAGATTTCGCCACCGATCGGGATCAATCTCTTCGTCATCCAGAGCATCTGGGACGGCAAGCTGAGCGAGGTCGTTCTCGGCACGGTACCGTTTCACCTCGCCATGTTTGCGGTACTGGCGCTGGTGATCTTATATCCCGACCTCGCGCTTTGGCTGCCGCATCATTTGTCCCGATAAGGCACGACAACGACAATGCAACGCAGCGATTCGCGGATCTTGACGACCCATACCGGCAGCCTGCCGCGGCCGCGGCCGCTGACGGAGCTTTACGCACTGCGCGCCAGGGGCGCGGCGGTGAACGGCGGCGCAATCGAACGCGCCGGCCGCGACGCGGTGCGCGAAGTCGTCAAAAAGCAGCACGCCGCCGGCATCGACGTCGGCAATAACGGCGAGCAACAGCGGGACTCCTTTTTCCTCTATCTCAAGTCGCGCTTGTCGGGGCTGGGCGGCAGCTGGGAACGGCCGTCGCGCGCCGACGTCGACCGTTACCCGGAGTTCAAGCGCATGTGGAACGAGCAGCATGCCGCGCGGACGCAGGTCTCGGCGCTCGGCGGATTGCCAAAGGCGATCGGCGAGGTGCGTTACATCGATCCCGGCGCCATCGCGGCGGAATGTCGCTTTTTCAACGAGGTGCTGGCCGAATCGCCGGGTGTCTTCGTCGAAGCCTTCATGAGTGCGCCGTCGCCGGGCATTCTCGCCACCGCGGTTCGCAACGAGCATTACGATACACAGTCGAATTATCTCGCCGCGCTCGGCAAGGCATTGCAGGTGGAATACGAGGCGATCGCGAACAGCGGGCTCTTGCTGCAGATCGACGCGCCCGATTTGGCGCTGGAGCGCCACATCACCTACAAGGACCTGCCGGTGTCCGACTTCGTCGACTTCGTCGCCGAGGTCGTCTCGACCATCAACCGAGCGCTCGCCAACGTGCCGCGCGCTCAAGTGCGCTTGCATGTGTGCTGGGGCAATTCGGAATCGCCGCACGATTGCGACGTGCCGCTCGAAGCCATCCTGCCTGCGCTTCTTGCAGCCAATGTCGGCGGGCTGGTCCTGCCCTTCGCCAACCCGCGGCATGCCCACGAATTCCGCTGCTTCGAAAAATATCCGCTGCGAGGCGACCAAATTCTCGTGGCGGGCGTCATCGACAGCTTGACCAACTTCGTCGAACATCCGGAGGTCGTGGCCGACCGCCTGCAGCGCGTCGCCGCGGTCATTGGCGATCCGACTCGGGTCTTGGCCGGCACCGATTGCGGTTTCGATACCTCGGCCGGCTGGGGCCGCGTCGCCGAGGACGTCGTCTGGGCTAAGCTTGCAAGCCTGCGCGACGGCGCGCGGCTCGCATCCGAGCGATTGTTCTAGGGAAACGAGGGTCGCGGCGGGCCGCTTAATCCTCGATCAGCCGTTCGAGCTCGACCTGAATGCTCTCGCCGGGCGTGCAGCGATGGCCGGCACCGGCGGCGAGCAGCATACGGGCTTCCTCGGAGGTCTCCGCCTCGACGCACCACTCCTCGACCCGCGTCACCACCATCCGGGCGTGAAACAGCCGCGGCTTGGGCTTTTCCGCAGGTCGCGGTGGCTCTTTTCTCAGTGCGCTGCTGACCGGCATGAATTGGCGCTCCCGAATCGGCGAATCAGCGGGAGTCTAGGCCAAACGCCTGGGAAGAACAAAGACGAAACGGGTGATAACTACCGCCGCGGTGTTCCCTTGTGGAACGCCGGTTCCCTGATATCGTTGAGTCGACGTTCCCGACCCCTGTTGAGCATGATCTTTTCCGAAAACCCGCTTCCACTTTTCGGGATCATGCTCCGAGTAACGGAGTAGTACCGTGGCCCCGCGCGCGTATTGGAAAGGCTATTTGAAGCTGTCGCTGGTTTCCTGCCCGATCGCGCTGTTTCCGGCAACGTCGGAGCGGGAAAAGATCAGCTTCCACCAGCTCAACAAAGAGACCGGCAACCGCATCCGCTACAAGAAAATCGACGCCGAGACCGGCGACGAGGTGGAAAACGCCGACATCGTCAAGGGCTATGAGCTGGCCAAGGGCGAATATATCGAGCTCGATCCCGAAGAGCTCGACGCGGTCGCTATCGAATCCAAGCATGCCATCGAAATCGACGAATTCGTGCCGCGCAGCGAGATCGACGAGCTCTACATGCGCGATCCGTATTACATCGTGCCGGACGGCGAGGTCGCCCAGCAGGCCTTTGCCGTCATCCGCGAGGCGATCCGCAAGGAAGGCATGGTGGCGCTCGGCAAGGTGGTGTTCACCTCGCGCGAGCACATCATCGCGCTCGAAGCGCGCGGCAAAGGCATGGTCGGGATGACGCTGCGTTATCCTTACGAGGTACGCGACGAAAAGGAGTATTTCGAGGACATCGAGGACGAG
The DNA here is from genome assembly GCA_030038415.1 of Xanthobacteraceae bacterium. Classification (GTDB taxonomy): domain Bacteria; phylum Pseudomonadota; class Alphaproteobacteria; order Rhizobiales; family Xanthobacteraceae; genus BOG-931. The sequence continues at coordinate 11,725 of JASHOX010000136.1, forward strand.
AAGATTCCGAAGGACATGCTCGAGCTCGCTGTGCATATCGTCGAAAGCAAGACCGGACATTTCAAGCCGGCCGAGTTCAAGGACGACTACGAGGACGCGCTGAAGGATTTGCTGCGCAAGAAGCAGAAGGGCGAGAAGATCGAGCGGTCGAAAGAGCCCGAGCCGTCGAACGTCATTAATCTGATGGACGCGTTGCGCCAGAGCGTGAAAGCCGGCGGCGGTGGCCGTGGCGGCGCGCAGCGCGCCCCGGCGAAGCGCGGTAAGAAGAAGGTCGAAGGCCAACGCGAAATGTTGCTGTCGATCGCCGGCAAGAAGGGCAAAGAGGCGGCCACCAAGCACGTCGCCCGATCCGGTTCGCGGCATAAGAAAGCGAGCTGATGCCGGGAAAGCGCGTCCAGCTCGACGACGAGACCTGGCGCGCGCTCGACCTGCTCGGCCGCGATCAGATGAAGGACTTTCAAGAGCTCGCCGACGAAGCGTTCAGCGATCTATTGAAGAAGCACGGCCGGCCGGTCGACCTCAAAGAAGCGCTGCGGCGCAGCGCCGGCGTCTCCGCCACCGTGCACCGATTGAAGCCTGACAAAAAGAAACGGCGCTAGCAAGATGAGCCCCTGACGACACGGGGGCTGCCAACCATGCAACCGTGCGATCTCGGACGAACCATGCTGCTCTGCGTGATCGGCGGCTCGGCCGACGCCATCGCCTTTCTGCGCTACGACACCTTCGTCGGGGCGATGAGCGGCAATACCGTGCTGCTGGGTATCGACCTCGCCGAAGCCAAACTCAACCGCGCCGGCTTCCATTTCGGCATCATTGCGATTTTTCTAGCGGCGGTCATCGTCACGGAAGTCGCGTTAAAGCTTAAGATTCCACCAAGTCTGCCGCTGGTGTTCACCGCGCTGATGCTGGGCGGCTCTGAATTGATCGCCAGCCAATGGAGCGCCGCGATCTGTGCCGCCGGGCTCGGCATGCAAAATGCCGCAGTGCGCAGCATCGCCGGCGTGCCGATCAATACCGTCTTCATTACGGGCAATCTGGTCACGCTCGGGACGGCGGTGCCGGAAACTTCGGCGCCGGAGCAGCAAGCAACGCTGGCGGTGCTCACGATCGCCTGGATCGCCTACGCCGTAGGCGCCGTCGCCGGCGCACTGGCGCTGCATCTGATCGATTATCCCATGATCGTGCCGGCGGCGCTGGCGCTTGCGGCGGCCATCGTCGAGACCTCGGCTGACCGTCGCGGGCAAAGCTGACCAGAGCCAATTTACGGAAATCGCATCGGCGCGGTGTGAATTGATTGCCGTTGACAGCGCGCCGGATTGGCCGCGTCAGTTCATGATGGGCGATTTTTTGCGAATCAACCAGCAAGGGGAACGGAATGCGAAGCGCTGCATCTTACCATTTGGCGGCGGACCGCCGTGCTAAGCCGTCGAGCCGCCGGGGGATAGTTCTGTTTTGGTCCGCCGCGATGCTGGCCGGCGCCAGTCTGGCGATGCCGCTTCGCGCCCATGCCGCGGATAAGCACGAGATCGCCCGCGGCAAATATCTGGTGACCTTCGGCAGCTGCACCGATTGCCACACGCCGGGCAGCTTTTTCGGCAGGCCGGACATGACCAAATTTCTCGGTGGCTCCGACGTCGGATTTGCCATTCCGGGACTCGGCGTTTTCGTCGGTCCCAATCTGACGCCCGATAAGGCGACCGGTTTGGGAAATTGGACCAGTGCGCAAATCGTCAATGCAATCACGAAAGGGCAAACTCCTCAGGGCCGCACGCTGGCGCCGGTCATGCCGTGGCACGCTTATGCCAACCTGACCAAACCGGATGCGCTGGCGATCGCCGCCTATCTCAAGAGCCTGCCGCCGGTGTCGCATCAGGTCGCCGGGCCGTTCGGCCCGAAGGAGACGCCGACTACGTTCGTGATGGCGGTCATCCCCGGCGCGATTTACGCAAAAATTGCAAACCCGCCGCCGCCGGCTGCTCCACCGCCGGCGGCGGCAGCAAGCCCGGCGCCGGCCGCGCCCGCCGCGAAGTAATTGCCGCGATTCAAGAGCCGAAGACCACCGCGTGCACGATGCGGCCGGGCGCAAAGGTGAATATCCCGGCGATCACCGGCGCGCCGACGAAAAGCCCGATCACGGCGCGGCGGTGGCGCACAACGTCGTGGCGGTGCGCGGCGACAACCGCGACCGGCAGCATGACTAGCGTGAAGATCGCCAACAGGTGGATCGGGCTCCACGGTCCCCACAGCGGGATCTGAGGGATGAAAAAGGCGGTGACGCTGACCACGAGCATCAGCGTCACCCAGATCCAGCAAAGCGTGAGATGCGGCAGCGTGCCTTTCGGCGCCGGCAACTGCACTACGCCGAGCGCAAACGCGGTCATGGCCGCAAAGGCATGAATGCGGATCGCCCGTGCAGCGTCGAGGAGCGGCGCGAGAGTCATGGCGCGCCCGTTACAGCCCCAGAAGCCGCTTGCTGTTGCCGCCGGCCAACGCCGCGATTGTTGAGGCATCGAAACCGTCGACGCCGGCGATGTGTCCGACCGGATCGTAGTCGGCCATGTCGAATGGATAATCGGTGCCCATCACGACGTGATCGGCGCCGAACACGCGCACCAATTCGGCGAGCTGGTACGGCGTGAACACCACCGTGTCAACAAAGATGCGCTTCAGGTAGGTGGTCGGCGGCTGCGGCAGATCGCCATGCGCGTCCGAGCGCGCGCCCCAGGCATGATCGATGCGGCCCGGATAAGCGCCGAGATAGCCGCCGCCGTGCACAGCGAGAAGCTTCAAATTGGGATGCCGCTCCAGAACGCCGTCGAAGATCAGATAATGCAGCGCGATCGTCGTCTCGAGCGGATTGCCGATGACGTTGTTGAAATAGAATCGCTCGAAGCGCGACGCCTCGGTGAAGCCGTTAGGATGGATCATCACCAGCGCGCCAAGTTCTTCGGCCTTTTTCCAGAACGGCGCGAAGGCCGGATCGGACAGTTCCTTGCCGGCGACATTGGTCAAAACCTCTACCCCGGTGAAGCCGAGCTTTTTGACACAGCGCTCGAGCTCCTTGGCCGCTTCCTGGCCGTCTGGCATCGGCACCGTGCCGAAGCCCTTCATGCGGTCGGGATATTTGCCGCAAAATTCGGCGATGCCGTCGTTGACGATCCGCGCTGCTTGCACCGCGATGTCGAGCGGCACCGTATAATAGCATTGCAGCGGCGGCGGCGCGATCATCTGGACGTCGATGGCCATGGCGTCGAGATCGGCGAGCCGGTGCTCGTGACCGCGCCGCGCGCTGATGTCGGCGGCCTGCTTTTGCGTGAGCGCCTTGGAATCGGGGGTGGCGAAGTGAGCCAGCGGCACCGTCGTCATATCGAGATGCGGACCGACGAATTTCGCCGCTTCCGGCACGTCGACATGGGCATGAATGTCGATAGTGACGCTCTTCGGCCGCACCTCGCGGCCCGCTTTGCCGTGCTTGCGCGCCGCGGTTGGTCCGTATTTGTTCCAGAGTTCGGGCATGGGAGTTTCCTTGCTCACGTCACGCCGTCCGTGCGGCGCGCATAGGGAACGCAATCTGCTCGATAGCGGCCTCAGGCACAACCGGCTTTTCGCGATTGCCATCCATGCCCGGTTTAAAGTTCTTCAAATCGAAATCTGGCGACCGATCTCGACCACCTGCTCGCTCGGCAGCCGGAAATAGTCGGTGACGTGCGTGGCATTGCGCACCATCGCGGCGAACAGTTTCTCCTGCCAGACCGGCAGCACCGCGCCGCGCTCGCGGTGCACGATGATCTCGTGACCGACGTAATAGGTCACGTCGTCGAGCCGAACTTCGCAGCCCTTCTGCTGCGCCTCTTCGAGGAGGCGCGGAATATCGGGGCGCTGCATGAAACCGAAATGTGCCGTGATCCGCCAAAAGCTGTCGCCTTCGCGCGACACCGTCATCAGATCCGGCCAATGCACCCGCGGTTTCGATTCGGTCGCGACCCGCAATACCACCACGCGTTCGTGCAGCGCACGGTTTTGCCGCAAATGCCAGAGCAGCACCGGCGGAATCCCGCTGGTCGTGCGCGTAAGGAAGACCGCGGTTCCCGGCACGCGCGGAATCCTGCGCTTCTCGATGTCGGCGAGAAATTCCGGCACCGCGACCGGCACCTGCTCCAGACTATGCGCCACCGCGGCCGTGCCGCGATGCCAGATGAGCATGATCCCGTACACCACAGCGGCCAGCAGCAGCGGCACATAGCCGCCCTGGACGATCTTCAACGAATTCGACGAGAAAAATCCGGCGTCGATGACGATAAAGAAGCCGGCAACAATCCCGCTGGTGATGATGCTCCATCGCCAAATCTCGCGCATGGCGATGAACAGCAGGAACGACGTCATCAGCATCGTCGCCGACACCGCGATGCCGTAGGCCGCGGCGAGATTGTCGGATTTTTGGAACAACAGAGTGAGCGCGATGGTCACGGCCATCAACAGCCAATTGACGACGCCGACATAAATCTGGCCGTAGCCTCTCTCGGAAGTCTGCTTGATATGCAGGCGCGGCATCCAGCCGAGTTGAATGCCCTGCCGGGTCATGGAGAAAGAGCCCGTGATGATGGATTGGCTAGCGATGATGGTGGCGACGGTAGCGAGACAGATCAGCGGCAGAAGCAGCGGCTCCGGACACAGGCGGTAGAACACGTTGTTCGCGACCGGTTCGCCGAGAAGCGCAATCGCCGATTGGCCGGCATAATTGAGGACGAGGCACGGCAGCACGATCCACGACCAGGCAAAGCGGATCGGCGATTTGCCGAAATGCCCCATATCCGCGTAAAGCGCTTCGGCGCCGGTGACGCAGAGAAAGATGCCGCCGAGTACGGCAAAGCCGCGCATGCCATTGGTGGCGAGAAGGTGCAGGCCGTAATATGGATTGACCGCCTCAAGGACGGCCGGATAGCGAGCGATGCCCCACAGGCCGAGCGCGCCGATGACGATGAACCAGACCAGCATGACCGGGCCAAATGCGGCGCCGATGCGCGAGGTTCCAAGCGGCTGCAAGGCGAACAGCACTAGCAAAATGGCAACTGCTGTCGGCACCACGTAATGGGTCAACGACGGCGCAGCGATCTCAAGACCTTCGAGCGCCGAGAGCACGGAGATCGAAGGTGTAATCGCGCCGTCGCCGTAGATCAGCGCGGCGCCGAGAAGGCCCGCGAGGATAATGGCCGGGCGATGCCGCCGCTGGACGCCGAGAAGCGACATCAAGGCGAGAATGCCGCCCTCACCGTCATTGTCGATGCTCATGGCAATGGCGACGTATTTGATCGACGTGATCAAAAACAGCGTCCAGAGCAAAAGCGACAACATGCCGAGGACGCGGTCCGGCGTAACGTCACCGCCGAGAAAGTCGAAAGCGGTCTTGAGCGTATAGAGCGGGCTCGTGCCGATATCGCCGAACACGATGCCGAGCGCCGCAAGGCCGGCGACGGCAAGAGTCGTCCGGCCGGGCTCCGATACTGCCGGGTCGCTCGCTTCACCGGGAACGATCGAGGTCATGAGCGAGTACAACGGCTGGCGAGCATCAGCACCGCGCGCATCCAAATTCCCGTTGCCCGCACGTCACCTTGGCAAAAGATGAAGCGCCGAACGTGACACCGTCATGACAAGCAAATAGGACCTCAGCGCTGCGGGCCGCACAGGCTGAGATCGCGCTCGGCGCGGAACACGTTGCTGTAGAGGTTGGCGATCCACTGCCGTCCGCTCGAGGTGACGTTCAGATAGCGGATGGCGGTCTGGATATGCGGCGATACGCTGTTCCAATAGAACTGCGGATAGAGGTCGGTGAGATCGGCCGGTGAGGTATAGCCAAGTTGCTTGTTCATACCCACTTCTTCGAACTCGAAATAAAGCGCGTTAGCCTTGCGCAGGTAATGCGGATCGCCAAGCTGCCCAATCAAATCCGCGGCTCGCACCATCAAGCCCTCTTCGTCATCATCGCCCGGCGCGTAGGGCGACGGGAAGCGGGTAAACTCGATGGCACGGGCGATGCGCTCGGCGTTCAATAGTTCGATCTTGGCCATGCGGTCCATCACGAACAGCTTGGAGCGGTCGACGTGATAGGGCAGCAGCGCGGCGTCCGACGCGCCGCGCGGCAGCTTGGCCTTGTTGCCTTTGGCGTCGACGACATAGCCGTCGACGCCGTCGCCATTGAGGATGCCGCGCACATAGCCGATGTCGTGCAGCAGGCAGGCGACCAGCAGATGCGCATAATCGCTCGGATAGGTCGGTTTCATCAGCGAGCGGCCCTTCATGATGTCGTAGCCGACCAGCGTCACCAGCATGGTATGCTCGACATTGTGGTAGAGCGCGTCGCTATTGCCGATGCATTCGAGGGATAATCTTGCGATCGAGGGAATGAGCTCGGTTAAGTCGGCATGCGTCGAGGCAAACCTGCGGCTTAAATGTTGGCCGAGATAGGCTCCCAAGGCCTCGGCCGCCAATTCGGGAACGGTAATCAAGTAATGCCCTCCGAAACCCTCACCTGACATGGTGACGGCGAGTTGTGTCATTTGCAATACGCTTCCTGCCGGTGCGACGGTGGGAATGGGCTACCCCGCATCCGGCAGGAAGCCATCATCGACGGCCATCGTCGCGACAAAAGAGTGAACAAATAGCCGCATGAGGCGATAGGGATAATCCTGCATTGCCGATTGGAGCATCTCGTCCGAAAGCCGCTTTCGGGATCGCGCTTTAAAACACTCCAAGATGCTGGCGCAGATCGACGCCCCCGCTCTTGAGTTGTTCGGCCGTCGAGACTACGGCGACGCGGCCCGAATTGAGAATGACGATGTCGTCGGCAATGTCGAAAACGAGTTTCGGATTCTGCTCGACCAGGACGATGGACAGCCCGCTTTCCTTGAGCTTGCGGATGGTCGCCATGACTTCGGCGACGACTTGCGGGGCCAGCCCCTCCGACGGCTCGTCCATTAGCAACACGCGCGGATTGGCCATCAGCGCGCGGCCGATGGCGAGCATCTGCTGCTCGCCGCCGGACAGATAGCCGGCGAGCTGGCCGCGGCGCTCGGCGAGCCGCGGGAACATGGCGAACACTGTGTCTGCGGTCCACGGCTCGTGGCTGGTGGCGAAGCCGGCATGCGCGGCGACCATGAGATTCTCGCGCACGGTAAGACTTTTGAAGATGCGGCGGCCCTGCGGCACCAGCGCGACGCCGCGCGCTGCGACGGATTCCGGCGGCAGCCGTGTCACCGTGGCGCCGAACACCTCGACGCTGCCGGCGCGCGGCGGCAATAGCCCGACGCTGACATTCATGCAGGTCGACTTACCGGCGCCGTTGCGGCCCAGGAGCCCGAGCAGCCGGCCCTCGCCGAGCCGGAATGACACCTGCTGCAGCACGTGGCTGTCGCCGTAATAGGCTTCGATGCCGTGAAGCTCGAGCGCGCTATTCGCCAAGATAGACCTCCCGCGTGCGCGGATCGGCCACCACCTCGGCGCGAGTGCCTTCGACGATGACCTCGCCGAAATGCAATAGCGTGATGCGGTCGACCAGATCGAGCGCGGTGTCCATGTCATGCTCGATCATGACGATGGTGACGTCGCGCGGAATGGTAGCAAGCAGCTTGCGCACGTCCTGGCGTTCGTCGATCGACAGGCCGGCGAACGGCTCGTCGAGCAGCAAGAGTTTGGGGTTCTGCGCCAGCGCCATGGCGATCTCGACCCGGCGCCGCTCGCCGTATGAGGTCTGCGCCAAGGGCCGTGCCGCGATATGATCAAGGCCGACGCGTTTGAGCGCCGCGCGGGCCTGTTCGAGCAAATGCCGCTGCCGGTCGAGTGCCAGCAGCGGATTCCAGCGCAGTGGCGACAGGCCGAGCAAAGCCAGCGTCACGTTGCGCTCGATCGTGTCCTGTGTAAACAGCGTAATGATCTGATAGGTCCGCGCCATGCCGAGATGGCTGCGCTTGCGGCTCGGCGTCCGGGTGATGTCGCGACCGAACAGCGCCACCGAGCCGGAGTCGGGCGTGATCTCGCCGGTAATCAGATTGAACAAGGTGGTCTTGCCGGCGCCGTTCGGGCCGATGATCAGACGGCGTTCGCCGGCGGCGACGCCGAGATTGACATTGGTGGTAACGCGCAAGCCGCCGAACGACTTGCAGAGATCGTTGACGGCGAGCGCGGTCATGACTGCGGCCTCGGGGCCGATGCGGCCGCATTTCGCGTCGTGCCTTTCTGCCGGCTTGCCGACTGCCACGCCGAGCGCGTCAGCCGCACCGCGCCTGGCACCAAACCTTCCGGCATGAACACGACGATGGCGACGAAAATGGCGCCGAGCATGAAATTCCAGCGCGTGATATAGGCGCTGACCACGTTCTTGACGATGACGACCAGCGCCGCGCCGACCACCGGCCCAAGCAGCGTTCCGGCGCCACCCGAGATCACCATCAGCAAACCTTCCGCCGAAGCAGTCAATGCCAACGCCTGCGGGCTGATGAACTCAGTGTAATAGACGAACAGAATGCCGGCCACGGAGGTCAACAGGCCGGAAAACATGAAAGCCCAGAATCGGATCATCAAGACGTGATAGCCGAGCGCGTTCATGCGGCGCGGCTGGTCGCGGGTACCGCACAAGGCGGCGCCAAACGGCGAGCGGACGAATATCGCCACCGCGCCGACCGCGAGCAAAAACACGATCAGCGTCGCGTCGTAAAACGCGCGCGGCGCGTCGAGCGACAGGCCGAACGGCATTGGCCGAGTCGACACGCTGATGCCGTTGTCGCCGCCGGTAATGCTGATCCAGCGATAGGCAAGCCCCCAGATGATTTCGCCGAGCGCCAGCGTGATCATGATGAAGCTGATGCCGGTCGCGCGCAGCGCCAGCGCGGCAAAACCCGCGGTGGCGACGAGGCCCGCCGCGAGCCCGGCCAAGATGGCTAAGGCATGGCCGTGGCCGGCAGCCAGCAGATAGGCGACGACATAAGCGGCGACGCCGAACAGGCCGGCATGGCCGAGCGATACCAGCCCGGCATAGCCGACGAGAACGTTGAGCCCCAGCGCGAACACGGCGTAGAGCAGGATCTGGCTCGCAATATTGACGTAATAGACCTGCTCGATCGCGTAGGGCACGGCGACCAGCGCCAGCACGGCGACGGCGATGGCGACGCGCCGCACAGCGCCGCCGCCTGTCAACTCGCTCGTCGCAGGATTTGTCACCGGACTTGCCGCGGGGCTGTTCACAGAATCTGACCTCCGAACAGACCCTGCGGCCGCAGCACCAGAACGAGCACCATCGGCAGGAATAGCACGAAATAGGCGAGTTCCGGCAACAGCGCCTGGCCGAAATTGTAGATGAAGCCGACGATGATGCTGCCGACGAAGGAACCAAGCAGGCTACCGGTGCCGCCGAGGATGACCACGACCAACGCGAGCGGCAGCATGTCCTGATCGAGGCCAGGATAGACCGACAAGATCGGGCCGCTGATGATGCCGGCGAAGCCGGCCAAACCGGCGCCGAGCGCGAAGACGATGGTGAAGAGCTGTGAGACGCGGATGCCGACCACGCGCGCCATCTGCGGATCATCGACGCCGGCGCGGATCATGGCGCCGAGCCGCGTGCGCTCCAGCATCAGCCACAACGCGACGGCAAAGACCACGGCGATCAGAATCACCGCCATGCGGTACAGCGGGAAGGCCGCGCCGTCGACGCGGACGAAGCCGGCAAGATGCGGCGGCGTCGCCACCGAGATCGGATCGCCGCCCCAGCCCATCAGGCACAGATCGGCGGCCATGAAAGAGACGCCGAGCGTCACCAGTACTTGTGCCAATTGCTGGCCGGCGAGTCGGCGCAGCAGCAGGCGCTCCATCAGCGCACCCAGGATCGCGACTTCCACCGCGGCGATGAGCGCGGCTACCCAGAAGTTCAGCGTAAATCCAGAGGTACCGCCCAGCAGCGACGTGCCCAGATACGCTCCGACCATGAACATCGAGCCGTGCGTCAGATTGGGAATGCGCATCAGCCCGAAGATCAAAGAGAAGCCTGCGGATAGCAAAAACAACAAGCCGCCGAACGTGATGCTGTTGACCGTGAGCAGCAGCCAGAATGTCATACCCGTCCTTCCGCGTTCCGGCTGCCTTAAGCTTGTTTGGCGGCTCGGATGGCGCAGGCCGCAATCCGGGCCGGTTTCAGTAGCGCGTCGATCAGCACTTGGTCAGCGGCGGATAGTCACGCGAATAGACGGGGTGCGCCAGGAACTCCGCCTCGGGCCAGGTCCAGAACTGGCTGACGTTGTCGTAGGTCTTGATGACCTCGTTCCAAAGTTTCAGCCCGTATTTGGCACCCTTGGTCCCGATGCGGCGGATATAGAAAGTGCCGACCACGTTGTTGAGGTGATCGAACTTCAGCGGCCCGCGCGGCGTGTCGGTGAGATTGACCGCCTTGAGGGCCGCCATGAACTTTTCCCTGTCGCCCGATTCGCCGCCGGTGGCCTTCAGCGCGGCATCGACCACTTGGCAATTGACGTAGAGCAGCGCCGCATACTGACCCGGCACGGCGTTGTAATTCTTTAGCATGCCGTCGATGAAGCGGTGGTTGGCGTCGGTCTGGACATCAAGCGTATACGGGCAGCAACTGACAAGACCGATCGCTTCGTCGCCGTAACTTTTGAGCAGCGCGTCGTCGGCGCCCGTTTCGCCCGTCACCACCGGATATTTCAACCCGGCGCTGGCATAGGCTTTCATGAATCGCAGCGGATTCGAGCCGGCAAAACCCTGGCAGACGACGTCGCAATCGCTGATCTGCGCGACATAGGGCGTGTAATCGGGTGTCACCAGCGGTGGCCACAGCTTGTTGACGACGCAGCCGCCGTCCTTCTGGAACGCCGCCTGGAAGCCGCCGATCTGCTCGTAGCCGAATGCGAAGTCCTCGGTAATGCAGAAAGCGCGCTTGAGCTTAAGCTCGGTCGCCGCGTAATGGCCCATCGGCTGCATGGCCTGCGATGAGGTCGCCGAGGCGCGCAGCAGATATGGATTCGGCGTGCGTTGGGTGAGGTTATCGGCCGCCGCCAGGCTGAGCACCGGCATTTTCTGCTGCTGGACATATTCGTTGATGGCATAGAGTTCGAAGGCCGCGAGCGGGCCGAGAATGACGTCGACGTTGTCGCGCTCGACCAATTCCTGCGCCTTGGTCTTGGCGCCGGCCGGATTGCCGCCGGTGTCGGCGGAGACGAAATCGACCTTGCGGCCGCCGATCGTATAATTCGTCTCTTTCAGGTAGGTGATCACGCCCTGTTCCATCTGGATGCCGCCCTGGGCGAGCGGCCCGGTCTTCACGGTGAGAAGACCGAGCTTGAATGGCTTGGCCTGAGCGACTGCAGGCGCCGGAAAGCGAGTCAGCGCGGCAGCCGCTCCGACGGCGGTGCCGGCCAAGACCGCGCGGCGGCTGACCTTCCGAGACATAAGCTTGCGAGACATTCGTATCCTCCCTCTGGCGCCTTAAGCTTGTCTGCGGCGCCCGCGATGTCGTGCATCCCTGCGCAATCAGCCTTAGGCTATCGCTTTCACGTTATCATTTCATGCGTCCCGGGCGAAGCCCGTCCGGCCGGCAAAGTCCGCTATCGTCTCGCTTTTATCAACATTTCCGCAGCGGCGGATAGTCGCGCGAATAGACCGGATGAGCCAGAAAATCCTGCTCCGGCCAAGTCCAGAACTGACTAACATTGTGGTAGATTTTGACGACCTTGTTCCAGAGCTTCAGGCCGTATTTGGCGCCTTCGGTGCCGCAGTGCCGAATGCAGAACGTGCCGACGACGTTGCCGAAATGGTCGAACTTGATCGGGCCTCGCGGCGTGTCGGTTAGGCTGACCGCCCTGAGCGCCGCCATGAATTTGTCCTTGTCGCCGATGTCGCCGCCAGTCGCCTTCAGACCAGCCTCGATCACCTGGCAATTGACATAAATGCCGGCGGAATAGAAGCCTGGAATGGCGTTGAAATTCTTCACCATGGCGTCGATGAAGCGGGTATTCGCCGCGCTCTCCAGGTCGAGCGAATAAGGGCAGCAGGAGACGAGGCCCAGCGCCTCGTTGCCGAAGCTCTTGAGCAAGGCGTCGTCGCCGCCGACTTCGCCCGTCACCACCGGATATTTCATTCCGGCGTCAGCATAAGCTTTCATGAATCGCAGCGGGTTCGATCCGGCAAAGCCCTGACAAACGCCGTCGCAATCGGCGATCTGCGCGACATACGGCGTGTAGTCCGGCGTGGTCAGCGGCGGCCACAGCTTGCCGACGAGGCAGCCACCGTCTTTCTCGAACGCCGCCTGGAAGCCGCCGATCTCCTCGTAGCCGAAGGCAAGATCGTCGGCCAGCGCAACGACGCGCTTGAGCTTCATTTCGGTCGCCGCGTAGTGGCCAAGCGGCTGCATCGCCTGCGATGAGGTTGCCGACGCCCGGATCAAATAAGGGTTCGGCGTTCGCTGCGTGAGATTGTCGGCCGCCGCCAGACTGAGCGTTGGCATCTTGTGCTGTTGCACATAATCGTTGATGGCGTAGAGCTCGAAGGCGGCGAGCGGACCGATCACGACGTCGACCTTGTCGCGCTCGACAAGTTCCTGCACCTTGGTCTTGGCACCGGCCGGCGCGCCGCCGGTATCGGCGGACACGAAATCGACCTTGCGGCCGGCCATAGTATAGTTCGTCTCCTTCAAATAAGTGAGCGCACCCTGCTCCATCTGGATACCGCCCTGGGCGAGCGGACCGGTCTTTACGGTGAGGAGGCCGATCTTGATCGGCGCCGCCTGGGCAATGGCTGGGCTCGGGAAACGCGCCAGCGCGGCGGCGGCTCCGGCCGCGCTGCCGGCCAATAACGTCCGACGTGAAACTTTGCGTGACAGCGTTTTACGCGACATCACATCCTCCCCTTGCCGCGCCTCGCTTCAGTTCGAGGCTCTCAATTACGACGACAGTCCGCTGCAACACGCTTATACGATTATTCTTTCTTCGGCGGAATGACGGGCAGCAGCAGATAGGGCCGCGCGGCACCGCCGAAATGAAGAGCGGTGACGCCGCCGAAAGTCTGCGGCGGCCGGTCCCGCGGATCGTCGTGCAAGAATGGGCCGCAGCCAGTAAGCTCGTTCTTGAAGTTCGACATCCGTCCGCCGCTCGGCCCCGGATAAACATAATCCTTGCCGCGAATGGTGAGCGCGACGCGGTAACCGGCGGGCACGACAATCGAGGTCGGCCAGATCTCGATATCGAGCGCCACCACCTCGCCCGGCTTGAGCGGTTGCTTCCTGGTATGCGTGTGGTACGGCCGATAGGGCTTTGACAGCTTCTTATCGAGCTGGCGATGCGAGCCGCGCAGCCAGCCCTGGCCAACCGGCGTATGCGGATCGATGGCCCCCGGGAAAACCACTTCCTTAAGATCTGGCGACAACACGCGCAGCACGACAAAAATATCGGCATCGCTGGTCGAAGATGAGATAAACAGCTTTGCGGCGGACGGCCCGGTAATTTCCGTCTCGTGCGCCAGCGGCGGTGTGAGAAAGGTGACGCCGTCGCTCATCGCCTCGAAGCGGAGCACGGTTTTCTTGTTGGCTGCTTTTGTGCCCAGCGAACCGTTCGTGGGATCGAGATAAAATTTCGTCCACTTGGTGCGCTTGAGCGGCCATTCCCTTTCCATGCGCTCGGCGAAGCGATCAAGGTGCCGCATCTGGAGCTGCACCGCCGGCTGCTTGTCCCAGCCGTTCTTCTTGCCGTGCAGAAAATAATCGAAGAAGCGCAGTTGCAGCTTGCGGCCGTAATCGGTGTAGAAATGCGTCCAGTGCTCGAGGCCGTGTGCTTCGAGCCATTTTTGCTTGGACGCGGCGCGCACGAAACCCTCGAAATTGCCGCGCGTGTGCAACCCCTGCCCGCCCCAATTGGCGGCCGACAGAAACGGCACCTTGACCCTCGACCAGATCGGCGAGCGCGCATGATGATAATCGTCGTCGAGCGGATGCGCGGCGATATCGGCGCCGAAATTGCTGCGGTTTTGCGCAAGCTTCTCCTCGGAGAGAATTTCGGGCCCGCACACCAGCTCACCATGCGCGCGGCTTCGCTTGCCGCGCTCACCCGCGCCGTACTGCACGGTCTTGACCTGCATGTCGTACCAATTCTCCCAGAACGTGGAGAGAATGCCGCCGTGATGCGTCATGTCGCGATACCAGTCGGCGGCGCCTTCCCAGACGCACATAGCGGCAAGATGCGGCGGTTCGAGCGATGCCACGTGCCACTGGTTGATGCCGTAGTAGGAAATGCCGTTGAGCCCGACCTTGCCGTTCGACCACGGCTGTAAGCCCGCCCATTCGATGCAGTCGTAGTAATCCTTGGTCTCGCGCGGCGAGAACGGATCGATGAAACCCGGCGAGCAGCCGGCACCGCGCGAATCCACCCGCACGCAGGCGTAATTATGCGGCACCCATTTCTCCGGATCGACGACTTCCCAGCTCTGATAAAGATTGCTGGACCCGGCGGGAACATCGGGATGCTGTTCCGCCATGTGCTGCCATGCGTTGGGATAACCGTCCTGGAACGCAAGACCCTTGGCATAGGGGCCATAAGTCAAGATCACCGGATAGCGGCCTTCGGCGATGGGACGAAATACGTCGGCGCGCAGGATGAGTCCGTCGTCCATCGCAATCGGCACGTTCCAGTCGATGCGCATACCATCGCGCTCTTCGCTGCGCTGCTCGAGCGTCTTGCGGTCGCCTGCGACCGCCGCCATGCGGGCTTCGCCTTCCAGCGATGACATCGGCGTCCTCCCTATTGCGTCGCCCCCGCGTAGGCGGCTGTCCGGTATCCCTTCTTATTTGGGAATTGGGAACCGACGCATTCGCGGATGGTAACGCCAATCAACGTTTCTTCTTTGTGGTTCGTTTCACTCCGGCCATCTTTTCCAGGACGGCGCAGACCGCGGCGGTGTCTTCGCCGCCGTGACCACTCTTGAGCGCCTTCTCGTAGATCCGGCTCGAGGCATCGAACATCGGCGTCGGCACCTTGATCTTCCGGGCGTAGCTGCCGATCACGTCCATATCCTTCTGCCACACCGAAATCTTCATGGTCGGATGGTCGTAGCGGTCCTTCACCATCATCGGCGCGCGCAGCTCGAAAATGCGCGAATTGCCGGCGCCGGTCTTGACGAGATCGAAAACGGTTTGCGGCGGCAGACCGGCCTTCATGCCGAGCACCATGGCCTCGGCGGTTGCCACGTTGTGGATGGCGACCAGAAGGTTGGCGACGTATTTCATGCGGCTGCCGTTGCCGAATTCGCCGAGATCGAACACGCCGCGGCCAAACGCGGCGAACATCGGCCGCAGCCGCTTGATCTCGGCCGAGCCGCCCGAGGCATAGACTACGAGGTCCTTGACCTTGGCCTGGGCGCCGGTGCCGCTCACCGGACAATCGAGCAGCACATGACCGGCCTTGTGCAGCACGGCCTGGGCGCGGCTCTTGTCGTCGATCGTAAAGGTGGACGCCTCGACGATGACGCGGCGCGGCAGGCCGGCTTTGGCGATGGCGGCGGCGGTCGCCGCAAGCGCTTCCGGCTTGGGCAGGCTGGTGATGATGGTCTTGGCCTGCCGCGCGACGTCGACCGCGTCGGCGGCAATCACGACGCCGGTGCGCGCCAGCGCCTTCCGGCGCGCCGCCGCAATGTCATAGCCGACAACGCGCCAGCCGGCGGCGACGAGATTTTCCGCAAACGCGCCACCCATGATGCCGAGGCCGATGATGCCGACGACACCTTTGTTTCCCGAAACCATCCCTTGCCCGCTCCTTTTTCTGAAGGACGCGACGCTATGACACCCGCTCTACGCTTGCGCAAGCCGCTTTCTCGCCGCGCGCCGATCGCCTATCGTCCGCGCCGGGACGGAGCGCCGAGGAGAGTGCAGCATGCGAGTTGGTGTCGCCGGTATCGGCAAAATGGGCGCGGCCATCGCGGCGCGGCTGATCGAGGTCGGACACGAGGTCGCGGTGTGGAATCGTACGCCGGACAAGGCCAAAGCGGTGGCTGGCGCTGCGGTGGCCGCGACACCGGCAGAACTCGCGCAACGCGCCGACGTGATCGTATCAAGCCTCACCGACGCGGCGGCGCTCGACGCGGTCTATAACAGCGCAGCGGGCCTGCTCAGCGGCAACGTCGCCGGCAAGCTGTTCATCGACATGAGTACGGTATTACCGGCGACCGAAGTCGCGCTGGCCGAAGCGGTGCGCGGCAAGGGCGCCGCTTTCGTCGAGTGTCCGGTCGGCGGCTCGACCGGACCGGCGCGGCAAGGCAGGCTCATCGGCCTCGTCGGCGGCGACGCCACGGACGTTGCGCGTGCCCGGCCTATTCTTGAACAACTCTGCCGCCGCCTTGAACATGCCGGCCCAGTCGGCTCGGGCGCAGTGCTCAAATTCGCGGTCAATCTGCCGCTGATGGTCTATTGGCAGGCGCTAGGCGAAGCGCTGGCGTTGGCGCATGCACTGCCGGTCGAGCCGGGACGGCTGATGGATTTGCTGAGCGACACGTCCGGCGCCGCCACCATCGCCAAAGTGCGCGCCCCCGGCATTGCCGCCATGCTCAAGGGCGGCGATCCCGGTCCGGTGACCTTCGACGTCGACGGCGGCATCAAGGACATGCGGGCGATGCTGGCGGAAGCCAAATCGCGCAGCATCGAACTGCCGCTCGTCGACAAGACGCTCGCCTGTTACGAGGAGACCAAGCGCCATCGCTCTGGCGGCGCCGAAATCTCCACCGTCTCGGCCTATTGGGCGAGCCGCGGTCAGCAGTAAATTCTAAGCAAACACATCGGAGCCACCATGTCAGTCATTACGCTTGCGCAAGCCTCCACCATCGTCGACGCCGCATTGAACAAGGCGCGCGAGCTCAAACAGATGCCGCAGACCGTGGCGGTGCTCGATCCCGGCGGCCATGTCGTCTGCGCCAAGCGCGAGGACGGCTCGGGGATCATTCGCTTTGAGATCGCCGTCGGCAAAGCCTATGGCGCGCTCGGCATGGGCTGGGGCTCGCGCACCATGATGGAACGGGCGGCGCAAAACCCGAATTTCCTCACCGCCGTCGTCGCGGCGAGCGGCGGGCGGCTGGTGCCGAACCCGGGTGGTATCCTGATCCGCGACGCCGGCGGTCAGATCGCGGGCGCAGTCGGGATTTCCGGCGACACCGGCGACAATGATGAGATCATCGCGGTTGCCGGCATCGAGGCGGCCGGTCTGAAGGCCGATCCGGGCGGCACCAAGAAATAGACTTCGCCGAGCGAACCACCGGCCACTGAGACGGCGCATGGGAAAGGGAGGACACGGTGAAACTGTTTTCGTTTTGGCGCTCGCTCGCGACTTATCGCGTGCGCATCGCGCTCAATCTCAAGGCCATTACGCCCGACGAGGTGATCCAAGTCAATCTGATGAAGGGCGAGCAGCGGGAGGCGGCTTACCGCGCGGTCAATCCGATGATGGCGATTCCAGCACTGATCGACGGCGATGGGCCGGCCTTGTTCGAATCGCTCGCCATCATCGAATATCTCGACGAGACCCATCCCAATCCGCCGCTGTTGCCGCGCGATGCGCGCGGCCGCGCCCGCGTGCGGGGCTTGAGCCAGCTCGTCGCCTGCGATTCGCATCCGCTGATCGTGCCGCGGGTGCGCGAATATCTGGCGCACGAATTCAAATTCGACGAAGCCGCGGTCGCCAAATGGTGCCGGCATTGGCACACCGCTGCGATCACCGCGCTGGAAACCCATCTCAAAGACAAGGCCACCGGCCGCTATTGCCACGGCGATGCCGTCACGATGGCCGATGTCTGCCTCGCCAGCCAGGCCGCAGGCGCAAAGTTTTTCAACGTCGACACCGCGCCGTTCCCGAACTTCACCCGCATCGTCGATGAATTGTCGAAACTCGACGCTTTCGCCCGCGCGCATCCGTTGAAGCAGCCCGGCGCACCGACGGCTGCTTAACTTTATTGCGCTCATTCCCACGAGAGCGGGAATCCAGTAAGCAAACTGGGTCCCGCTTTCGCGGGAACGAGCGGATAGAGATCACCACCACTTGAAGAAATGATGCACTGGGCCGGAGCCTGAACCGATGCCGAGCCGGTCAGCCGCCGCAATGGCGCGGCCGACATAGGTCTTGGCCTCGCCCACCGCCGCGCCGAGCAATTCACCCTTAGCGAGGCCGGCGGCGATCGCGGCGGCCAACGTGCAGCCGGTGCCGTGGGTGTTGGCCGTCTTCGCGCGCCGCGCGGCAAAGCGGGTATGGCCGGCGGTCTCGACCAACAGGTCGACACTGTCCGGGCCGCTGCCATGGCCGCCTTTGATCAGCACGGCGTCGGCGCCAAACTCCAAGAGCTTCTGCGCCTGCTTAAGCATCTCGCTCTCGTCGCGCGCCGCGGGCGCGTCAAGCAGCGCCGCCGCTTCGGGAAGGTTGGGGGTGACGACATTCGCGTGGGCAATGAGTTTGCGCAGAGCGTCGAGCGCGTCGGGGCGCAGGAGCCTCTCGCCCGACGTCGCCACCATCACCGGATCGAGCACCACGTTGCGCGCGCCGTATCGGACAACACCCGCGGCGACGGCCTCGATCGCCGCTGCATTGCCGAGCATGCCGATCTTCACCGCGCCGACATCGAGATCGGAAAACACGGCGTCGATTTGCGCCGTGATGAACTCGGCCGGCACTTGATGAATGGCCGACACGCCCTTGGTGTTCTGCGCGGTGAGCGCGGTGACAATGGACGCGCCGTAAACGCCGAACGCGGAGAAGGTCTTCAAATCCGCCTGGATGCCGGCCCCGCCGCTCGAATCCGAGCCGGCGATAGTCACGGCGATAGGTACGCCCATCACGCGCCCCGCTTCGCCAGCATGGCGTCGACGATGTCACGCAGCGTGCGCGCTGCACCGACCGGATCGGGGGCGTGCGACAGCGCCGAGATCACGGCGACGCCGTCGGCGCCGGCGCCGATAACCTCGGCGGCATTGCCGGCATCGATGCCGGCAATGCCGACCACCGGTAGGTTCGGTGCGCGGCGATGCAGCGCTCCGATAATGCGCGCCAGGCCTTGCGGACCGATCGGTGGGTTCTTCTGCTCTTTCGACAGCGTCGCGTAGACGCCGCCGGAGCCGACATAATCGATCAGATCGAGCGGCGCGGCATCCGCCTCCGCAACCGATTTGATCGACAGGCCGACGATGGCGTCACGGCCAAGCAGTGCACGGGCGTCCTCGATGGTCATATCTTCGGGCCCGAGATGCACGCCGTCGGCCTTGGCGGCGAGCGCCACGTCGATACGATCGTTGACGACGAACGGCACACCGAACGGCACTAGCGCCTTTTTGATCGCTCTCGCTTCGTCGACCATGGCGCGCGTCTCGTTGACCTTGTCGCGCAATTGCACGAGCGTGGCACCGCCCTGGGCGCAGAGCCGCGCCAGGTCGGAGAGGTCGCGGCCGCCGGCACGCTCGGGATCGACGATGGCATTGAGACGAAGATCGACCGGCATCGCAAAATTCCTTTAATCCGGCAAACGTTACACCGTGCGGCCGGGCTCGTGCAGTCCTTGCCGTTTGGTATAAGCTTGCTCCGAGGCTCCCGGAGGCGCGTATGATTCCCTTCTTCGTGCAGATCAAATGTCAGCTCGGCAAGTCCTACGAGGTCGCGAACAAGCTTGCCGATGCCGAGATCGCCTCGGAGATATACTCGACCGCGGGCGATTTCGACCTCTTGGTGAAATTTTACGTCGATCCGTCGACCGATATCGGCCATTTCATCGCCGAGAAGGTGCAGCCGATCCCAGGCATCGCCGATACCCGCACCATCATCACTTTCAAGGCGTTCGGGGCGGGATCGTAGCGGCGGGCTCAGTCCTTTTTCTTCGGCGGCGGCGGGCCCTGCACCGGCGGCAGCGTAAAAATGTAATTGGCGATCGCGGCGCGATCGTCGGCGCTGATGCGCGAAGTATTGCGTATCACCTCAGCCATCGCCCCGCCGGCGTAATCTCCCGACGGCATGCCGCCGTCGTCGAGAAAGCTCGCGAGGTCTTTCTCCGACCACTTGTCGTCGCCATGCCGCAGCCCCGCCGGCGTGATATTCGGCACCCAGCCGCTGCCGTCGGGCGCCGGGCCGCCGGCAAAGCGTTCACTGTCGACGATGGCGCCGAGCATGTTGCGCGGCGAATGACATTCGGCGCAATGACCCGGCCCGTTCACCAGATAGGCGCCCCTGTTCCATTGCGCCGAGCGCGACGGATCGGGCACGAACGGCCCGCCATGCAGGAATAGCAGCTTCCAGCCGCTAAGGAGCCGGCGCTCGTTGAACGGAAATTTCAGATCATGGCGGCGCGCTCGGCCGGGCACCAGCGGCAAGGTCTTCAGATACGCAAACAAATCGCGGAGATCGTTGAGCTGCATGGACTGGTAGGAGGTGTAGGGAAACGCTGGATAGAGGTTGGCGCCGCCGGGCGACGTGCCCTTCCACAACGCGGTGACGAAATTTGCCTCACTCCAGCGGCCGATGCCATCTTTCGGGTCGGGGGAGATGTTCGGCGCGTAGAAGGTGCCGAACGGCGAATTAAGCGCGAGACCGCCGCCGAGCCGCCTGCGGTCGATCTGATCGGGGTTCTTGTTGGGAACGGCGTGGCAAGACGCGCAGCCGCCGATATTGAACATAGTCTGGCCGTTGGCGAGATTGGGCGTATAGGGCGGCAAGGCAGAGGCGGGAACGGCGGCCGGCAGCGTCAACACCCAGAATAGGGCAAGACCCACTGTGGCCGCGGCCGCGACGATAAGCGCGAGCGTTCGCAATGCCGGCATGCCGTGGCCTCCTCGCTCATTTGCGGCAATTCTATCAGAGCAAAAAATAAGAGGGGCGGCGCGCCCTTCCGGACGGCCGCCCTTGTCAGGTAACCGTTGCGGTTCAGCTCTTCTTGAGACGGTAGGTCTGATGGCAGCCGCCGCAGTCGTTCTTGCCGATATTGCCGACTGCCGCTTTGAGAGTGTCGACGTCCTTGACACTCGCCGCCGCCGCTTTGGCATCGTCGCCGAATTTGGCGAAACGCGCTTTGAAGTCAGCCATGTTTTCCCAGACCTTGGGACTGGGGCTGAAATCGTCGGCCGCCGGGGACCCGGCCTCGGACTTCGTGCTGTCGGGGTAGAGGTTCGGCATCTTCGCCGCCGCATCTTCGAACGTCGCGAAGACCTTTTGCGCCGCCGCCAAATCGAATGGCTTGTCACCTTTGGCCATGTCGCTGGCGATCTTGGCTTGATCGCCGTTGTCTTTCATCAGCGCCTTGCGCGCCTTGATCGGGTCTTCCTGGGCCATAGCAACGCCAAGACCAAGGACGATCGTGAAGATGGCGCATACGAAACGGATCATGTGGTAGCTCCCCTACTGCCGCCGGCCGGCCTTCCCCGCGACAACACCGGCACGGCTAAGTTATTCCAAAATGCCCGCACAGCAATCTACGCCGCCTGGTCTGGGAAATCTGAACCTATTCCGCCGGTTGCACCGAACTTTGGCTTTCCTTGCCACGGCGGTGTCCCAGTTGGGCGATGTAGCGGGCAATGACATAGAACACCGGCGTGAAGATCAGCCCGAAGGCCGTCACCCCGATCATGCCGAAGAATACCGCGGTGCCGAGCGCCTGGCGCAATTCCGCGCCGGCGCCGATCGCCCATACGAGCGGCGTCACACCGAGGATGAAGGCGAACGAGGTCATCAAGATCGGCCGCAACCGCAGGCGCGTTGCCTCCACCGCGGCATCCCAGCGATTGCGGCCGTGGTCCTCCAATTGACGGGCAAACTCGACGATCAGGATCGCGTTCTTCGCCGCCAGACCGATCAGCACCACAAAACCGACCTGGGTGAGGATGTTGTTGTCGAGACCGCGCAGGATGACGCCGGTGATCGCGGCAACGAGGCACATCGGCACGATCATGATCACCGCAAGCGGCAGCGTCAGGCTCTCATATTGCGCCGCCAATACCAGGAACACGAAGACCACCGCCAGCACGAAGGCGAACATCGCGGTATTGCCAGCCCGGATCTGCTGGTACGCCAGCGTCGTCCACTCGGTGGCGAAACCCTGCGGCAGCGTTTCGTCGGCGAGCTTGTCCATGATCGCAATCGCCTGGCCCTGCGAATAGCCGGGCGCGGCGGCGCCGTCGATCTCCGCGGCCGGATAGAGATTGTAGCGCGGCACGCGATAAGGGCCGGCGATATTGTCCACGGTGGTGAAGGAGCCGAGCGGCACCGTATCGCCGCCGGAGTTGCGGACCCTGATCTTGAGCACGTCGGCAATATGCTGGCGGTCCTCGTCGCGGGCCTGCGCCATGACCCGGAAGGTGCGCCCGAACAGATTGAAGTCGTTGACGTAGGACGAGCCAATATAGACTTGCAGGGCGTTGAACACGTCCTGGACGTTGACGCCGAGGAGCTGCGCCTTGATGCGGTCGATATCGAGATAGACCTGCGGTGTCGAGGTTTCGAACAGCGAGAATGCCTGCGCAATGCCGGGCGTCTTCACGGCCGCCAGCACCAGCGATTCAGTCGCTTGGCGCAGCGCTTCCGATCCTTGTCCGGATCGATCCTCGACCATCATGCGAAAGCCGCCGGCGGTGCCGATGCCGAGTACCGGCGGCGGCAGCACCGCAATGATGAAGGCGTCCTGGATGACCGACAGCCGGCGATTGAGCTGCGCCTGGATGGCTGCCGCTGATTCCCGCGGATCGTGGCCGCGCTTGGTGTAATCGTCGAGCACTAGAAACAGTGCTCCGGCATTGGGCGCGTTGGTAAAAGTCGCGCCGGAAAAGCCGACTATGTTCACGGCATGCGCCACGCCCGGCACGCCGAGCGCGATATCGAGCGCGCGCTGCTGCACTTCATCGGTGCGGGCGAGCGAAGCGCCCGGCGGCAGTTGCACGACGACGATGATATAGCCGCGGTCGACCTGCGGAATGAAGCCGACCGGGGTGGTGCGGAAGGCGTTCAAGCCGAGCGCGATGACGACGAGATAGATACCCGCCATGATCACCACGCGCCGCACCGTCCTGGTGGCCAACCAAGAAATACCAAACCCGACCTTGTCGAAGCCGCGATTGAAGTAGCCGAAGAATTGATGGATCGGCCGTTCCCACCAGCGCTCGGGCCGGCCGCTCTGGTGCGGCTTGAGCAGCAACGCGCACATCGCCGGCGACAGCGTCAGCGAGACGATTAGCGAAATGATCGTGGCACCGGTGATGGTCAACGCGAACTGCCGGTAGAACTGGCCGGATATGCCGGTGATGAAGATCGACGGCACGAACACCGCGCACAAAACCAGCGCGATGGCGATCAGCGCCGAGCCGACCTCGTCCATGCTTTTGCGCGCCGCCTCACGCGGATCGAGTCCGGACGCGATGTTGCGTTCGACGTTTTCGACGACGACGATAGCGTCGTCGACCACGATGCCGATCGCCAGGACCAAGCCGAACAGCGACAGGTTGTTCAGCGTGAAGCCGAACGCCGCCATGAAGAAAAAGCTGCCGATCAGCGAGACCGGGATGGCGATGAGCGGAATGATGGCGGCGCGCCAGGTCTGCAGGAACAGGACCACCACCAGCACCACCAGCACGATGGCCTCGCCGATGGTGTCGATCACCGCATCGACCGATTGCTGAATGAATTGCGTCGGGTTGTAGACGATGGCGTATTTGACGCCGTTCGGAAAGCGTTGCGCCAATTTCGCCATCAGATCGGTGACGCCCTTGGCGGTCGCGAGCGCATTAGAGCCTGGCCGCTGGAAAATGGCGAGCGCGACCGCCGGATCGTGGTCGAGATAGGAATTCGACGAATAATCGAGCGCGGCGAGCTGGATGTCGGCGACGTCGCGCAGTCGCACCACCGCGCCGGGTGTCTCTTTCACCACGATGTTGCCGAACTCCGCGGGCGTATCGAGCCGGCCGAGCGTCTGCACCGCGATCTGGAACGCGCCCGGATGCGCCACCGGCGGCTGGTCGAGCACGCCGGAGGCGACCTGGATGTTCTGCGCCTGCAGGGCGTTGGTCACGTCGGTCGCGGTGAGGCCGAGCGACTGCAGGCGATCAGGATCGAGCCAGATGCGCATCGAATAATCGCGGCTGCCGAACACGGTGATCGAGCCGACGCCGTCGACGCGAGTGAGCGGGTCGGTCACTTCGAGCGTCGCGTAGTTCGATATGAACAAGGCGTCGCGCGATTTGTCCGGCGAATAGAGGTGCACCACCATCATCAAATCCGGCGAGGATTTGGTGACGGTGACGCCGATATTGCGGACGTCGGCTGGCAGCCGCGGCTGCGCGATGGCGACCCGGTTCTGCACCTGTACCTGGGCAATGTCGAGATCGGTGCCGAGGTCGAACGTCACCTGAATCGAAAAGCGCCCGTCCGCCGTCGAATTGGACGACATGTAGAGCATGTTCTCGACGCCGTTGATCTGCTCCTCCATCGGCGTGACCACCGTGGAGGCGACAACTTCGGCGCTGGCGCCGGGATATTGGCCCGTGACGTTGATGATCGGCGGTGCGATTTCGGGGTATTGCGCGATCGGCAGGCGCGAGAACGCGACGCCGCCGAGGATCACGAAGACGATCGAGACTACGGCAGCGAAGATCGGCCGGTCGATGAAGAAGTGCGAGATGCGCATTTTATGGCATCAACCGGCGTTAGCCTGGCTGCCGGCCTTAGCTGGCGCGGCAGGGGTGCTTTGTTCCTCAGCCTTCACTTTGACGCCGGGCTGCGCATGCATCAGGCCGTCGACGATCACTCGGTCGGTAGGAAGCAAGCCGTCGCGGACGACACGCAAGCCGCCGTCGAGCTGGCCGAGCGTCACGTATTTCTGACGCACCGTGCCGCTGTCGTCGACGACGAGGACGTATTTGCGCGCTTGTTCGGAGCCGATCGCGGCGTCCGGGATGAGCAGCGCCAGGTGTGGCGGCGAGCCGGGCACACGGATACGACCGAACATGCCGGGCACGAACAGCCCGTTTGGATTAGCGAATATGGCGCGGCCACGGATCGTGCCCGATGACGTGCTGATGGCGTTGTCGACGAAATCAATCTTGCCGGTGTGGCCGAAATCCTTTTCGTCGATCAGCTTGAGCGAAACCGGAACGCCAGTGTCGACGCCGTCTTGGCGCTGATCCGTCGCTTGCTGATCGGACGGTGGATCGGGCTGCTGGCCGGTTCGTTGATCTGCTTTCTGATTGGCTTGTTGATCTGGTTGTTGATTCGGTTTCTTGGCGTCTTGCTGATCCGACGGCGGATCTGCCGCCTGGTCGGACTTTCGGTTCTTGGCGAACCGCTCGTAGCGCAGATACGAGGCTTCGTCGAAGGTGAATTCGAAGCGGATCGGATCGACCGAAACGATGGTGGCCAACAGCGTGGTGTTGCCGCCGGCGCCGCCGGTGATGAGATTGCCGACGGAAACGCGGCGGTCGCCGATCCGGCCGTCGATCGGCGCGCGCAGCTCGCTATATTGGTCGAGATCGAGCTCGGCGGAATTGACCATGGCCTCCTGGGCGGCGACCGAGGCTTCGGCGACGTTTTTGGCTTGCAGGCGCTGATCGTAAGTCTGATCGGTGATGGTCTTATTCGCCAACAGCGCCTGGCCGCGCTGCAAGTCGCCCTGGGCGAAAGCGAGGTTGGCGCGCGCCTGTGCCAGATTAGCCTTCATCTGCTGCAGCGCGATCTCGAACGGCCGGCGGTCGATGGTGAAAAGGAGATCGCCCTTCTTCACCATCTGCCCGTCGGTGAAATGAATCGCCGAAAGATAGCCGGACAGGCGGGAACGGATCTCGACCGAATCCACCGCGACGAAGCGTCCGACATATTCGTCGTAATCGACCACCGTGCGCTGAATCGGCTTGGCCACGGTCACCGTCGGCGGCGGAAACGCCGCATGCTGCTGCCGGCTGCCGCGATCACAGCCGGCCAAGGTGATCAGCAGCAAGGCGGTGACCGGCAGTGCGGCAAGGCGCGCCGTAATCCCCAGCTTCATCGTGCTCTTCCCTTCGAGCGTCTCGGCATCATAGGCGACGGTCGCTGTCAATCACACGAGACGCATGGTCGCCGCGCGTACCCTGGGCCGTCGTCAATCCCGCGGCGGGCCGAATATTCGCGCCCGAGGCTTTACGGGTTTAAACCATTGATATTACAGGAAACTACATACCGAAGCCGCAGCGCAAGCCCGGATCGCTTCGGTCTGGTTCTTTATCGACAAAGCCCGCAAAGATGGCCAAGTCGTGATCGGCAGAAGGCGCTGGATCAGCCGCGCAGTAGAGCCGCGATCGCCAGCCCCAGCCATGCAGCGATCAAGATAAAGCCGCCGGTCGGCGCCGCGAACGGAAACAGACGGTGCGCCGCGAAAGCGCGGAGCGCGATGTCGCCGGAAAACAGGACCGCACCGAGCACCCAGGCCGCCAGCACATAGAGCGCCACTGGCCGCCACAGCGCGCCTTGCTGGATCAGCGCGGCGCCGCCGACGACAGCCGTGGCATGGAACAAAAGCACATAGGCGGCGCTGTCGAGGCCCGCGCCGGGCGCGATGTGCGCGCCGGCTGCGGCCAGCATGATACCGGCGGCGCCCATCAGGCCGGCCAGCGCGATCAGGATCGTCATAGCCATTGCAGCGGAGCCCTCAGGCCGGCACTTCGCCCTTGAGCATGAGGCGATACAGATAGCGGCGCTCGTTCATGTCGTAGTCGGGATTGGCCTGATGCATAACGCTGCGGTTGTCCCAGATCACCCAGTCGCCGTCGCGCCACTGGTGGCGGTACTCGTATTTCTTCTGCGTCGCGTGCTGCATCAATTCGTCGATCAGCTTGAGCGCATCGTCGTCATCCATGCCGATAATCGACTCCATGCGCACCGGATTGAGGAACAGCGCCTTGCGGCCATTCTCGGGATGGGTGCGCACCAGCGGATGAACGCCGGGCGGTGGCAGCTTGGCTCGGCTTTCCTCATTGAGGCCGGACAGCGCGCGGGGGCTATATTTGCTCTGATAGACGTGGACCGCCTTAAGCCCATCGATGCGCCGTTTCGTAGCCGCGGGCAGATCGTCATAAGCGTCGTGCATATTGACGTATTGGGTGTCGCCGCCGCGCGATGGCAGCTCGACCGCGAACAATGTCGTCGCCTTGGGTGGGGCCGGATGATTGGAATGGTCGGTGTGAAAAGTCTCGCCCGGAATCATCCGCTTGCCATTCACGAAGATGTCGTTGGAGACGTAATAGACGTCGGGATGACCGGGAACGTGCTGCTCCTTGCGGTCGTGAATCTGCAGTTGGCCGAACAGTTGCGCGGCGGCCTTGAACTCGTCCGGATCGAAGTCCTGGTCGCGCATGACTAGCACGTGATACTCGGCAAAGGCACGATTGAGCACGGTGCAGGTCTCGGCGTCGACCGGTTCGGTGAAATCGATGCCGACCACTTCGGCGCCGGTGTGGCCGGTCAACGGCGTGATGGTAAACGACGTCATAGACGCTGCCTCCGCTCGCATGTTTTGCGCCAACGCTATCGCCGGCGAGTTGACGGATCAAGCGGAAGAGTAGATCGCCTCTCGCCCAGCGCAGTCGAGCGGGCGGCGATCCGCCGCCCAGTTGGATTAATCTAAGCGGCAGCACCGTGGCGAACGGCATCGAGCGGGCAAGGGCCGCGCCGACGCGGCCGATTCGCGACACCGACCACGATAGTCGCCGCGCCATCGGCATCGACGCCGCGACAACAAATAACAACCAAACAATCGCCGCATTTTCCGACGGACAACGCGGCGAGAATTGGGCGTGCCTGCCCGCTCAACAAATACTTGCCATGCAAAAACAGGCAGTGCGCCAAGCTCCGATGATGCTATGACGCCGCCGCACCTCGTTGACGTCAATGAGGCGCATCTGTCCGCTTAGCCTCGCCAAGCTTCATGTTTGGCGGGGCTTTTGTTTGCGGTCGGCAACAACAAACGCGTAACGAGTAGGAGTCCAATCGAATGAAGTCGACGACCTTAGTGATCGCTGCTGCGGCCATCGTAGTGTTCTCGCAATCCGCACAGGCGCGCGAACATCATTACCGGCATCATCACCACCGGCTCATGAGTCGCAACCTTGCGGAGCCGCGCTCGGGACGGACGCCGGGCGGTGAATTCGCGTGGCAGCCGCAACCTTATGCGTCGCCCGCCGCGTTCGGATCCATAGCGCCGGGATTTGAAACCTATCCGCAACACACCGCCTATCGCGGCCGCGAGGACGCGCGCCCCGCGGCGTGGTGCGGCTGGGAGATGCGGCAGCTCGTCGGCAGCGATCCTGGGCCGGCCTATAACCTCGCCCGCAATTGGGAACATTGGGGTCGGCCTGGACCGGCCGGCGTCGGCGCGGTGGTGGTCTGGCCGCATCATGTCGGCAAGATCGTCGGTCAGGAAGGTGGATTGTGGGTGATCGAATCGGGCAATGACGGCCACGCCCTGCGCACCCGACCGCGCTCGATCGCCGGCGCCATCGCCATCCGCTGGGGCTGAGCGCATCTCTTGTGCAACGAAAAAGGGTCGCCCCGTTACCGGGCGACCCGCTTCTTTTCAAGCTGATTGCAGGGCCGGCATTGCCGCCCTATCCCGTCGCAAGGTTAAGTGAAGGTGACACCTGACTTCGCGGGATAGCCGCTTCCGTTCCGAAGCGCCCATCATTCGGCGTGCCTTTAGGTGAAAAAATCCTAAATACGCTGGATTGGCGCGCTTTGGATTCATGAAAAAGTGAAGCCTTTCTGCGACACATCCGGCGGCCGGCGGTGTGTCCATGATTGAGTTGTCCATGACCAAGCCATTAAAGCGGCTCTTGGCCTTTGACTTTTCCTCAGCGACTGCACGTGAAACGACCGACGCTCTGGTGATCTTCTCCATGGCGATCCTCGCCTACAAGACGATCGCCGACTGGGGCGGGCTCACGATCCTGCATAATGTCCTCGGCATCGACCCGGTAAAGCCGTCGTTTTTGTATTTCTTCGGCATGGCATTGGTGCTGTTCAGCACCCGCCGGATTGGCGACCAGCGCAGCGAGCGGGCCAAACGCCTGGCTGCCGAGCGACGCGCCCAGGCGGCGTCGATGCGCGATCCGCTGACTCAGCTACCGAACCGGCGGCAATTCCAAGCCGACGTCAGCGCGGCGCTGAAGAAGTCCGACAACAAGATGAGCGTGCTGCTGTTGGGGCTCGATCAGTTCAAGAAGCTCAACGAAGTCTATGGCCATGTCGGCTGCGACGAGGCTTTGGTGCAGATCGGCTCGCGGATCCGAAATCGCGCCGCGCCCGGCGACATCTTCGCCCGGATCGGCGACGACGAATTTGCCTTGTGCCTGGCGGGGAGCGACCCCGAAACCGCGCGGCGGATCGCCTGTTCGCTGGTCGAGATCGTCAAGAAGCCGGTGCAGATCGGCATCGAGCAGCACAGCATCGGCGCCAGCGTCGGCATCGCGCAAGCCGGCCGCGGCCACATGACGGTCGACGAGCTGTTGCGCTGCGCTCATGTCGCGCTGTCGCGCACCCGGAACACCCACACCGAATACTGCTTCTTCGACCCGAAGATGGATGCGCATGTCCGCGAGCGATCGCTGTTGGAAAAGGACCTGCGCGCCGCAATCGGCGGCTACGAGATTCGACCGTATTATCAGCCCATCGTCGATCTGAAAACGAAGCGGATCGTCGGCTTCGAAAGCCTGGGCCGCTGACAGCATCCGGTCAGCGGCATGATCATGCCGGATACCTTCATACCCCTGGCCGACGAGCTCGGCCTCATGGATATCGTGTCCGGCCAGCTGTTCGGCGACGCCTGTCGCGACGCGGTCCAATGGCCGGACGATATTTCGCTGTCTTTCAACTTCTCGCCGTCGCAGCTCGCCGACCGGAGATTTGCGGACGCGGTTCTGACCGTGCTCCATGACGCCGGGCTGCCGCCGCATCGCCTCGAGGCGGAAATTACCGAGAGCGCGCTGGTCGAGGATTTGGAGGCGACGCGCCACGCCATTCAAACGCTGCGCAATTCCGGCGTCCGCATCGTGATCGACGATTTTGGCACCGGCTACTCGAGCTTATATCACCTGTATGAATTGCGGTTTGACAAGCTCAAGATCGACCGGCGTTTCGTTCAGGAGCTCGCCACCAGCAGCGAAAGCGCAGTATTCATGCGCGCCATTATCGGCCTGTGCAGCGGCCTCAACCTGTCGGTCACAGCGGAAGGTGTCGAGACCGAGGCACAGGCGGCGGCGGTGCTCGCCCACGGCGCGCAACAAGCTCAAGGCTTTCTATACGGCAAAGCGGTGCCAGCGGGAGACGTCCCAAAGCTCCTTACCGCTCCGTCGCCGGCGCGGCTCGTGGCCTGACGCCGCCGCGCAGCGCCCCTAATCGACTCCCGCCCGCCCGACCCCGACGTAGCGGAACTTCGCCCGCTTCATTTCCTCGGTGCGATAGATGTTGCGCAGATCGACGATCACCGGCCGCGCCATCACGCCCTTGAGCCGCGCCAGATCGAGGGCGCGGAACTGCTCCCATTCGGTGGCGATGACCACGGCATCGGCGCCTGCGGCGGCGTCATAGGCGCTGCAGCAATAGTGGACCGCCGGCAACAGCGGCTTGGCCTGCTCCATGCCGGCCGGATCGTAGCCGCGCACCGTGGCGCCGAGGTCGTGCAGCGCGGTGATCAGCGGGATCGCCGGCGAGTCGCGCGTGTCGTCGGTGTTCGGCTTAAAGGTAAGGCCGAGCACGGCGACGGTCTTGCCGCGCACCGAGCCTTCGAGCGCCGCGACGACTTTGCGCGCCATGGCGCGCTTGCGTTGCTCGTTGACGGCGAACACCGTCTCGACGATGCGCAACGCCACACCGCGGTCTTGCGCCGTCTTGAGTAGCGCGCTGGTATCCTTGGGAAAGCAGGAGCCGCCGAAGCCCGGACCGGCGTGCAGAAATTTCGCGCCGATGCGGTTGTCGAGCCCCATGCCGCGCGCCACTTCCTGCACGTCGGCGCCGACTGCTTCGCACAGATCGGCGATCTCATTGATGAAGGTGATCTTGGTGGCGAGGAAGGCGTTGGAGGCGTATTTGATCAGCTCGGCGGTGCGCCGGCTGACATAGATGATCGGCGGCGTATTCAGATAAAGCGGCCGGTAGATTTCCGCGAGCACGGCGCGCGCCCGCGTATCATCGGCGCCGACCACGATACGGTCGGGATGCTTGAAGTCCTGGATCGCGGCACCCTCGCGCAGGAATTCCGGATTGGAAACGACCTGGATCTCGGCGTCGGGACGCTTCTGGCGAAGGATATGCTCGATCTCGTCGCCAGTGCCGACCGGCACGGTGGATTTGGTGACGACAACCGCAGCGGCGTCGAGCTGCGGGGCGATTTCCCGCACCGCATCGTAGACGAAACTCAGATCAGCGTGGCCGTCGCCGCGGCGCGACGGCGTTCCCACCGCGATGAATACCGCCTCGGCCTTGCCGACGCGCGAGGTATCAACGGCGAATTCGAGCCGGCCCTGGCGCATATTGGCTTCGACCAGATCGGCAAGCCCCGGCTCGAAGATCGGTATTTCGCCGCGATTGAGCGCGGCTACCTTGCCGACATCTTTGTCGATGCAGGTCACCTGGTGACCGAAGTCGGCAAAGCAGGCGCCGGAGACGAGTCCGACATATCCGGCACCGATCATGGTTACGCGCATGGCGTCTCCTGCTCTCGCTTCATCACACTCGATCCAGCCCCTGGTCGAGCCCGGCCTCGGTCTCTTCGATCGGCGCTGCGGATGAAATCGCTGCGGCTTCGGCGGTCTCGGCACTGCGTTTCATCAGCAAGACCCAGCGCCGACCAAACAACACCAGCACCAGTCCCCCATAGACCAAGCCGCCAAGCAACGCCAACAACGCCAGTTCCGATTCGTTGCGGAACCTGGACCAGGACGATAACAGTCGCGTGACGAGCGGATCTGCGAGCAACAGAGTGAGCGCGAGCGCAGCGCCGGCCGCGGCAAGCTTCACGAGCGACACTTTCAGCTCGCCGTCGGCGGCGATGACGCGCGCACGATGCGCGAAAACCAGCACCAGGATGAAATTGATCCAGGCGCCGATCGAGGTGGCCAGCGCCAGACCGACCTGCGCCAGCGGCCCCATCAGCACGACCTTGAAGACGATGTTGATGGCGGTCCCGATCAGCGCCGCCTTGACCGGGGTCGCGGTGTCGCCGCGGGCGTAGAACGGCGCGACCACGCTGCGGATCAGCACGAAGGGAACGAGTCCGATCGTGTAGGCCATCAGCGTCATCGCCGCCGCATGCGCGTCGGCGGCGTTAAAGGCGCCCCGCATGAACAAGGCGCGCATGATCAGCCCAGGGACGACCAGAAAGCCGACGACGCAGGGGATCGCAAGAAGGAGTGCAAATTCGATGGCGCGGTTTTGCGCCGAGCGGGCGCCGGCTTCGTCACCGGCGGCGAGCCGATGCGTCATTTCCGGCACCAGCACCGTGCCTACCGCAATACCGATCACGCCGATGGGGAGTTGATCGATGCGGTCGGCGTAATACAGCGCCGAGATCGCGCCTGCCGACAGAAAGCTGGCGATGATCGTATCGGCGAATAGCGCCAGCTGCGTTCCGGCCGAGCCCACGGTCGCCGGAATGAGCGCCTTGAAGAAGCGCCGCACGTCGCCGTCAAGCCGCAGGGCGCGGAAAAAGGTCATGGCCCCGGCGTAAAACGTATCGCCGCCGACCAAAGCGGCCTGCAGCACCCCCGATATCAGCACGCCCCAGGCGGCGGCGTAGCCGGCGCTGGGGAAGAACGCGACACAGGCAAGCGTCACCATCATGGTGAGATTGAGCAGGATCGGCGCTGCCGCCGCTGCCGCAAAGCGGTGCAAGGCATTGAGGATGCCGCCCCACAGCGTAACCAGCGTGATCAGCAGCAGATAAGGAAACGTGATGCGCGTCAGCGACACCGCCAGCGCAAATTGGTGCGGCTCGCGCGAAAAGCCAGGCGCCAGCACCTCGATCACTTGCGGGGTGAAGAGCAGCGCCGGCACGAGAAGGACGATCTGCGATGCAAACAGGAGCGTGAAAATGCGATCGCCGAATTCGTCCGCCGCCCGCTCGCCTTCCTGGGTGCGGATCCGCGCATAGGCCGGAATGAAGGCGGCATTGAACGCGCCCTCGGCGAAGATGGCGCGGAAATGATTCGGCAGGCGGAAGGCGACGAAGAAGGCATCGGCCGTCGGCCCGGCGCCGAGGATGGCGGCGAGCATGATGTCACGCATAAAGCCGGTCAGACGCGACAGAAGCGTGTAGCCGCCGACGGTGAGAATCTTCTTGAGCATTGTCGATTAGGTACCACGAACCGCTCGTCGCCGCGAAAGCGGGGACCCAGCAGGCGGAAATTTTGATCTGGATTCCCGCTTTCGCGGCAATGAGCGGAACGAACTCTAACCCGCCAGCGCCCGGCGCACCGCCTCGATGATGCGGTCCTGCACCGGCGGATCGAGATAGGCATGCATCGGCAGGCTGATGACTTCGTCGGCAAGCTGTTCGCTCGCCGGCAGGCCGCCGTCGACGACCGGGAAGCCGCGATAGGCCGCCTGACGGTGCAGCGGTTTGGCGTAGTAGATCGCCGTCGGAATGCCCTGGGCTTTGAGCACGGCGGCAAGACCATCGCGACGACCCGGCTTGAGGCGAAGCGTGTATTGCGCCCAGACCGAGGTCGCTTGATGGCCAGCGCGCGGCACGATCGCGACATCTGCAAGCGCCGCCGAATAGCGCGCCGCTGCGGCGTTGCGGGCGACGATCTCTTCCGGAAAGATTTTCAGCTTCTCGATGAGGATCGCGGCCTGAATGGTATCGAGCCTCCCGGTGATGCCGATGCGCACGGTGTCGTATTTATCGACGCCCTCGCCGTGGACGCGCAGGCTTTTGATCCGCGCCGCGACTTCATCGTCGTCGGTAAAGACGGCACCGCCGTCGCCATAGCACCCGAGCGGCTTGGCCGGAAAGAAGCTCGTCGCCGTCGCGCTGGTAAGCGCGCCGAGCTTGCGGCCCTTATAGGTGGTGCCGAAGGCTTGCGCCGCGTCGTCGAGCACGAGGAGACCGTGCGCAGCGGCAATGGCGTTGATGGCGTCGTGATCGGCTGGCAGCCCAAACAGGTCCACCGGGATGATCGCGCGCGGCTCCAGGCCAAGTCGCTTCGCCGTTGCAACCGCGCGTTCGCAGCTTCGCGGATCGAGGTTGAATGTCTCCGGCGACACGTCCGCCATCACCGGCGTGGCGCCGAGCAGCGCCACCACTTCGGCGGTCGCGCAGAACGTAAATGCCGGACAGATCACGGCGTCGCCCGGTCCGATCTGCCACGCCATCAGCACGAGGAGAAGGGCATCGGTGCCGCTCGCACAGGCAATCGCGTGCCGCGCGCCGCAGAACGCGGCGAGTTCGGCTTCGAGCGCACGGACTTCGGGACCCTGAATGAATTGGCAGTGCGCCAGAACGCGCGCCACCGCATCGTCGATCGTGCCGCCAAGGCGGCGGCGCTGTGCGGCGACGTCGATGAACGGAAGCGGCTTTTCGGCAAGGCGCGCGTGTTGATTCATGATGGGTGTTAGTTTGCCCTTGAGTTAGGTCAATGCAGAATGGCTAGCCGACGACGCGCCGCGGGCCTTTGCGCTGCGGCACGGCGGACGGCGCGGAGCGCGTGTCGAGGCAGCGGATGGCGATTTCGAGGCTGGCGACGGCTTCGTCGCCGGTGACGGCGGGCGATTGGCCGGTACGGATGGCGTTGACGAAGGCGACAAGCTCCGAACGCAGCGGCTCCGCATAGCCGACCGACAGATGCCGCATCGAATAGCTGCCGTCGGGCTGGAAGCCGAAGCATTCGGTGACTTGCAGCGTCAACAGATCGCCGATGAGATATTTGTCGCGCGTGGCGATATGGATGGTGCGCGCCTTGAACGGGGTGAGCCAGTTGGTGTTGATGTGCGCCAATACGCCCGAGGCGGTGCGGAACTGCAGCAGCGCGATATCTTCGCGTTCGGCGATTGCGCTCGATGTTTGCGGCTGGATCTCGACGATCTCCGAGTCGGTGAACCAGCGGATCAGATCAATGTCGTGCACGGCCAGATCGATGACAACGCCGACATTGGACATCCGCGGCGGGAACGGACCGACCCGGGTAATGGCGATCGAGAGAATATCCTGATCCTGGATCGCGCGCTTGATCGACTGCACCGCCGGATTGAAGCGCTCGACATGGCCGACCATCAGCGTGACGCCAGCGTGGCGCGCCGCGGCGACAATGGCGCGACTCTCCTCGACGGTCGGGGCGATCGGCTTCTCCACCATGACATGGATGCCGCGCGCGGCGCAGGCGATCGCAATGTCGCGATGCAGATGCGTAGGCGCTGCGATGGTCACGGCGTCGACGCCGTGGTGCAGCATTGCGTCGGTATCGTCGAAGGCGGCGCAACCGAGATTGCGGGCGACCATCTCGCGACGCTTGCGGTCGGGATCGGCAACGCCGATCAGCTTTACTCCCGGCAATTCGGACAAGACGCGGGCATGGTTACTTCCCATCACGCCTACGCCAACAACGCCGATACGCAACGTATCCGCGCCTAGTCGCTCAGTATCACTCATGAGCCCCCTCGCTACCCGGAGCCGACCCCACGATTTTCCGTAGCACGCCCCATGCCAACTGGCGACCGGACATCCGGGAAAATCCATACACGAATTGATTCAGAGGCTTACGGGCACCGGGAGGAGCGCGTTTTACTAGTCTTGTCAATGGCTTACGGGAAAATCACCTGCGACGCCTGCGATCCGGCTTGCAAGGTCCGCCGCACTTTTGCCCAGCACAATGGAATCACGAGCGGCGATAATCGTCTTCGATGCGCACGATGTCGTCCTCGCCGAGATAGCTGCCGGTCTGCACCTCGATCAATTCGAGGTCGATTTTGCCGGGATTTTCCAAACGATGCTTGGCGCCACTTGGAATATAGGTCGATTCGTTTTCGTGCAGCATCTTGGTCTCGTCGCCGATAGTGACGCGCGCGGTGCCGCGCACCACGACCCAATGCTCGGCGCGGTGATGATGCAGCTGCAGTGACAATCGGCCGCCCGGCTTCACCACGATGCGCTTGACCTGAAAGCGCGGCCCCTGATCGATCGAGTGATACGACCCCCACGGCCGGTGCACCTTCAGATGCTCCTCGGTGACCGCTGGCGCCACCTCCTTGAGCTTCCGCACCAGGCGCCGCAGGCCGTCGCCATCTTCGCGCTTGGCCACCAGCACCGCGTCGTCGGTCGTGACGACGACCAGATTCTCGACGCCGAACAGCGCGACGAGCTGCTTGTCGCTCGTGACGTAGGAGCCGCGCGAATCGACAAAGACGATCGAGCCGGGACCGTGCCCGCTGTTGCCGAGGCTGTCGCGTTCGGACAGCTCCCACACCGCCTGCCACGAGCCGACATCCGACCAACCGTAGGAGACCGGCATTACGGCGGCGCGCTTGGTGCGCTCCATCACCGCATAGTCGATCGACTTTGCCGTGGCGCGGGCAAATGACGGCGTATCGAGCGTGACGAAGCCGAGATCACTGCCGGCGTTTTGCACCGCGGCCGTCACCGCAGCGATGCTGTCCGGCTCGAGGCCATTGTATTCGTCAAGTAGGAGGCCCGCGCGAAACATGAAATTGCCGGAGTTCCACAAATAGCCTTCCTTGACGTAGCGCTCCGCGGTCTTGGCGTCGGGCTTCTCGACGAATTGCGCGATGGCGAAAATGCCGCTGCCGATCGCGGCGCCGGCGCGGATATAGCCGTATTCGGTCGCCGGCCGCGTCGGCCGCACGCCGAACGTCACGATGCGGTCGGCGGCCGCCGCAGCCGCAGCCAAGCCGCAGACTTTGGCGAAGGCCGTCGGATCGGTGACGACGTGATCGGCGGCAAGCGCCACGATCAATGGATCGCCACCGCGCTTGATCGCAAACGCCGCACCGGCCGCGATCGCCGGCCCGGAATCGCGCCGCATCGGCTCCAGCATGATATCGGCCTCGACGCCGATCGCGGCGAGCTGTTCGGCGACCACAAAGCGATATTGGTTGTTGGTGACCACGATCGGCCGGCCGAATAACGCCGGATCGGAAACCCGCCGAACGGTCTCCTGAAACGTCGAATGCGGGCCGAACAACGGCAGGAATTGCTTCGGCCGACCTTCACGCGACGCCGGCCACAGCCGCGTGCCGGCGCCGCCGCACATGATCAGAGGGATGATGGGTTGAGCCAAGGTTATGCTCGTGACGGATTTTAGCTGGGGGCGTCCTTCGCGAGGGCGCCAGTGTGCCGCATGCCGGTTAAGATTCTCTACGCGATTCCCGACAACTCCTTAAGCGGAAATGCCGATCGTGGCGGCGCCAGCGTTTGACCTACTTTTTGCGCAGCACGCGCCCGGCGACCGCATCCAGCTTTTTGACAAGCCTCGGGTCGCGCGCATTAGGCGCGGTGATGAGCGCGTTGTCGAGCGCGCGATCGGAGCCGATCGGGCAAGGCTCGTGCTGTCGCGCAAAATCCTTGGCCAAACGCGCCACCAGGCGCGCCGCCTTTTCGGCATTCGCGGTCAGCACCTTGATGATGTCCTGCACGGTGACGGCGTCATGATCGGGATGCCAGCAATCGAAGTCCGTCACCATGGCGACGGTCGCATAGCAGAGCTCGGCTTCGCGCGCGAGCTTGGCTTCCGGCATATTGGTCATGCCGATCACCGCGTAGCCGAGATTCTTGTAGGTCAGACTCTCGGCCAGTGTAGAGAATTGCGGCCCCTCGATGCAGACATAGGTGCCGTCGCGTACCACGGCGATGCCCTCGGTCATCGCCGCTTCCGCGAGGTGGATGCGCAACCGCGGCGACACCGGATGCGCCATCGACACGTGCGCGACGCAACCTTTGCCGAAGAACGAACTCTCGCGCTTGTAAGTGCGGTCGACGAACTGGTCGACCAGGACGAAGGTGCCGGGCGGCAATTCCTCCTTGAACGAGCCGCAGGCCGACAACGAGACGAGATCGGTGACGCCGGCGCGTTTGAGTACATCAATATTGGCGCGATAGTTGATGTCGGACGGCGACAGCCGATGGCCCGGACTGTGCCGCGACAGAAACACCACCGGCAGGCCGGCGATCTCGCCAATGCGCAGTGGCCCTGAGGGCGTGCCCCACGGGCTCTTGACGGTTTTCGATCGGACTTTTTCCAGGCCGGGAAGATCGTAAATGCCGGAGCCGCCGATGATGCCAAGCACCGCCTTGGACATGAGCAATCGCTTTCCTCGGAGAGATCGTGAACCGAGCTTTGCCGGGAGGCAACGGAAATATCAATGACGCAGCAGCACCATCGAGATTTCGGGAATATAGGTTATGATCAACAAGGCTGCGAAATTGAGCACCAGGAACGGCAACACGCCGAGATAAATCCGGCTCAACGGCGCGTTGAAGATCGCCTGCGAGGAAAACAGGTTCAAGCCGAACGGCGGCGTGTACATGCCGAGGCTGAGATTGACGGCGACAATGATGCCGAAGTGAATGGGGTTGACGCCGGCCTCACGCACGATCGGCAATAACAGCGGGGTAAGGATCAGGATCGCAGCCGGCGGCTCAAGGAAGCTTCCGGCGATCAACAAGCCGATATTAAGGATTAGAAGCAGCTCCCACTTCGACATGTGCAGCGCATCGATCGAGGCGACGATCTGCTGCGGGATGCCGCTGGTCGTGAGCAGCCAGGAATAGATGCCGGCCGAGGTGACGATGAGCAGAATCTGGGAAATGAGAAAGGCGGAGCTCATCAGGATCTGCCAGCAGCGGCGCAGGTCGACTTCGCGGTAGATGACCATGGTGACGAACAGTGAATAGACGACGGCAACGCCGGCGGCCTCGGTTGGCGTGAACACGCCGCCATAGATGCCGCCGAAGATCACGACCAGCGAGCCGATAGACCAGCTCGCTTCCTTGCTGGTCTTCCAGATCGTGTCCCAGTGCGCCTTGACGCCGAGCGGGACGCCCTTCAGCCGCGCATAGGTCATGACAAAAGCGGCGTCGATGATGCCGATGAGAATGCTCGGCAGGATGCCCGCGGTAAACAATTGCACTGCGGACTGTTCCGCCGAGACGGCGTAGAGAATCATGGCGATCGAGGGCGGGATGACGACGGCAATCGCGCCGGACGAGGCGATTAGGCCGACGGAGAAGCGT
Source organism: Xanthobacteraceae bacterium (assembly GCA_030038415.1). Classification (GTDB taxonomy): domain Bacteria; phylum Pseudomonadota; class Alphaproteobacteria; order Rhizobiales; family Xanthobacteraceae; genus BOG-931. The sequence continues at coordinate 50,974 of JASHOX010000136.1, forward strand.
TCGTTGTAACCGCCCTCCTTCAACGACGGATAGATCATCCGACCCATGGCGACGACGGTGCCAACCGCCGTGTGCGACATCGCGCCGAACAGCTCGGAAGCCGCGACGGTGGTGACCGCCAGCGAACCGCGGATGCCACCGACAATCGCCATGACCATGTTGATGATGCGCCGCGCGATGCCGCCCTGCGCCATGATCTCGCCGGCCAGCACGAAGAACGGCACGGCCAGCAGCGGAAAATTATCCAGGCTGCCGAACATATAGGTCTGGATAGCATCGGTCGGAATATCGCGGGAGACGGTCAGCACCGCGACGATGGAGGTCACGAGCAGGATGAGGAAGATCGGAATGCCGAGGATGAGCCCCAGCACGGGCACGCCGAAGAAGACGAGATAGCCCATCGCCGCAGCCTCTCAATGCGAAGTGTCGGCAGTGCCGGCACCGCGCCGCCAGCGCACGACGAGTCGGATCGCGACCAACAGCCCCATCAAGGTGTAGCCGATCGGCACCATAGACTGCGGAATGACCAGCGGGAAATTCGCCGCCTGACTGCGTTCGTCGAATGCCGCGAGCTCGGTGATCACCGGCCAGGCGAACACGGTCACCGCGATCGCCGTCGCGATCAACACCAGCTCGGAAAGCACGTTGGCGAGCTCGCGCAGTTTCGGCGGCAGCATGTTGACGACGACGTCCATCCGAATTTGCCGTCCCTCCCAGGCGACGGCGCAGCAGCCGGTGAACACGCAGCCCACCATGAGGAAGAGCATGATCTCCTCGGCCCATGGAATCGAGATACTGAAGAAGTAGCGGCCGATGATATTGGCGAAATTGATCGCCACGCTGGCGATCAGGAATATCGCCGCGGCGGCGCGGGTCAACGCAAGAAGCCACCGAACGCCTTTGACTACGCCGTCGATCACTCTTGTCCCTTTCGCAAAGGCATTTCACTCTCTCCCCTCTCAGATGCCCGTTTCTGCTTGAGAACCCAGCAGCTCAGGCATCATTTCCAGCGCTGTCGCTTTTATCGCTTGGCGGCCGGCTGCGGCGGAACCACAGCCGTGTATTGTCCGCGAGCGACGGTAGTTGATGGCGGAGTGCCGAACAACGAGAATTTCATTCGGCAGCTGATTCGTCTTCCTAGTGAATTCGCCGTGCTGCCTCCGTGACTATTTGATAGGCAGCGCTGAGTCGAGGGTTCCCCTTCGAGACGTCTTCGCCGACGCTCGCCAGCTTGTTAAGCATTGCGGATTGATCACCAAGCGACAGGCTGATCAGCTCACCGCCATGGTCCGTCCAGACCTTGCGCGCCTTGGCATTGAAATCGATCATCCACGGATCGATGGCGGCCGCTTGCGAAGCAGCGTCCCGCTCGACAATCTGTTGCAGCTCCGACGGCAGTGAATCGTACCATTTCTTGCTGAACTCGGCGATTCCGAAGATGGCGGGCTGGCCCGTTTCAGTCACGTATTTTGCGGCATCCCAGTAGTGCATGGTGGTGAAGACGGCGACGCTGGAGACGGCGCCATCGATCGCATTATCGTGTAGCGCCGGCAGCACGTCGCCCAAGGTCATTGGCTTCGGCGTTGCGCCAAGCCGCTGCATTGCCTCGGTTTGAAATTGTGAGGCAAAAACCCGAATCTTCTTGCCTTTGAGATCCGCGAGGCGACGGATCGGCGTTGTGGCGACTATGGCGGATTGCGCCACCATGAATAGCGCGCCGCCGTGCAGGCCCTTGTCAGCGCCGAGACCGAGCATCAATTGGAGCACTGCGGGATCCGCGGCGAGCCGTTGGCCGTCGGCCATGGATTTGACGAGACCCGGCGCCGCCAGAACTTCAAAACGCTCGTCGATGCCGGTCAGGAATTCCGGCGGAACAACCAGGCATTGGATTTCGCCGAATTGCACACCCTCGGCCTGCCGCTGCGTCGAACCCAATTGGCTCGAAGGGTAGATTTCAACTTTGATTCGGCCGTTCGAATCCCTCTCGACCGCCGCCGCGTAATTCTTGGCGAATTCGTGCAAGGGATCGTCGACGGTTGCCAGAGCAATCTTCATCACGTAGGGCCTGTCGTCCGCCGCCAGTGTGGCGGACGACATTCCAAGCGAGAAAAGGGCTGCACCGACGCAGATGCGGTTGACGACTCCATGTGCGCTGATAAGCATAAGTGCCTCGCCAACGTCCACAAATGACCGGAACCGCGCCAAGCACGGCGTCCGATTACTGGCTCGCCGTCTGCCGCGTCCGCGCCGCCGCGTCAGTCACGATCTTATAGGCTGCAGTAAGCTCCGGGTCCGATTTCGACACGTCCGCGCCGACGCTGGAAAGCGTTTTCATCATCGCGGCCTGCTCATCCGGGGGGAGATTGATCTGTTCGCCACCAGCGGCGAGCCAAGCAGCTTCCGACTTCTTTCGCAGATCGGTGGCAACGGAACGAATCGCAATTGATTGTTCGGCGGCGTCCTTGTCGATGATCTGTTGCAAATCCGGCGGCAACGAATCGTACCACTTCTTATTAACTTCGGCGACGAGGAAGATCGCCGGCTGATTGATCATGGTTACGTATTTGGACACATCAATGAAGTGCAAATGGACGAACGGTCCCACGCCAGCGACGGCGCCGTCGATTGCGCCCTGCTGAAATGCCGGCAAAACGTCGCCGAGCGACATAGCGACCGGCGTCACGCCGAGACGCGTCCATGCCTCGCTTTGGAATTTAGAGGCAAAAGTTCGAAGTTTCTTGCCCTTGAAATCAGCAAGATGGCGGATCGGGGTTTTTGAAATTACGTCGGATGGCTCCGCCATCATTACTGCGACGCCATGCAGACCCTTATTGGCGCCGAGCGACAGCATCAACTTGATCACAGCGGGATCGGCCGCGACCTTCTGACCGTGCGCCATCGAGTCAACGAGCCCCGGAGCGGCCATTACCTCGAAGCGCTCATCGACGCCGACAAAGAATTCTGGCGGAATAACCGAACATTGGATGGAGCCAAACTGCGTCCCTTCGATTTGCCGCGGGATGGCACCGAGCTGGCTGGCCGGATAGAATTCCGCCTTGATACGTCCGCCGGAGTCCTTCTCAACCGCCGTCCCGAACATGCTGCCGAACGTGTCCGGCACATCGTGAATGGTCGGTGCTGAAATCTTCATGATGTAGGTTTTCTCTTGGGCCCGTGCGGCGCCAGACGGCAGTGCCAAGGCCAAAGTCACGGCCAGCGCGATAGAGCCGACGGCGGCGATCGAACGAGCGACAGGCAAGGTCCTGATCAACATCATCGAATTCCTCCCTGGTGGCACGGGCAACGTCCGCATCGAGGCGGCGTGCGATAGTTTCCTGCCGAGCGTCAGAATACAGGAATTCCGCGAGCAAAGTCGCGAAATTCCCGTTCTGTGACCGACTGCCGCGGCCCGAGAGCGCTGTGTCTGCTTACTGGCTCGGCGTCGCCGCCGCCCGCGCGGCCGCCTCAGTCACGATCTTATAACCCTCGGTGAGCTGCGGGTTGGATTTCGAGACGTCCGGGCCCACGCTCGCCAAGGTCTTGAGGAAAGTCGCCTGCTCGTCCGGCGAAAGCTTAATTTCCTCGCCGCCGCTTGCCGCATAACTCTGCTCGGCTTTGGCGCGGAAGCTCGCGGCTGTCGGCGCGATGGCGACCGACTGCTCGGCGCCATCTTTATCGATAATCTGTTGCAGATCTTTCGGCAACGACTCGTACCATTTCTTGTTGACCTCAACGATGAGGAAGATGGACGGCTGATTAGTTATCGTCACGTATTTCGCTGCGTCGATGAAGTGCATGTGCGAAATGGGACCCATCCCGGTCACCGCGCCGTCGATAGCGCCCTGCTGAATAGCCGGCAGCACATCGCCGAGCGACATTGCCACCGGCGTAATGCCCAATCGCTCAAAGGCGACGCTCTGGAACTGCGATGCGAAAATGCGGATTTTCTTGCCTTTGAAGTCGGCAAGTTTCCGGATCGGAGCCTTGCTGACGACGTCGGAAGGCTCCGACATGAACAAGCCGACCCCGTGCAGGCCCTTATCGGCTCCGAGCGATAGCATCATCTTGCGCACCGCCGGGTCCTGAGCGACCTTCTGCCCCTGCGCGAGCGAATCGACGAGGCCCGGTGCAGCCAGCAGCTCGAAACGCGGATCGATTCCGACCATGAACTCCGGCGGCACGACTTCGCATTGGATGGAGCCGAACTGGGTGCCTTCGATCTGCCGCGGGATCGAGCCAAGCTGGCTCGCCGGATAAACCTGGCCCTTGATGCGCCCACCTGAATCCTTCTCGACGGCGGCCAGAAAATTCCTGGCGAATGTGTCGGGGGTATCGTTGATAGTCGGCGTCGAGATTTTCATCTCGTAAGTCTTGTCCTGCGCCCGCGCTACGCCGAGTTGCAGCGCCAACGCTGCGCCGAACGCGCCTGCGACGACGATCGAACGCACAATACGTCCGTACTCGATGGTGCTCATGCTGTCCTCCCTGTCGGCAACGCTCGTGCCGCGTCGAGGCGGCGTCGAGCTTCCCCATGCCGAGGGGCAAGGATACAACAATTCCGCAACGGCTGCGCGCTGAATACCGCCGTGTGACGGACTGCCGCGCCGGGCCGCGGCGCCCAACGTTTTTCCTTTAGATTTATTGTTTTGCAGCCGGTTGGGCGCCGACGGCAAAGTTCGGCACTGCCTCGCGCAGCACGCCATAAATCGCCGCGCGTTCGCCGGCCTCGAGATCGCGCTCAAGTCTTGCGATCCAGGCTTGCACCGCCGCGACCGACGGACAGACCGGCTTGGCGGCAACGACGCCCTCGATACCGATTTCGGAACTGCCCTCCTCGGCGGCGAACAGGATTTCGTTGAGCCGCTCGCCGGGACGGATGCCGGTGAACACGATGTCGACGTCGCGTCCCGGCTCGAGCCCGCTCAAGCGGATCATGCGTTCGGCGAGATCGACGATTTTGATGGGCTGGCCCATGTTGAGCACATAGACCGACGTGTCGGAGCGCGCCGGACCGAGCGCATGGCTCGCCGCCGTGATGACCAGGTCGCAGGCTTCGCGAATGGTCATGAAATAGCGCACCATGTCCGGATGGGTCACGGTGACCGGTCCGCCAGCCTCGATCTGCGCCTTGAATTTCGGCACCACCGATCCGTTGGAGGCGAGCACGTTGCCGAAGCGCACCGCGATCATACGCATCGGCGGCGCACCGCCGTTGCGCCGACCGGCGTTGCCCGCCGCGTCCAGCGCCTGGCAGTACATTTCGGCAAGCCGCTTGGTCGCGCCGAGCATCGAAACCGGGTCGATCGCCTTGTCGGTCGAGATCATGACCATGGCGTCGGCGCCGGCATTGACCGCGGCATCGGCGACATTGACCGAGCCGAAGACGTTGGTCTTGATGCCCTCGTCCCAATCGCGCTCGAGCAGCGGCACGTGCTTGAGCGCGGCGGCGTGAAAAACCAGGTTCGGCTTGAATTCGGCCATCAGCCGGAACATCCGGTCGCGGTCGCGAATATCGGCAATCCGTCCCTCGACCGCCGTCGTGCTCGACTTCGCTGCGAGCTGTTCGAGCACCGCGTGCAATGCCGGCTCGGAATTTTCGATGACGAGAAGCCGGCCGGCACGGAAATTGACGACCCGCTCGCAGATTTCGGCTCCGATCGAGCCGCCGCCGCCGGTAACTACGACGGTTTTGCCTTGGATGAAGTTCTCCAGCCGCCCGTAATCGATCTTGACGCTCGGCCGCAGCAACAAGTCCTCGACATTGACCGGCGCCAGATGTAGCGCCTCCTCGCCGACCCCGAGCGAGGGCATCCGGCTGGTCGCCAGACCGAGCCGGCGCGCCTGCATCAGTATCGTTTCCGGATGCAGTTCCGGCGCCAATGCGCTTGGCGCCAAGACCACCCGGCCAACCCGTATGTCTTGCGCCGCCAATGCGGCGACGGTTTTTTCGAGATCGCCGGGGCGGCCGCGCACCGCGACGCGGCGGACTGCGGAACCCTGATCGGCCGGCGACGGCGAGAGAATGCCGACCGGGAGCACATTCTTGACGGCACCGCTCTCAACGGCGCGTATCAGCACGTCGGTTTCGGCGGCGTGCCCGATCAGAAGCGTGGGCACAGCATTGGAATGTTTGACCTTCCGTTGCGCCCGCGAGTGCTTAAAGAGGCGGTATGAGATCCGGGGACCGCCAAGAAAAAATATCTGCAACAGCCAGTAGAGGGCGATTGTGACTTTGCCGAAGAAGTAGGTCCCGAACAATGTCGGATAAAGGAGGATGTAGTCGAGCACCAGCAGCGACACCGCCAGCACCGTCACGGCGCGGACGATGTTCGATAAATCCTGTAACGAGGCGAAGCGCCACTTGCCGATGTACAGGTTGAAATACCAATAGACGATCCCGGCATAGACGATGTAACCGGGCAGGATGGCGACCAGCCACGGGTAGCGCACCGTCAGGCCGCCATTTTGGCCGTCGGCGAAGCGAATATAGAGCGTGACCAGCACCGCCAGCGCCGTGACGACCAAGTCGTGCACGATGATTAGAACACGGCGCGGGCTACGCAAGAATTCGATCATGGCGGCATTATAGTCCAGGCCGGACGGCAAGACGAAATGTCATATCGGCGCCGGCGGGGGGCTCATCGCCGGTGGAAGTCGCGGTACCAAGCGATGAAATTGCGCACGCCGATTTCGATGGGCGTTGAGGGCCTAAAGCCAACCTCGCGCATCAGATCATCAACGTCGGCGCAAGTTTCCGCGACGTCGCCCGGCTGCATCGGCATGAGCTCGATTTTTGCCTTATGGCCGAGCTCCTGCTCCAAGAGCTCGACGACGCGGGAGATTTCGACGGTGCGATTGTTGCCGATATTATAGATCCGCCACGGCGCGGTGCTGCTCGCTGGATCGAGCACGCCGCCCGCCGGCGCGTCGGATTTCGTCGGCACGCGGTCAATAAGACGCTCCACCGCCTCGATGACGTCATCGACATAAGTGAAGTCGCGGCGCATGCGGCCGAAATTGAACAAACGGATCGGCCGGCCTTCGGCGATCGCCTCGGCAAAGATAAACATCGCCATGTCGGGGCGGCCCCAGGGACCGTAGACGGTGAAGAACCGCAACCCGGTGGTCGGCAGCCCGTA
>JASHOX010000137.1 GCA_030038415.1 Xanthobacteraceae bacterium
CACGTTCCAGACGAACATGTTCTCGGCAGTGAATACCGCGTTCGAGGTCGCGGTGACGCGGCTCGTCAGCATACCAGGCAGCCGGTCGGCAAAATAGCCGGGCGAGTGCCCGGTCAGGTGGCGGAACAGATCGCGCCGCAGATCGCCGGTAACGCCGACGAAAGCGAAGTTGGCGATCCAGCTGGCGACGCGCCAAAGAAGATTGTCGGCGGCGATCAGCGAGCCGAGCAGGCAGAACGCGGTCCATACCGCGGCATTGGCTCCGCTGGCGAGGGTGTCGACCAGAAACTTGACGCCATATTGGGTGCCCACCGAACAGGCGACCGCGCCAAGAACGGCGGTGAGGATGACCGCATGCGACACCGGCCGCAACCGGATGTAGCGATAGATGAAGCCGAGAGGGGAACTGGCGTAACGCGTAAGTTCGGCCATACGAGTTGGCTCTCCGCCGTTATAGGTGTTGATCCCCCCGCAAGCTTTTGCCGGCAAGTCCTAGGATGGGGGAGACGGCGTGAATGAAACGAGTGCCCCGCCCGTCATGTTCCGTCACCTCTCTTCGGCGCACATCAATTTCAGCGACCGTTCGTTACGGTGGTCGTTGCGATAACCCAGCCCGATTTGAGGCTTCAATATCCACGCCGCAGCGCGCAAAAAGTTCCATTCATCCTGCAAAATTAAGTTCCCTCCATGATTTGAAATATTTCGCTTTTGCAACGTTGTCGCTAGTCGCCGGGTGAGGAATTTTAAAAACAACGAGGGTTGTTCTATGCATATCGCACAGGTTGCGCCGTTGACCGAAGCCATCCCGCCCAAACTTTACGGCGGCACGGAGCGGGTGGTGTCTTGGCTCACCGAGGAGCTGATCGCGCTCGGCCACGACGTGACGCTGTTCGCCAGCGGTGACTCGGTGACATCGGCGAGATTGGAGGCCGTCTGGCCGCGGGCCTTACGACTCGATGGGGCGGTGCGCGACCCTAACGCGTTACATATGATGATGCTGGAGCGCGTCTATCAGTCGACGTCCGACTTCGACTTCCTGCACTGCCATCTCGACTATTATCCGTTCTCGCTGCTGTCGCGCCAGGCGACGCCGTTCGTAACCACGCTGCACGGCCGGCTCGATTTGCCCGAGCATCAGCCGGTTTTCGACACCTTCTCGTCGGTGCCCGTGGTGTCGATCTCGAATGCGCAGCGCCGGCCGCTACCGCAGGCGAACTGGGTGCGCACGGTCTATCACGGCCTGCCGGCGCAGCTTCTGGTCCCGAAACCTGTCAAACCGTCGTATTTCGCCTTTCTCGGCCGTATCGCGCCGGAAAAGGGCTTTGATCGCGCCGTCCGCATTGCGCAGCATTGCGGCGTGCCCCTCAAGGTCGCAGCCAAGGTCGACAAGGTGGACCAGGATTACTTCGACGAGCAAATCAAGCCGCTGATGGCGTCGAGAGATATCGAATATATCGGCGAGATCGGCGATAAGGAGAAGTCGGAGTTCTTAAGCGGCGCGATCGTGCTACTTGTTCCGATCGACTGGCCGGAGCCGTTCGGCCTGGTCATGATCGAAGCCATGGCCTGCGGCACGCCGGTCATCGCCTTCAACCGCGGCTCGGTACCTGAAGTCATCGATGACGGCGTTACCGGATTTGTGGTCGAAGACATCAATGGCGCCGTCGGCGCCGTCGACCGGCTCGGCCATTTGTCACGGGACAAGATCCGGCGCCGCTTTGAGGAGCGGTTCACTGCGCGCCGCATGGCGCAGGACTACCTGGCCGTCTATCGCAGCCTGTCGGCTGCCGCCTCCCCGCACCTCCGCCTCGTCGCCGACGACGCGCCGGCGCTGTAGATTTTCGTCCAGGCGGGAACGGAAGCGGAGAGACAGTCGGGCTCAATCCCTTCCGCAACGTTACCATTATTCTTCGTTGTCCGCCGGCTTGGTCTCCGGCATCAACAGCCACAGCACGGCAAAGCCTGCGGCGGCGATTACGGCAAGCGAAGCGAAGGCCGCCGAGGCCCCGAAGCGGTCGGTGAGGTAACCGGCGAGCGTTGCCGAGAGCGACGCACCGATGCCGGTCGCGGTGCCGAGAATGCCCTGGCCGAGATTGAAATGGCCGGTGCCGCGGGTGAGATCGGCCACCACCAGCGGCACCATCACCGCGAACACGGCGGCGGTGATTCCGTCAAGAATCTGCACGGCAAGCAGGAGCGACGGGCTGCTCACCAGGGCGAATAGGAGCCCACGGATCGGCAGCGCCGCAAAGCCGATCAGCAACAACGGGCGGCGCCCCCAAATCTGCGCGCGCCGGCCGACCCAGGGCGACAGCGCCGCGACGATGAGTTGCGGCACGACGATGCAGGCTGCGATGATGACTGTCGCCCAGTGCGCCGAACGCATGGTCACCGCGCTGCCCACCAGCGGCAGCATCGCCGAATTGGCCAGATGAAACAGCAGCAGGCAGCCGGCGAAAACCAGGAGCTGCCGATTGTGCATCAGCGCGCCCGGCTTAGTCGGGCGGCTGTCGACTTTGCGGTGCGGCGGCGCGCCATGCGCCCGCTCGGGATCGATCTCGTTTTCGGCGATCGCCCGCAGCGCCATCAGCGCCGGCACCAGCAATAGCACGGTGACGATGAACACAGCGCGCGCGGAAATCAGATAGCCACAGGCGCCCATGGCGGCGGCCGCCAGGCCGTTGCCGACGGATGCGAAGCGCGCATTGCGTCCGAGCCGCTCGCCGATCACTGCGTGACCGACGAGGCCGAGGCTGATCGCCGCGATCGCGGGGCCCAGCACGCAGCTTGCCAGCGCGTGCAAAATCGATCCCGCCAACACCACCGGAAAGATCGGCAGCGTCGCGTAGCTCAAAGCGCTGACGCAGATCGCCACAATGGAAACGCCGGCGACGAAACGCTCGGACTGGGCGGCATCGACCAAGGCGCCGCCCGGCATTTGTCCGATCAGCGAAACGAAGCCCGCCGCCGACTGCACGAGCCCGATATCCACCTGGGTCCAGCGCTGCGTGGTAAGGTAAACTGAGACGAACGGCCCAAATCCGGTCTGCACGTCGGCGACGAAGAAGATGAACCAATCGAGCCCGCGCAAGCTGCGCCGGGACGGGGCGAGCGGCGGCCCGCCCCGCTCCGGCCGCGAAGCGGACGAGGTATCTGCAGCGTCGCTAGCGCCGTGCCGCTCCGGCCGGTCGCGTAAGCGGTGTGACGGATTTACGGGCAGGATACGTCTCCAACGGTCGATTCAAGTGGCGCGATGTTGTTCGTCAACGATGGCGCCCGGACCGAGGTCCGAGCACAAGCGTCGTTGCGAGATCATGTGCGGCTATTCGGACAGTGGCTCGAGCTTGCCGAGCGCACCGAGGACGACGATGGGTTTCCCCTCCTGATATTCGGGCGCGGCCTTCACCTGGTCGCGCGTGAGTTCGAGCGTGATCTTGGCGTCAGGTTTTGCCGGCGGTGGAAAATGCAGCGCGCTCCAGTCCACCGCGATCTTGCGGCTGCCGACGCCGAGGAAGCCGCCAAAATCGATGATCGCCGCTCGTACTTGTCCGCTCCTGTCAACCAATACGTCGACAATGCGGCCCATGTTTTCGCCGGCGCTACTGACCACTTCGCGGCCGAGGATACCTTCGACTTCGTGATCGTTGAGGATGGTGACCGCGGCGGGCGGCGGGGCCGGCTGCGGCGCGCTTCTCGGCGATCCGGCCGGCTGATTGCCCACCGCCGGCGGCTGCGCGTCTTCGGAGAAGGCCGCGTCGATTGCGCAAGGCGACGATGCGCTCAGCGCCAGGGCTGTCAGCGCCGCCACGATTCTCAGGGGCTTTTTGTCGCGCATGCGGGTCCCGGGATTGCAATTCCGGCCGGGTTCCCAGTTATGCCTCAGTGCCGGCGCTCTTGCCGGGAACCCATTCCACTAAGCCGAGGGGGCCGGACTGGTTCCACGCCGGCCGTCCCAACGCGGGGTTGTCGCGGCACCCTCGCGGCATCGGCTACGATCAGGATGAAAAGACGATGGAAACCCTGATATCGCCGCTGATCCGGGTCGTATCGAGCGAAACCGTGTCACCGTGCCGGCGTACGCGCAGATCGACGCTCGATGACGAAAGCTGCAGATCGCGCAGCGTCACTTCGTCGAGAAACTGCGGCAGGCGCGGATTGCGCAGCCGGATTTCGCCGGCGAACGGATCAAATTCCAGGCCGAGCGAGGCTTCAAGCAGAGTAAAAGGTGTCGCGCTGGCCCACGCCTGCGGCGAGCAGGCAACCGGATAAAGCGTCGGGCCGTGACCGCGCTGCCGTTGGAAGCCGCAGAACAATTCCGGCAGCCGGCTTTGATCCATATAGGTCGCGGCGTTAAACAGGCCGCCGAATATCCTGTCGATCGCCGGCTTGCGCTGGTAGCGCGCGAGACCAAGCGCGATCAGCGCATTGTCGTGCGGCCAAATCGAACCGTTGTGGTACGACATCGGATTAAAGCGCACTTGGTCTTTCGCCACGGTGCGGATGCCCCAGCCCGAGAAGAATCTCGGTCGCAATAATTCCTCGGCAACGCGCTTCGCATGGTCGGTGGCGGCGATACCGGTGAACAGCACTTGGCCCGCGTTCGACGTGTGCACCCGGCACGGTTCCTTGGCGCCGTCGAGCGCCAGCGCGTAAGTGTCGAGGTCCGGGCACCAGAATGCGGCTTCGAATCGTTTGGCGAGGCGGCTTGCTTCGCCGTCGAGCCGACGCGCCGCGGCTTCTTGCTTGAGCCGTCGCGCGCAGCGCGCCGCCAGGCGCTTGGCGGCGTAGACGTAGCCCTGCACCTCGACGAGTGCGATCTCGCCCTTGGCCAGGCGCCCGTCGGCGTGGAAGATGGCGTCGTGGGAATCTTTCCAGCCCTGATTGGCGAGGCCTTGCTCGCTGGCGCGCTTATATTCGACGAAGCCGTCGCGATCCGGATCGCCGGGCCCGTCGATCCAGGCCAGCGCCGCCTCGATATTCGGCCACAGTTCGATGATGGTCTGCGTGTCGCCGGTGCGCTCCAGATAAAGCCCGGCGAGCAGGACGAACAGCGGCGTCGCATCGACGCTGCCGTAATAGAGACCGAACGGCACTTCGCGCAGCGCCGCCATTTCGCCGCGGCGCATTTCGTGCAGGATTTTTCCGGGCTCGGCATCGGCGAGCGGATCCGTGGTGGTGGCCTGATAGGCCGCCAAGCGGCGCAACACGCCGCGCGCCACGTCCGGCGACCACCACAACATCTGCAATGCCGTGATCAGCCCGTCGCGGCCGAATGTGGTCGAGTACCAGGGGATGCCGGCATAAGGATAGCGGCCTTGGGGCGTATCCGTCATCAGCATCGCGAGATCGGAGGCCGATCGGCACAGCACCGCGTTGAAACGTTCATTTGACGTTTGCACGGAGGTCCGCTCGCGCGTCGATTCGCGCATTTCGCGGCGCGCCGCAATGAGCCCGCGCAGGAACGGCAACGGCAGCGAATCCGTCCGATCGCAACTCACCGCGATGAAGTGCGGACAGGTCTCCCCGGGCGCGAGATGAAGGTCGTACGCCGCAGAGCCGGTCGTAAGCTCGTCCGGCGGGGGATCGAAATGGAGCGCGGTGCGCCGCACCTTGCCGTCAAGACCGTGATAGATCAGCAGCACCCGATCATCGCCGTGAATTTTTGCGGTTGCGGTGCCGCGGCGGTCGCGGCGCGCCCCGCGCACCTCGAACAAATCGGCAAAGTCGTTTTCGAAGTGGATCGACAGGCGCAGATCGATCGCCTGATCGCCATAATTGCGCACGCCAAGCCGCTGATAGGCGGTGTCGCGCCAGAGAAAGATCGTGCGCAGAATATGAACGCGATCCTTTTCCATGACGATATGCTGACCGTTCATCAGATCGGGATTGGTCAGATCGACGAAGAAGGCCGAGTTGTCGTCGCGCAGGTTGGAGCCGAGCAGCAGCGGCGGCCCGTCGTTGACCAGCAATTCCAGACGCGACAGATGCCGCGTATCCTGGTGGAATAGTCCGCCGGACGCGCCGCCGATGTCGCCGCGGCTGTCGAGGACGACGAAAGTGTCGCCGCATTTGAGCGCGCGCGGCGGTCTGCTTGGCTGCGTCGCGGTGATGGTGAATGCCGCTTCGGGCGGCGCCTCGCTGGGAGCCGATGCGGCGCCCGGGGCGGCGATTTTGGAAATAGTCGCTGTCAGCGCGGATTGCGCGGACGTCGCTTGAGGGTTGGCCGGGGCCGCCATCGCGGTTTATGGTCCAGTGTTGCCGTGAATGACATCGACAACCTGCATCGTGATTGGATCGATGACCACTACGTCGTCCGCCACCATGGCATATTTGAGGAACGTCGCCTCGGCGAGACCTGCAGGCAGCTCGGCAAGCGGAACCGAGCGGGGCACCGAGGCACCGACGGTCGGTTCAATTCGCACGGTGGAAGCCCGCACCCGCTGCCGTACGAGGGCATTATAAATTGCATTCTTCTGTGCGGGGGTGAACCCGATCGTTTGGGTCACCGCGCCTCGCGACGTCACCGCTTCATCGACCCCCACGCCCTGCGCACTGGCGCTGGCCACGCCGAATATCAAAGCGAGGCCAACGAAAGACGGAAGCCGGACCCAGCCAGTCATGCAACTCTCCAATGAAAAAGCGGAACCCCGCTCCTAGCGAACGCCTGACCGCCGCGATCGGTTCAATTGAAATTTGTTGCACCGCACATTGCTGGCTAGGGGCCAATTGGCGCTTCATTTTTCCGTCAGCGCCTGTTTTCACTGTGACGAATGGCCACGGAACAGAAAAAGTTCCAGCGTGCACTCGTAAATTGTGATGAGATGTTCTAAATTTCCCCCACAAGCAAAAATCTCAACAGGGACGGAAACCATGGCTGCAACAACCACGATGGTCGAATCCGGAGCAACGGCGACGCCGGCGACACGCTGGAGTCAGCTCATCTGCGGCATCATCTGCATGGTGTTGATCGCCAACCTGCAATACGGCTGGACGCTCTTCGTGAACCCGATCAACAAGGCACACGGCTGGTCGATCGCGTCGATCCAGCTCGCATTCAGCATCTTTATCGCGCTGGAGACGTGGTTGACGCCAATCGAGGGGTGGATTGTCGACACGTTGGGTGCGCGTCGCGGACCCAAACTGGTGGTTGCATTCGGGGGAATCACGGTTGCCCTCGGCTGGATCGTCAATTCTCGCGCTGATTCGCTCGAGATGCTTTATCTCGGCGCGGTGCTTGCCGGCACGGGCGGCGGGGCGATTTACGCAACCTGCGTCGGTCAGGCCGTGAAATGGTTCCCGGATCGCCGGGGTCTCGCGGTCGGTCTCACGGCGGCCGGTTACGGCGCTGGCGCGGCGCTTACCGTCGTTCCCATTCGCGAGGTCATCGCCGCCGGCGGTTATGAGTCGGCCTTCTTCTGGTTCGGCCTCATTCAGGGTGGAATCGTTTTCGTCCTTGCCTGGCTGTTGCGGGCGCCGGATCCCGGCGAGATGACTGGCATCGCCACGCCGAAAGTCACGCAGACGACACGCAACTACTCGCCGGTAGAGGCTTTGAGCACGCCAGTGTTCTGGGTCCTCTACATCATGTTCATCATGGTGTCGGCGTCGGGCCTGATGGCGACCGCTCAAATCGCGCCCATCGCCAAAGATTTCGACATCGGCGATTCGATTGTCTTCTTCGGCGCTACGACGCTCAGTGCGGCGCTGGTCATCGACAATATCTGCAACGGTGGCGCTCGTCCGCTGTTCGGTTGGATCTCGGATCATATCGGACGCGAATACACCATGGCGGTTGCCTTCGGTCTGGGCGGCGTTGCCTATTGGCTGTTGGGAACTCTCGGTCACGAACCGTGGGCATTCGTGCTGTTCGCGGCGCTGATCTTCCTGACCTGGGGCGAGATTTTCAGCTTGTTCCCGTCGACCTGTACGGACACGTTCGGGACCAAGTTCGCGACGGTGAATTTGAGCCTGCTCTACACGGCCAAAGGCGCCTCGGCGTTTTTGGTGCCGGTCGCCAACCTTATCAAGAGCGCGACAGGCGGCTGGCACGTGGTCTTTGTCGTGACCGCGATCATGAATTTTGTGGTCGTGGCCTTGGCGCTGTTCGTGCTCAAGCCGATGCGATCGAAGACGATGGCAAAGGGCTAAAACCGAGCGCTTACCTCAGCTCGAGAATATGGGCGCGGGAGCAACCCCGCGCCCGATTTATTTGCGGAATGCCCCATAAATGCGGCATTCCGGCCCTGGCATAATGTATTACAGTGCGCTATGGGTGGCGCCCAGAACGCGGCCCAAGCCTTCATCAGAAGACCGCGTTCGGCCAGGGTCGAGGGCGCCTTTTGAGGTTCGCGAGCGTCTTTCATGTCGTCCAGCGTGCATCGTTTTTCCGTCGCTAAAAGCGAGATTGCGGCTAATGACGCCGACATGATCGAGCGGCCGCGGCTACAGCCGATCGATACGTCCTTCAGCTTCAAGAACAAGGCCTATGCCGCGCTGAAATCCGTCATCGTCGGCATGGACGTCTATGGCAGCCGCAGCGAAATCCGGCTCGACGAGCGTAGCTTGGCGAGCGATTTCGGCATCAGCCGCACGCCGGTGCGTGAGGCGATGGCGCAACTCGAGCGCGAGGGCTTTGTCCGCTCGGTGCCCCGCCGCGGCGTCTATGTTGTGCGCAAGACCAAGCGCGAGGTCATCGAGCTGATCACGGCCTGGGCTGCGCTGGAAAGCATGGCGGCGCGGCTGATCACCGAGAATGGCACCGAAGAGGAAATTGCGTCACTGCGCAAGATGTTCGCCACTTTCGAGAACGGCGAAGTGCGCGCTCATCTCGACGAATATTCGGAAGTGAACATCGAATTCCATCAGACCATCATCCGGCTTTCCCGCAACGGCGTGCTGATGACGCTTGCCGAGAATCTGTTCACCCATATGCGGATGATTCGGCGAAAGACGATCGGCGAGAAGGATCGTGCCGACCGCTCGATCCGCGACCATATTCACATCATTGCGGCGTTGGAGGCGCGCGATACCGTGCGCGCAGAGACGCTGGTGCGCGATCACGCGCTCGGCCTCGCCGAGCACGTGGCGAAATACGCGGATTATTTGGACTGAATATAGGGAGAACTCCCATGGCAGACGCAGCAGTAAAGGCGAATGCGCCAGACGTAGCCGATGCGGCGGCGCAAGAGCTGACGGACGGTTTTCACCTTGTCATCGATGCGTTCAAGCTCAACGGCATCAACACGATCTACGGCGTGCCCGGCATCCCGATCACGGATTTCGGCCGCATGGCGCAGGCCGAGGGCATCCGCGTTCTCTCCTTTCGGCATGAGCAGAATGCCGGCTATGCCGCCGCCATTGCCGGATTCCTCACCAAGAAGCCCGGCATCTGCCTCACGGTGTCGGCGCCAGGCTTTCTCAACGGCCTCACCGCGCTCGCCCATGCCACGACCAACTGTTTTCCGATGATCCTGATCTCGGGTTCGTCGGAACGCGAAATCGTCGACTTGCAGCAAGGCGATTACGAGGAGATGGACCAGCTCGCCATCGCCAAGCCGCTGTGCAAGGCGGCCTACCGCGTTCTCCATGCGGCCGACATCGGCATCGGCCTGGCGCGCGCCATCCGTGCCGCGGTGTCGGGACGTCCGGGCGGCGTCTATCTCGATCTGCCCGCCAAACTGTTCGGGCAGGTGATGGATGCGAAGGAAGGCAGGAAGTCTCTGGTCAAGGTCATCGACCCTGCGCCGGCGCAGATTCCGTCGCCAGAGGCGGTCAAGCGCGCGCTCGATGTGCTCAAGAGCGCCAAGCGGCCGTTGATCATCCTCGGCAAGGGCGCAGCCTATGCACAGGCCGATGACGCGATCCGCGCGCTAGTCGAAAAAACTGGCATTCCGTTTCTGCCGATGAGCATGGCCAAGGGCCTTCTTCCCGATACCCATCCGCAATGTGCAGGCGCGGCGCGCTCGACGGTGCTGAAAGACTCCGATGTTGTCATGCTGATCGGCGCGCGGCTCAACTGGCTGCTGTCGCACGGCAAAGGCAAAGCCTGGGGCGAGCCGCATTCGAAAATGTTCATTCAGATCGACATCGAGCCCAAGGAAATGGACTCCAATATCGAGATCGTCGCGCCGGTGGTCGGCGATATCGGCTCCTGTGTTGCGGCGCTGCTTCAAGGCATCGACGCCAAGTGGCCGACCGCGCCGGCGGATTGGACCAGCGCTGTCAGCAAAAAGCGTGAAGAGAACGTCGCCAAGATGGCACCGCGGCTGATGAACAACAACGTGCCAATGGACTATCATGGCGCGCTCGGCGTGCTCCGCACCATCGTCAAGGAGCGGCCCGACGCTATTTTCGTCAACGAAGGCGCCAATACGCTCGATCTCGCGCGCGGCGTCATCGACATGTATCGGCCGCGCAAGCGGCTCGATGTCGGCACTTGGGGCGTCATGGGCATCGGCATGGGCTACGCGATTGCGGCCTCCGTCGAGACCGGCAAGCCCGTGCTCGCGGTCGAAGGCGACTCTGCTTTCGGCTTCTCCGGAATGGAGATCGAAACCATCTGCCGTTACAAGCTGCCGGTCTGCGTCGTCATTTTTAACAATGACGGCATCTACCGCGGCACCGATGTCAACGCCGGCGGCGGTCCGGACCCGGCTACGACCGTGTTCGTCAAGGGCTCGCGCTACGACAAGATGATCGAGGCGTTCGGCGGCGTCGGCGTCAACGCGACGACGCCGGACGAGCTCAAGCGGGCGGTGAACGCAGCCATGGATTCTGGCAAGCCGACACTGATTAACGCGGTGATCGATCCGGCGGCCGGCAGCGAGAGCGGCCGGATCGGCAACCTCAATCCGAAAAGCGTGCTCGGCAAGAAGTGACGCACCGCATCGGGATCGAGCCAGGTTAAGGGAGAGAAACGATGGCAACGCGCAAGAAGGCCGCCAGGGCGAAGGGCAAAAAAGCTGCAAATAAGTCGGCCAGCAAAGTCGTGAAGCTCGCGGCAAAAAAAACCGCGGTGAAAGGACGCAACGGCAACGGCCTACCGCGCCCTTCGACCAAGCCATGGGGCCAGGTGGGCCGGGCGCTCGAAGGCGTCAAAATTCTCGACTTCACCCACGTGCAATCGGGGCCGACCTGCACGCAGCTCCTTGCCTATATGGGCGCCGACGTCATCAAGGTGGAGCGGCCAGGCGTCGGCGACATCACCCGCACGCAATTGCGCGACGTGAAGGGGCAGGACAGCCTCTATTTCACCATGCTCAACGGCTCGAAGCGTTCGATCACCATCGATTCCAAGAATCCCAAAGGCAAGGAAATCCTCGATCGGCTGGTGAAGGAGTGCGATGTGCTGGTCGAGAATTTCGCGCCGGGCGCGCTCGATCGCATGGGGCTGACTTTCGAGCATATCCACAAGCTCAACCCGCGCATGATCGTGGCGTCGGTCAAGGGCTTCGGCCCCGGTCCTTACGAGGACTGCAAAGTCTATGAGAACATCGCGCAATGCGCCGGCGGTTCTGCCTCGACGACCGGTTTCCGCGACGGCCCGCCGCTCGTCACCGGTGCGCAGATCGGCGATAGCGGCACTGGTCTGCATCTCGCGCTTGGTATCGTCGCCGCGCTTTATCAGCGCGCGCGCACCGGCCGCGGCCAAAAGGTGCTGGCGGCCATGCAGGACGGCGTGCTCAATCTCGCGCGCGTGAAATTGCGCGATCAGCAGCGTCTCAAGCACGGGCCATTGACCGAATACAGCCAGTACGGCGAGGGCATTCCCTTTGGCGCGGCGACACCGCGGGCCGGCAACGATTCCGGCGGTGGGCAACCCGGCTGGATCCTCAAATGCAAAGGCTGGGAGACCGATCCCGACGCTTATATCTATTTCATCACCCAGGCTCCGGTGTGGGGCGCGATCTGCGATCTGATTGGCAAGCCGGAATGGAAGACCGATCCGGATTACGCCACGCCACCGGCGCGGCTGCCGCGGCTGCGGCACATTTTCGACACGGTCGAGGAATGGACCAAGACCATGACCAAGTTCGAGGTCATGGAAAAGTGCAATGCCCACGACATTCCGGTCGGGCCGATCCTGTCGATGAAGGAGATTGCCGAGGAGCCGTCGCTGCGCGCGACCGGCACCGTCGTCGAGGTGGATCATCCGGGCCGGGGCAAGTACCTGACCGTCGGCAATCCGATCAAGCTATCGGATTCGCCAGCCGACGTGCGCCGCTCGCCCCTCTTAGGCGAGCACACCGAAGAGATTTTGCGCAAGGTACTCGGCTATTCCGAGAAAGAGGTCGCTGAGATTAAGGTGTCGGGCGCTATTACCGCACCAGACAAGCCGGCCAAGGCGGAAGCCGCATAATGCGGCTTCGGTCCCCGCGAAAGCGGAGACCCGGTAATCGCCCGATGACCGGCGGTTACTGGAGCCTGCATTCCCGGCATACAATGAAGGATTGGCGAGAGGTTTTTTAAAATGCGTATCGTGGTTCACGGCCAGCAGGCGTTCGGCAAGGCGGTGCTCGAAGCGCTGATCAAGCGCGGCGAAAATGTGATTGCCGTTTATGTCGCGCCGGAAAAGCCGGGAGCGAAGGCCGATCCGCTCAAGGAGGCGGCGCTTGCCGCCAGGCTTCCGGTCTATCAGCCCGATTCCTACAAGAAGCCGGAAGTGTGGGAGGAATTCAAAGCGCTGAAGCCCGACCTGCAGGTGATGGCCTTCGTGACGCTGTTCGTGCCGGAAGAATTCCTCAACATTCCGACCCACGGCTCGATCCAATATCACCCCTCGCTGTTGCCGGCCTACCGCGGCGCCAGCGCCATCAATTGGCCGATCATCAAAGGCGAAAAAGAAACCGGCTTATCAATCTTCTGGCCCGACAATGGCCTCGATGCCGGCGACGTGCTGTTGCAAAAGAAAACGCCCATCGGTCCGAACGACACGCTCGGTACGGTTTATTTCGACCGGCTGTTTCCGATGGGCGTCGAGGCCATGCTGGAATCGGTTGACCTCGTCAAAGCCGGTAAGGCGCCGCGCATTAAGCAAGACGAATCGAAGGCGACCTACGAAGGCCGCTGCACCGCGGAGAACGCCAAGATCGACTGGGGCAAGCCCTGGGAGCAGATCGATCGCCTCATCCGCGGCTGCAATCCCGCGCCCGGAGCCTGGACCACGCTCGACGGCAAGCCGCTGAAGATTTTCGACGCCAAGCCCATGCCGGCCAAAGCTCCGAAGGGCATCGGCGGCAAGCTCGGCGAAATCGTTGCGGTCGAAGCCGACGGCTTCACCGTGGTCTGCGCCGACGGGCGCTTCAAAGTCTCCCGCGTGCAGCCCGCCGACGGCAAGAAGATCGAAGCCGGTGAATGGGCGAAGTCGGTGCGCCTCGCCGCCAAAGCCCGCTTCACATGATCTGACGGTTCGACCTTTCCAGCCCTGCCAGGTTTTCTTTCAATCAATGGACCTTTGACATGCCCGCCTCACAGCACCAATCGCCGAAGTCGGATATTGAAATCTCACAGGTTGCCAAGAAGCGGCCGATCCTCGACATCGCGCGCGAGAAGCTCGGCATCGCTCCGGAAAATCTCGAACCCTATGGCCACTACAAGGCCAAGGTGTCGATGGATTTCGTCAAATCGCTGCAAGGCAAGCCGAACGGCAAGCTCATTCTGGTCAGCGCGATTAATCCGACGCCGGCGGGCGAGGGCAAGACCACGACGACCGTGGGCCTGACCGACGCGCTCAATCACATCGGCAAGAAGGCGATGCTGTGCATCCGCGAACCGTCGCTCGGCCCGTCGTTCGGCGTCAAGGGCGGCGCCGCCGGCGGCGGTTATGCGCAGGTCGTGCCGATGGAGGACATCAATTTGCACTTCACCGGCGATTTCCACGCCATCACTTCAGCGAACAATCTCCTCGCCGCGCTGCTCGACAACCACATCTATTGGGGCAACGGGCTTGGCATCGATGCGCGCCGCGTGGCGTGGCGCCGCGTGCTCGACATGAATGATCGCGCGCTACGCTCGATCGTGAATTCCCTTGGCGGCGTCGCCAACGGCTTCCCGCGCGAGGACGGCTTCGACATCACCGTCGCTTCGGAGGTCATGGCGATTTTCTGCCTGGCGCGTGATCTCGACGACCTCAAGAAAAGGCTCGCCAATATCGTGGTCGCCTATACGCGCGATAGGAAGCCGGTACGCGCCGGTGATCTCAAGGCGCAGGGGGCGATGACCGTGCTGCTCAAGGAAGCGCTGGCGCCGAACCTGGTGCAGACGCTGGAAGGCACTCCCGCCTTCATTCACGGGGGGCCGTTCGCCAATATTGCACACGGCTGCAATTCGGTGCTGGCGACGACAACCGCGCTGAAGCTTGCCGACTATGTCGTCACCGAAGCCGGCTTCGGCGCCGACCTCGGCGCCGAGAAGTTCATGGACATCAAATGCCGCAAGGCCGGGATTGCGCCGGACTGTATCGTACTGGTGGCGACCATCCGCGCGCTCAAAATGCATGGCGGCGTCAAGAAGGAGGATCTCAAGGCCGAGAATCTCAAGGCGCTGGAAGCCGGCATGAGCAACCTGCAGCGCCACGTCGAGAACGTGCGGAAATTCGGCATCGTGCCGATCGTCTCGATCAACCGGTTTTCCGCTGACAGCGAAGCCGAGATCAATCTGGTCATGGAAAAGTGCAAGGCGCTCGGCGTCGAGGCCCTGATGGCGGATCACTGGGCAATGGGCGGCGAGGGCGCAGCCAATGTGGCGAGCGCCGTCGTCAAAGTCGCCGAGAGCGGCAAGAGCAAGCTCAAATATCTCTATCCCGACGACATGCCGCTGTTCGAGAAGATCCGCACCATCGCCAGGGAGATCTATCGCGCCAAAGACGTCACTGCGGACAAATCGGTGCGCGATCAGCTGGCCAATTTTGAATCGATGGGCTACGGCAAGTTCCCGATTTGCGTCGCCAAGACGCAATACAGCTTCTCGACCAATCCCGACGCCAAGGGCGCGCCGAGCGATCACGTCATCAATGTGCGCGAAGTGCGGCTGAGCGCCGGCGCCGAGTTCGTGGTCGCGATCTGCGGCGAGGTCATGACGATGCCGGGCTTGCCGAAGGTTCCAGCCGCCGACGTGATCGACGTCGGACCCGATGGCAAGATTGTCGGGCTGTTCTAACGGTCATCGCGAGGAGCAAAGCGACGAAGCAATCGAGCTTTTCCAGATTCAACTGGATTGATTCGCTGCGCTCGCAATGACAAAACACAAGGAGTAAACGATGCTGAAGTTCTATTACAGCGGCGCGCCGAACCCGACCAAGGTCGCGCTGTTTCTGGAAGAAACCGGCCTGCCTCACGAGGCCATCCCGGTCGACACCCGCAAGGGCGAGCAGCACAAGCCGGAATTTCTGGCGATTAATCCGAACGCGAAATTGCCGGCGATCGTCGACGGCGACGTCACAGTGTTCGATTCAAGTGCGATCCTGCTTTATCTCGCCGAGAAGACCGGCAAGTTCCTGCCGGCGAAAACCGACAAGGCGCGCGGCGAGCTGTTGTCCTGGATGTTCTTCGTCTCCTCCGGCGTCGGCCCGTATTTCGGCCAGGCGGTGCATTTCCGCGTTTATGCGCCGGAAAAGCTGCCTTATGCGATCAACCGCTATGTCTTCGAAGGACAACGCCACGCCGGCATTCTCGACGCGCGGCTCGGCAAGCACAAATACATGCTGGGCGACGGCTACACCATCGTCGACATGAACGTGTGGGGCTGGGCGCGCATGCTGCCGAACGTGATCGGAGAAGGGGCGTGGGATAAGTTCAAGAATTTGAAGCGCTTGGTCGACGAAATCAACGCGCGTCCTGCCGCGCAAAAGGCCGCTACGCTCAAGGACCGCCACAAGTTCAAGACCGAGATGGACCAGGAAGCGCTCCACGCCATGTTCCCGCACTTGAAGGAAAAGGTCGCCTAATCTCCGGCGCTACCAACGCATCAAGGTCCGGCAACCGGCGCGCATCAATGCCGGGCCGGACCGCAGCGGAGAAATGTTACGAGCGGTTGCGGTGCCCGCAATGCAAGGTGAGGGACGGGCCTTGCGTCGCGAATTCTCCTAAAATTTTCGACATTTTGCGCTGCACGCATAGGCTTAGATTTTTGCACTTTGCCTCTAGTGTGTTCGGCTTCCACCGCTCACTTGGTGGCTGTTTGCTGAGCGGACGCAAAGCGATTGCGTGTCATTTGTGCTAGGTCCTTATGCGCAACACCGTCCCATCCCCACAAAACCCCGGCTGTGCGGTAACTCCGTCGTCCTTGATCGACGAACTGAATGATGCGATTTCAACGGGGGGCGTCAAACAGCGGTTGAGAATTATCGAGCGTATCACCGACTTGTTCGCGTCCGGCTCGCGCGGGTATTCGAGCGATCAACTCGCGCTGTTCGATGACGTGCTGCTGGAGCTTACGTCCGATATCGAAGTCAAAGCGCGGGCGCGGCTCGCCGAGCGGCTGGCGCATATTGAGGCCAGCCCTCACGGGATCATCCGAGCGCTTGCCTTCGACGATGAAATCGCAGTCGCCGGACCGGTCCTTATGCATTCGCAACGGTTGAGTGATGCGGACCTCGCCGAAAACGCGACCATGAAGAGCCAGGAGCATCTTTTAGCGATTGCTCAGCGTCTTAAGCTGAATGTCGCTGTTACCGACATTCTTGTCGAGCGAGGCGATCGCCGTGTCGTCGACAAGGTAGTGCGAAACAAAGGTGCGCACATCTCGCTGAGCGGTTATGAAAAGCTTACCACGCGGGCACGCCGCGATCGCAGATTGACGTTGGCGCTCGCCCGGCGCAGCGACCTGCCACGGCAGTATTTTCTGAAGCTGCTTGAAACGGCCTCCGCCGCCGTGCGCATCAAGCTGGAACGTGCCGATCCGGAAGCGTCGGCCGCAATTCGGAGCATGATCGACGATGTGGCCACCGCCATGCAGCAGGAAGTTCGCGAGGCGTCACGCCGGCATGCCGTGGCTATGCGCGACGCCACGCGTTGTTTCAACGTCCGCCCATTCACCGAAGCGAACATTCACGCTCCCGCTCACAGCCAGGAGTTTGCGCGGACGGCGGTCGCGCTGTCGAAACTCGGAGGTTTCCCCGTCGATCTGGTCGAGCGCGCGCTACTCGATAAAGGCGAGGATATGATCCTCATTCTCGCCAAGGCGGCCGGCTGTTCCTGGACCACCGCCAGAGAATTGCTCCTGATGCATGTCGCCGAACGCAACCTGCAGCCAAGCGATCTCGATCGCGCTTTTGAACGATATAGAAAGCTGACCAAGGAAACGGCTCGTAACGTCGTAACCTTTCACCAGCGGCGCCTCACGCGCCGGATGCAGCACGCGCATAACGACGCCGAGACCGAACGCGCCTTGGCTTGATGGATTCTGACGGGCGAGAATCATAAAAAAACGGCGCGGCTTTTGCGGCCGCGCCGTTTGTGTTTCTGGCGATAAAGCTTTTACTGGAATAGCTTCATCGCGTTTTGCAGAGTTTGCAGCACGCCCCACGCCAATGGGATGCCGACGAAGCACCAGGCCAGGGCGAGATGCATCGTTGTCGTGCCGGTCTGATTTTCGTTTGCCATGATGTTTCTCCTCAGGCCCTAAATTTAAGCGCCGGCCGGTTCGCCAGCCGCGTCGACTGCCACCTGACCCTGCAACGCTTCGTGGTCGGGACGCATGTGGAAGCGGTGGTGTACTGCCTTGATGAGCGCATTGGCGATGAAGCCGATGATGAACAGGCTCGCCATGATATACATCGTGGTGTTATAGGCCTGTGTCTTCGGCACGCCATGGTCGATGTTGTACTGGCGGATGTAGTTCACCAACACCGGCCCGAAGATGCCGGCCATCGACCAGGCTGTGATCAGCAGACCGTGGATGGCGCCGACATAGCGGGTGCCGAACATGTCCTTCAGATAGGCCGGCACGGTAGCGAAACCGCCGCCATACATGCTGATGATGACCAGGAACGCCAACACGAACCCGGCTACGGTGCCGATTGAGCCCGTATAGGGTATCGTGCAGTACATCAAGAAGCCGAGCACCATGAACACGAAGTAGGTGTTCTTGCGGCCGATATAATCCGACGTAGAGGCCCAGAAGAATCGGCCGCCCATGTTGAACAGGCTCATCAAACCGACGAAGCCCGCCGCGGCGACCGCGGTGACCTTACCCGGGAACATATCCTGAGCCATAGTCGACGCTTGTCCGAGAACGCCGATGCCCGCGGTGACGTTGATGCACAGCACGATCCAGATGCACCAGAACTGCGGCGTCTTCAGCGCGTCATAGACATAGACGTCGTTCTGGGTAATCAGTTTTGCCGCCTGTACCGGCGGCGTATAGCCCGCGGGCTTCCAGCCCGGCGCCGGAATGCGCACGATAAACGCACCGACCATCATGAAGATGAAGTACGCGGCGCCGAGGACCAGGAATGTCTCGGCGACGCCGACATGCGTCGGTGTCGAGAATTGGCTCATCAGCCAGACTGACAGGGGCGCGGCGATAAAGGCGGCGCCGCCGAAGCCCATAATGGCCATGCCGGTCGCCATACCGGGCCGGTCGGGGAACCATTTGATCAGCGTGGACACCGGGGAGATGTAGCCGATACCCAGGCCGCACCCGCCCACTAGGCCGTAGCCGAAGTAGATGACCCAGATGTTGTGCACGTACACGCCGATCGCAGAGATCAGGAAGCCGATGGCCCAACACAGCGCGGCGGTGAACATCGCTTTGCGCGGTCCGCCTTCCTCGACGAAGCGGCCGAAGATCGCAGCGGAGGTGCCAAGCACGAAGATGGCGATGGAGAAGATCCAGCCCAGTTCGGGGATAGTCCAGTCGCCCGGCGCGGATGCGGTGATGCCGATCAGCTTGGTCATCGGCAAATTAAACACGCTGAATGCATAGGCCTGGCCGATGCAGAGATGGATGCACAATGCCGCGGGCGGCACCATCCATCGGTTGAAGCCGGGCCCGGCAATCGTGTGACTACGATCGAGAAAGCTCATCGCGCGGTCCTCCTTGGATTTCCCCGAGACGCTGCGCTTGCGCGCATTCTTATGAGACGCCGATCGAGCGGCGGCCCCCGGACTCAATCACAGGTTCCGCGTCAATAGAAGCTATCTATCTGCCGATTGACAAATTATCGCATGGGCCCGCACGAGGTCGGGAACAGGAGTTTAATCC
>JASHOX010000138.1 GCA_030038415.1 Xanthobacteraceae bacterium
TCGCGGAGTTGACATATGGCAATATCACGCGATGGACACCGATGCACTCGGGTGGCCACTTCGCGGCACTCGAGGCTCCGCAGCAGCTCGCAACAGAAATTAGAGCCTTCTTCCGCCCGATACGCGCACAACGCGCATGAGCACGCTCGCGTGGACGTATGCCTCACGGCCTTTCGTGCGAGTGGTGTCTTGGACAAGGCTCCTGGCGCGCTGCATCTCCTGTTATTGGCAGATACTGAAAGAGCACGATGAACTGCGGCGGCTCAACGCGCGTTCATTGCAAGACATAGGCCTAACGCCTCAGGATGTAGAAACGATCATGCGGCGGCCGACATGGTCGCGATGCTGGCAATGGGTCCGCTCGTGCCGGCGAAACCAATGTCGGGCGACGGTTGTTTGCAGAGGCGAATGCAGACCCGAGCTCTCGCGTCCAATGGGTTGAGCTTTCGGCCGCCTCAGAGGCCACGTCCTAGATAGTTTGCGATTCTCTTAGGCGCTCAATTCGCCGCCAAAGAATCATTGCGGAGTGTCGGCCACGGACCACCTATCACGTACAAACCGACTGTCCATGAACGTGATGATGGCAAACAAGTCCGGGACAGCAAATGCGATTGCCCACGCAATGCTCACCGAAGGAGTGGCACTGCCGCGCCGGTTTGTCCGTTCCAGCCGGCGTTGGACTGACGCTGGCGCCCATGATCAGTAACGCGATGGCTAAGGCGATCGCCCTGGCGCCGCATGATGCCGAAAAAAGGCTATTGTGCGTAAACATGAGTTTGCTTTCCCCTCATTTTGTGGACTCGGTGGGATCATTGTCAGATAGCGATTCGCTGTGGGGGGATTACAGGTTTTGCGACTGGTGAAACGGGCTTAGACGGTCAATTTGCGGTGCAGCAGTGCCAGATCCCCGACGTCTCAGATCGGTCAGCGCTGACATTGCCCCCTGGTTTACAATGTCCGCTGTTATCCCCGTAGCGGACTTTCGGCCGCCTCTGAGGCGGCATCCTAAGCACTTTGCGAATTTCTCAGGCGCTCATTCGCACGCCACGAGCCGCCAAAGAATCATTGCGGAGTGAACGCCGGTCGGCGCGGCAGGACATCGCCGGCTATCGTCATTTTGGTGCGGCACGCCGGAAAAACAGGCGTGCGTCAAGGACTTGGAAAAACCGGAATCCCAATTTGGTTTTGCCCTTGACGTAGGCCGTCGAGCGGCGCTTTAGGCGCCTCATCCCGCTCGCTTACAAAACGCCGGGCGCCGAAGGCGATCCGGCGGAGCGGGTGCGGTCCGCAAAGCTTGCGGCGGTCGACAGCCGCGGCGGCGGATCGCGGTGGAGCGCCGGGAGGCGCAGCGCGCCCGAAGCAGACCGTTCTCGCAAGGGAATTGTTCTGTGGCGCGCGCCGCGCCCGAAAGCGCGAGCGGGTGGCAACATCCGTCCGCGTGGCGCGGCCCACGACCCTGGCGCCTCCCGGCGCTCCATGTCCGTTCTTGGCTTGGCTTGGCGTAGCGTGGCGTAGACGATGACCCGTTGGCTTGACGATGACTCGGATGCCGATGCACCGCGAGAACGGGAGCGTGTGCCCGTACCCTCCCCTGCAGGGGGAGGGTCGTCCGCCGAAGCTCGCAAAGCGAGCGAAGGCGCGACGGGGTGGGGTGAGCAGCACTGAAGCCGCGTGCAACGTTTAGGCCGTTCACCCCCTCCCGATCACGCTCGCTCAAAAGCGAACGTGATCGACCTCCCCCCTCCAGGGGGAGGTGACATGCGAGGCTGTGCACTCGCGTCCTTGGCGCAGCGTTGTATAGTGTGGACAAAGCCAAGGAATTCACCGGAGGAGCCCCATGAGCGCAGTGAGTGCCGCCACAAAAACCACCTCCACAAAGACTTTGGTGATCCGCAATGGCACCTTGATCGACGGCTCCGGCAAGCCGTCGAGCCGCAACGATGCCATCGTTATCGAGGGCAACAAGATCAAAAGCGTCGGCGCGTTGCCTCCCGACATCCATCTCGAAGACCGCAAGACCGTCGACGTCATCGACGCCGCCGGCAAGTGGGTGATGCCGGGCCTGATCGATGCCCATTGCCACATGTCGTACGGCTACCCGCTGATCAAGGGCGAGGGCAAAGGCAAGGGCACCACGCGGCCGGAATTCTCCACGCTGAAATCGGCGCGCAGCGCGCAAAAAGTCCTGCGCGCCGGCGTCACCAGCATTTCCGTGCCCGGCGGCACCTGGTTCACCGACGTCGGCGTGCGCGACGCCATCAGGCTCGGCCTGATGGAAGGCCCGCGCATGTTCGTCGCCGGCCGCATGATCGTGACTTACGGCTGCATCGAGGACGACGAGCCGTCCTGGGAAGGCACGCCGGATCACTCGATCGGCAAGCTGTGCAACACCGCCGACGAGATGGTCACCGAGGTGCGCCGCCAGGGCAAGCACGGCGTCAATTTCATCAAAATGGCCGACAGCCGCTCCGGCGAGTCGCAGATGCTGGCGAAAGACGAAATCGCCGCCGTGGTCGGCGAAGCGCACCGGCGAAATTTGCGCGTCGGCATCCACTCGCGCGGCGCCGGCTCGACCCGCGCCGCCGCCGAGGCCGGCGTCGACTGGATCATCCACGCCGACCTCGCCACCGATCGGGATCTCGAAGCGGTGG
>JASHOX010000139.1 GCA_030038415.1 Xanthobacteraceae bacterium
AAGGCGAGCCGTTCCCTCCCGTTCAGGGGACGGTGCCGCACGGTAAAAGGTGCGGAGGTTAGGACCCAGCGTCTTTCCGGCGTTCCATATCCTTTCATTTTCGTCATTGCGAGGAGCGAAGCGACGAAGCAATCCAGAGACGGAGGCATTGAACACTGGATTGCTTCGCGGAGCCTGCCACCGGACTTGATCCGGTGGCTCGCAATGACGCCGGCGAAGCGGAAAAGCGAGGAGAGACGGCGAGGCCAACCACCCCTCGCTGCACGATTTGCTCCCGCTTCGCGCTTTGAGGCCTGGCTCGCAGGCGCTTCACGTGGCTGAGATCGGACCACCCGCGGGCGAAGCCGTCTTGCGGGAACGGGAAAGAATTTGCGCGATGATGTGCAGTGTCGCAGGCGGAGAGAGGGAGGCGATGGGAAGCGATTTATACCCGCGGCCTCGTAAACCCGAGCGGCACGGCGTCGGTCGGCACGATCTCCTTGCCGATTGGCCACAGCGCGATGCCGGCGAGTTTGAGATGCGCCCAGGCGAAAGGAATGCCGACGATGGTGACGGCCAGCAGGATCGCAGTGATGATGTGACCCAGCGCCAGCCACCAGCCGGCGAGAACGAGCCAGATCAAATTGCCGGCGAAGCCGAACAGTCCGGTGCCGATATCCGGCCGCCCGGAATATTCGGCGCGCGACACCGCCTTCCGGCCGAACGGCAACAGCGTATAGGAGGCGATGTTGAACGCCGCCCAGGCCCAGGGCAGGCCGATGATGGTGACGGCCATGATCACCGCGGCAATCGCCCAGGCGAGCGCCATCCACAGACCGCCGAACACGATCCAGAGAATGTTGAGCAACAGCGATACCGGTGACATGACGTCCTATTTAAGCTCGCGATATTCGGCCGCAATGGCACTGCGGTCGTCATTGCGAGGAGCGCAGCGACGAAGCGATCCAGCATACGTGCCGCTCGCCTGGATTGCTTCGCTTCGCTCGCAATGACGAGCTGTGGCCTAATCGAACAGCGCCACCGCGCGGGTCCAGCCGGCGGAGCCGGCTTTGATCTTGTGCGGGAAGCAGGCGACGATGAAGCCGTGAGCGGGAAGCTGCTCGAGATTTTGCAGCTTCTCCATGTGGCAATAGGGAATCTCGCGGCCGGCCTTGTGGCCTTCCCAGATGATCGAGGGATCGTGCGTCTTAAGCCAGCGCTTGCGGGTGTGCACGAAGGGCGCGTCCCAGCCCCAGGCGTCGATGCCGGTGACGCGCACGCCGTGCGAAGTCAGATAAAGCGTGGCTTCGCGGCCCATGCCGCAGCCGGCGGTGAGATACTCGTCGCTGCCGATGCATTCGGAGGCGCGGGTGTTGACGAGCACGATGTCGAAAGGTTGCAGCTCGTGACCGATGCGTTTGAGCTCGGCATCGACCTCCGCCGCCGTCACCACGTGGCCGTCCGGCACTTTGCGGAAGTCGAGCTTGACGCCGGGCCGAAAGAACCAATCGAGCGGCACCTGATCGATGGTCATCATCGGCTTGCCGTCGATCGAATGCGATTGGAAGTGGATCGGCGCGTCCATATGCGTGCCGTTATGCGTCGTCAGCTGGATATTTTCGATGGCCCAGCCTTCGCCGTCCGGCAAATCCTCGCGGCGAAGGCCGGGAAACAATTCGCAAAGGAGCGGCGCCGTGTCGGCGTTGCTCCTGTACTCGATCTTCGGCCGCATGAACGGCGGGTCGTACACCGTCTCGTTTTCGAGCGGCGACGACAGGTCGATCATGCGGCTGGGCAGTTTCATTTCTCCTCGCAACGCGCGTTATGGCTTGGTTTACGGTTTGGCGCCCTTGGCCGGGTTCTGCGTATAGAGGCCGAGCTGTTCGCCCTGCGCCAGAATCTTGCCATTCATTGCGTCCTGCGCCGCCGGGCCGTCGAAATCTTTCGGCAGATCAAGCGACTTCACGCCGAGCGCATAAACCGTGAAGTGATAGTGGTGCACGAGATCGTCGTTCCAAGGCGGGCAGGGGCCGTCATAGCCGTAATATTGCCCCTTCATGGCGTCGTTCGACGCGGTGACCTTGGTGTAATCGTTCAGCCCCTTGACGCCGACCTTGGATGCCGCCGGCTTGCCGTGGACGACGCGCGCGTTCGAGTCCTCGCCTTCCTTGATCGCGGTGACGTTTGCCGGAATGTCGACCAGCACCCAATGATAGAAGTCGTGACGCTTGATGTCGGACGTCATCGTCACGCCTTCCTTGTTCATCATCTCGCGATGCTCCGCCGGCGAGTCGGTATCGTAGAGAATGATGGCGTAAGATTGCGTGCCCTTCGGCCCCTTCGACCACGAAATGCTTGGATTGATGTTTTGGCCGCCGGTGGTGTGGTTTTGCGCCGCCGGCGCGCAGAAGGCGTATTTGTTCGGCACCGTGCCGCCGTTCTTGAAGGAATCGACGTGCACTTTCAGCGTGGCGGCGGATGCCGGCATAGCGATCAGCACCGCGCCGGTCGCAAGCAGTCCCGCTATCGTCACTTTGACGTTCCCCATGTTCTCCTCCCTGTGTTTGCCGCGCCGTTGGCGGCGCTGACGCGATCTTCCCCTGCATGCCCCCGCGCAGGAGTTCACCCGTGAAACTATACCGGTTATGGATGGGCGAGAAAGGGGCGAGCGGATGATCCTGATCACCGGCGCGAGCGGCTTTGTCGGTTCGGCGGTGGCGCGATCATTGCTGCAATCCGGCGAACAAGTGCGCGCGCTCGTTCGCTTAACGAGCGCGCGGACGAATCTCGCCGATCCGCGGCTTGAGATCGTCGAGGGCGACATCCGCGACGCCGCGTCGATCGCCCGCGCCATGACCGGCATCCGTTATCTGTTTCACGTCGCCGCGGATTACCGGCTGTGGGCGCGCCATCCGGACGACATCGTGCGCACCAATGTCGAAGGCACCCGCATCGTGATGAACGCGGCGCTCGCCGCCGGCGTCGCGCGTGTCGTCTATACGTCGAGCGTCGCCACGCTGGCAGCGCTCGCGGATCGCGCAGCGAGCGACGAAAACCATCCGCTTCCTGCCGACAAGGCCGTCGGCGCCTACAAATACAGCAAGGTCATGGCCGAGCGGCTGGTCGAGGCCATGGTGGCGGAGCAGAACTTGCCTGCGGTCATCGTCAATCCGTCCACCCCGATCGGGCCAGGCGACGTTCGCCCGACGCCGACTGGGCGCATCATCATCGAGGCGGCGACGGGGCGCATGCCGGCCTATGTCGATACCGGCCTCAATCTCGTTCATGTCGACGACGTCGCCGCCGGTCACGTCGCGGCCTTGCATAAGGGGCGCGTCGGCGAGCGCTATATCCTCGGCGGAGAGAATGTTCTCCTTGGCGACATGCTGCGCGAAATTGCGCGGCAGATCGGCCGCGCGCCGCCGAAACTACGATTGCCGCGGCAGCTCATTTTCCCGATCGCCTATGGCGCCGAGGCGATCGCGCATTTCACCGGCCGCGAGCCGTTCGTGACCACGACCGGATTGAAGCTGGCGAAGGATCATATGTTTTTCACCTCGGCCAAGGCCGAACGCGAGCTCGGCTACACAGCGCGGCCCTATGGCGAAGCCATCGCCGAGGCCATCGCCTGGTTTCGCCAGCACGGTTATCTGAGGTGAATTTAGTGCGCCGCGCTGCGCTCGCGCAGGAAATGGAAAAACTCGACGCCCTCGCGCAACCGGCGCTTCATCATCTGCGGGCTGCGGACCATTTCGCCGACGATCGAAGCGATCTTGCCGGAGCGGAAATAGAAGCGCCGGTAAAATTCCTCGACCGAGTCGAAAATTTCCGTATGCGTCAGATGCGGATAACGCAGCGGCGCGATCTGCACGCCATCGTCATTGACGAGCTCGGCATTGGCTTCATCGAGCCAGCCGTTTTTGAGCGCCTGATTGAACAGGAACGTTCCGGGGTAGGGCGCGGCGAGCGAAACCTGGATGGTGTGCGGATTGATCTCGGTGGCGAAGCGGATGGTCTCCTCGATGGTTTCCTTGGTTTCGCCCGGCAATCCCATGATGAAGGTGCCGTGAACGGTGATGCCCAATTCGTGGCAGTCCTTGGTGAAGCGGCGGGCGACGTCAATCCGCATGCCTTTTTTTATGTTGTGCAGGATCTGCTGATTGCCGGATTCGTAGCCGACCAGAAGCAGCCGCAGGCCGTTGTCGCGCAACACCTGCAGCGTCTTGCGCGGCACGTTGGCCTTGGCGTTGCACGACCAGGTCACGCCAAGCTTCGACAGCTCCTTGGCGATGGCTTCGGCGCGCGGCAAATCGTCGGTGAAGGTATCGTCGTCGAAAAAGAACTCCTTCACTTCGGGGAACGCCTTCTGCGCCCAGGCGATCTCCTCGATAACGTGGCCGACCGAACGGGTGCGGTAGCGATGGCCGCCGACCGTCTGCGGCCACAGGCAGAAGGTGCAGCGCGATTTGCAGCCGCGCCCGGTATAGATCGACAGATAGGGATGCTTCAGGTAGCCGATGAAATAGTTTTTGATGTCGAGATCGCGCTTATAGACCGGCGTGACGAACGGCAGGCGGTCCATGTTCTCCAAAATCGGGCGCTCGTCGTTGTGCACGATAACGCCGGCCGCGTTGCGGTAGGACAGCCCGGCAATGTCGCTCCACGAGCGTCCGTCCGCGATCTCCTTGATGGTGAAGTCGAACTCGTTGCGCGCCGCGAAATCGATCAGCGGCGACGCGTTCAGGCTGCCGGCCGGGTCGACGGCGACCTTGGCGCCAACGAGCCCGATCTTCAGGTCGCCGTTGGCTTCCTTGAGTGCCTTGATGGTGGCGACGTCGGACGCAAAAGACGGCGCCGAGGTGTGCAGCACGACGAGATCGTAATCGCGCGCCTGCGCCGTCACTGCGGCGAGCTTGGTCCGATGCGGCGGCGCGTCGATGAGCGTGCTGCCTTCGACCAAAGCGGCTGGCTGGGCGAGCCAGGTCGGGTACCAGAACGAGCGGATTTCGCGCCGCGCCTGGTAGCGCGAGCCGGCGCCGCCGTCGAAGCCGTCGAACGAGGGGGCTTGCAGAAACAATGTCCGCATCACGTTTCGACCTCGCCGTAGTATGCAAGCCTGTTGCCGGCGCGCAGCCCATAGCGGTGGCCGCGCCATTGCACGCCGCGGCCGAAGAAGCTTCCGACAAAGATGGCGAACGAGAGAACATCGCGCAGCGGCCCGAGCCAAAACAAACCGCCGCGCAAACGCAACGCGCGATCGATTTCGCTCTGCAGCAGGAGGCGGCAGGCAAGCGCGGCGACGACGATAAGGCCGGCCGGATTGATGCCGCCGAGAACGAGGCCAATGAGCGCGATCGGCAGCGCGTGGGTTATCGCCAGCCCCGCAAAACCGGCCGGATCGATCGAGCGGATCGTGCGCGCCCAGCGCAATTCATGGCGGATCAGATCGCGCGCGGATTGCTCGCTGCAGACATGGGCGACGATGGTGTTGGGGATCGCCACGGTCTGTCCGGTGGCTCGCACCAGCGCGCCGAGCGCATAGTCGTCGGCCAACTGGTCGGTCACCGCTTCAAAACCGCCGATCGCGGCGAGCGTCTTGGCGCGGAGCGCGATCGTCGAGCCGAAGCAGGGAGCGGCAAGGCCAAGCTTGAGCCCGACCAGCACGTTGGGCAGGAAGTGATAGTCGATCGCCGCGGCGGAAAGCCGCGACCAGAAGCCGGCAGCAGCGGCGCCGCGGTAGAGGCACGTCACCAGGCCCACGCCCGGCTGCGCCAGCGCGGCGGCGACGTGCTTGAGATAATCGGGAGCGACGACGATGTCGCTGTCGGAGAGAACCAGCACCTCATGGCGCGCCTGGCGCGCCATGTTGATCAAATTCGAGACTTTATGGTTCTCGCCGTGGCGCCGCGCATCGATCACCAATGTCAGATCGCGGCCGGGAAAATCGGCGACAAGTCTGCGAACAACGCCGACTGCCGGGTCGGCCGGATCGTCGACGCCGAATACGATCTGCACCGGGCTTGGGTAATCCTGGACGCAAAATCCAGCC
Source organism: Xanthobacteraceae bacterium (assembly GCA_030038415.1). GTDB lineage: Bacteria > Pseudomonadota > Alphaproteobacteria > Rhizobiales > Xanthobacteraceae > BOG-931. The sequence goes on from JASHOX010000139.1 coordinate 6,029, forward strand.
AGATTGGCGTAAAGATCCGGCTCCAGCCCGTGCAGCGGCTTGAGAAGAGTGACCGGGGGATAATCGCCAGCCGGTGGGGTCGCCCGTCGGGCAAAGCCGCGCGCGGCCCAGGCGGCAAACAGCGCATAACCGCAGCCCAACGCGGCCGCCGCGTAGCAAACGGCCGACGCCCAAGCGGAGACAATGGCAAAAAACGCGTACACGCTGACCTCTGCCGGCCCTTGTCGACCCAAATCTATCGTGTCGACCCGAGGACTATATTGCCCAACTGCGCTCCATGCACGTTTAACCAACGGCAAAATCCGGCCGAGTTGCATAAACGGTTTGTTTTCGGAGCATCGCTATTTGCCGTGGGACAACAAGCGCTTCCCTTCCAGCGCCTGCCATCCAACCAACGCCGGGACGCCGAGGATCAGGTCGGGAACCCGCTTGATGAGCGCCATGGCCAGCGCAACCTCCGCCGGAATGCCGAATATGGCGGACGCGGCGATGAGTGCGCTGTCCTGAACGCCGAGCCCGCCGGGCAGCATGAAGGCGGCGGCGCGGCTGCCTTGGCCGAGGCTTTCGATGGCGACGGCCTGGGCCACGCTGACCGAATGGCCCATGAAAGAAAGCGCGATCCAGACTTCGATGGCCCCGAAAAAGACCGCGGCGAGATGAACAAAGAAAGATGCCGACAGGCCGCGATGGTTTTTCCAAATCTGCTGTAACCGGCCGCCGAGATCGGCAACGTGATTGAACGCCGCCCAGCCGGGTCTCTCGCCGAATGCGACAAGCCGACGCACCAACGGTTCAAAAGCGCCAAAATTCAGGGCGAGGAAGAACCCGCTGACGGCTGGCAGCGCGATGGCCAGCATGACAAAGGTCATCGTGGCGAGCCGGTGGGTGCCGACGAGATCGAGCACAATGCCGATTCCGGCTGCCACAAAGACCAGGAGGCACAAGACCTGAATAAATATGTCGATCAGGACGCTCGCGATCGCCACATTGGTGGCAACGCCGAATTGCGCAAGAAGCCGTGCTCCGATGATGTCGCCACCCATACCGACGAACGGAAATAGCGAATTGATCGCCTCGCGAACGAAGCGCAGGCCGGCGAAAATGTAGGGTCCACGACGTAACGGCGTGAGCAGGAACCACCAGCCGACACCTGCCGCGATCAACGCGACGGCCCGGGCCATAACGACGAGCGCCGTTCCCCATCGTGAGCTGACGACAGCCTGCAGCACCGAGGCCACGCCGAAATAGGCAACCAGAGCGGTCAAAAGCGCCAAGCCGAAAATAACGGCGAGCGGGGCGAATAGCTTCATTTATCGGCCATATAGTGGATTTCTCGCATTGTTATCGTTCTTGCCGGTTTGCAGCCCTGAATCGGGTGTGAACTGTGTCTTTTCTGCACTAGTGCGGGAGGCCCCCTGTTTCTATCCTATATTTTCGTACCATCAGAAATGGGGGCACCCATGAAAAAGATCGCACTTGGAACGGCCGTTATTCTCGCGCTGCTCAGCATTGCCGGTTGCGCGCAGACCGGCAAGGGCAAGGCCCCGCCGCCAGTTGTGACCAAGGGCTGATCCGACGGAACAGCACCGCTGTCTGTCACGCAGTCTATTGGCAAGGGAAGAGCTCGCCGGGTACGGCTCGCCTTCGCGGCACAGCTGAATAATGTAGAAGCGGGGACAACGTGATTATCGTCGTCGGATTGGCGTTTGAAGCGCGCATCGCCGCCGGACCCGGGGTGCACGTCATTTGCAGCGGGGACGGCCGCAACTTGGCGGCCAAACTCACGGCGGCGATCGCGGAAGCGCGTACGCTGGTGCGCGGTTGTCCGGGAATTATCAGCTTCGGCGTGGCCGGCGGCTTGGCGCCGCATCTGCGACCGGGCACCTGCGTGGTCGGCTCGGCGGTCATCTCCGGCTCGGACCGCATGCCGATCAGTCAGCAATGGTCGCAGAAATTGCTGCAAACGATCCCGGACTCGGTGTCCGGCGCGCTGCTCGGCGTGCCGGCGCCGATCGCACACCCCGACGAGAAGCGCGCGCTCTATTTGAAGACCGGCGCTATCGCGGTCGATATGGAATCGCACATCGTGGCGTCCGTCGGTCTGGCCCACGAGGTGCCGGTGGCGGCAATCCGCGTCATCACCGATCCGGCCAAGCGCGCTTTGCCGGTCTCCGCCGTCGCCGCTATGCGCCCGAACGGCACCACCAATATCGCCGCCATGCTGCGCTCGGTGCTGAGCCGGCCGCGCGATTTGCCGGCGCTGTTTCAAACGGCGCTCGACGCGCGCGCCGCGCGGGCGACGTTAGTGCGCGGCAGGCATCTGCTCGGACCCGCTTTCGCTTCGCCGCTGACGATTTGAGGGGCGCGCAGCCATGTTCAAGTCCGCCGCAGAGGAGCTGAGCCAGTGGGCAGATCAATGCCGGCGCTGGGCTAGAGGCGCCCGCACCCGCGAGCAACGCCTGACCTTGCAGAGCCTGGAGCGGCTCCTGGACGACGCCGCGATCGAAGCCGAACAGCATTCGAGCGCGGACGCGCCGCCGGCCTTAACTCCGAGACAGCGATTCTGATCGAACGCGCGTCGTAGCGCGGCCGTTGCCGTCGGTGTAAAAGGTCGGCAACGAGGCTCGGCAATGGCTCTGCAAACTCCCGCTCCGCAAGCTCTGGGCTATGTCGGCGTGCGCACCAAGGATTTGGGCGACTGGGCAAGCTATGGCTGCGGCCTCCTCGGCCTGCAACGCATCGATAAATCGCGCTCGACGCTCGCCTTCCGCATGGACGACCGCAAGCAGCGCCTCATCGTCGATGCCGATGGTGGCGAAGGCTTGAGCTTTTTCGGCTGGGAAGCTGCCGACGCGGCGGCGCTCGAGGGTCTCGCGGCGCATTTGGACAACAGCGGCGTCAAGATCGCCCGCGGGGCCCGCGCGCTTGCCGATGAGCGGCATGTGACGGATCTGATCGTGCTCAACGATCCACTCGGCAATCGGCTCGAGATTTTTCACGGCGCCGAAACGTCAACGGATCCGTTCCGGCCGGGCCGCTCGATCTCGGGCTTTCGCACCGGCGCGCTCGGCCTTGGTCACGTCGTGCTCAATGTCGATACGCCACAAACGATCGACCGGCTGATGGCGTTCTATCGCGATACGCTCGGCTTCCGATTGACAGATTATTACTCGCAGCCGTTCGTCGCGCGCTTTCTTCACCTCAATCCGCGCCATCACAGCCTCGCCTTCATCCAGACCGGCAAGAACGCGATCCATCATCTTATGATGGAGCTATTCAGCTTCGACGATGTCGGGCAGGGCTACGATATCGCGCTGGGCGAAGCAGGCCGCGTCGCCACCACGCTCGGCCGGCACACATCCGATTTCATCACCTCGTTCTATAGTTGGACGCCGTCGGCGTTCATGGTCGAGTACGGCTGGGGCGCGCGTTCGATCGATGTCGAGACCTGGCAGGCCTATGAGCGCAAGGAAGGTCCCAGCATGTGGGGCCACGACCGCGCTTGGCTGTCGGCCGAGGATCAAGCCAAGGCCCGCGCGCTGCGGCTGAAAAATGCCGAATCTGGCTATCGCCGGCCGGTCCAAGTGATGGAAGGCAATTACGAGGTCATGGCCGGCGTCTGTCCGTGGTGGGACAGCGTCAAGTCGCGATCCGCCGCGCAATAATTCCCGCATGGATGCGCCGGCGAACAACATACACACGCGGGCGATCGCCGAATTCGTCTCCGGCCTGACCTATGAGCAGATCCCGGCGGAAGTCCGCGCGCGGATAAAACTTCTGATCTTGGATTCGCTCGGCTGCGCCATCTACGGCGCCAATCTTGAGTGGTGCCGCATCCTGCGCGAGGTGCTTGAAGCGCTCGATGCGACGCGCACGACCTCGATCTGGGGAACGAGCTGCCGGCTGTCTTCGCCGCATGCCGCCCTGGTCAATGGCACGCAGGTTCAGGGTTTCGAGCTTGACGACGTGCACCGCACCGCCGTCCTGCATGTCGGGGCGGTGACGCTGCCGCCGCTGATCGCGGTGGCGGAAAGCCACGCCAGGCTGTCCGGCCGCGATCTCCTCACCGCCGCGGTCGCGGGCTACGAAATCGGCCCGCGCGTCGGCTTGTGCATGGGCCAGGAGCATATTGGCCAGGGCTGGCATTCCGGCGCGACTGTCGGCGTGTTCTCGGCGGCCGCCGGCGCGGCGCGGGCGCTGAGACTTTCCCCCGACGGCACGGTACACGCCTTAGGCATCGCCGGCACGCAATCGTCCGGGCTGATGGCCGCGCAATATGGCGCCATGGTCAAGCGCATGCATGCCGGCCGCGCCGCGCAAAGCGGACTTTATGCGGCGCTGTTGGCGCGGCAAGGTTTCACCGGCATCGTCGATGTGTTCGAGGCGCCCTATGGCGGTTTCTGCACGACGTTCTCACGCTCGCAGGATCGCTTCAATCTCGCGGCCTTGAGCGCTGGCCTCGGCGAGCGCTTCGAGACCATGCGCATTTCGCTGAAATTCTATTCTTGCGTCGGCAGCAACCACACCACGCTTGACGCCATTCGCGATATCCGCAAACGCCGACCGTTCGCGGTCGAAGACGTCGACAGCATCGTCGTGCAGGCGTCGCAGGTCACGCTCGATCACGCCGGCTGGCCCTATAAGCCCGAAGGTCTGACCGCGGCGCAGCTCAATCTGCCGTTCTGCGTCGCCACGCTGCTGATCGAAGGCGACGTCTTCGTCGATGAGTTCACGCCGGACTGCGTCGTCGATCCGGCGCGCATCGCGCTGGCGCGCAAGGTGAAGGTGGTGCACGACCCGGCGATCACCGCGCTCGGCGCCACGCACCGCCACAAGGTGCACGTCGAGGTCTATTTCCGCGACGGTTCGGTCGAGACCGAGACCTGCGAAGCCCCGCGCGGCAGCGAGCATTCCTTCGCCAGCGCCGACGACATCGCTAGAAAGTTTCGCAAGCTTGCCGAACCTTCCTTGGGCAAGCAGGCCGATGCGATCCTCGCCATGACGTTGGAGCTTGACGATCTGCCGGACTGCCGCGCGCTGATAGATTTATTACGGCTGCAACCCTGAGCCGGATGACGGATTGGTCGAATCCGGGCTAAGTTGGCTCAATGAACAACGAAAAAATCGTATTCGGCGTCTTCGACCATCTCGATCGCACCGGATCGTCGCTGGCCGATTATTACGAGGACCGGCTCAAGATCGCCGAAGTCTACGATCGTGCCGGCTTTTACGGCTATCACCTCGCCGAACATCACGCCACGCCGCTCGGCATGGCGCCATCGCCCAACGTCTTTCTCGCCGCGCTGGCGCAACGCACGCGGCGGCTGCGGTTCGGGCCGATGGTTTACGTATTGCCGCTGTATCATCCGCTGCGCCTGATCGAGGAAATCTGCATGCTCGATCAGATCAGCGGCGGACGCTTGGAAATGGGTTTCGGGCGCGGTGCCTCGCCGATCGAGCTGGCGATCTACGGTGAAGACCCCGATGCGGCGCAGGACACCTACACGGAATGTCTTGAGCTGATCCTCAAGGGCCTCACCGTGAAGCGGCTCGACTTCCGCGGCAAACATTATTCGTTCGATGACGTGCCGATGCCGCTGGAGCCGCTGCAAAAACCTTATCCGCCGATTTGGTACGGCGTGCATGCGCCGGACAGCGCCGAGCGCGCGGCCAAACGCAATCTCCATGTCATCAGTCTCGACCCGCCGGACATGACGCGCGCGTCGATCGAACGTTATCGCGCGACGTGGCGGCCGCCGCATCCCGGCGCTGCGCTGCCCAAGCTCGGCCTTGGCCGCTTCATCGTCGTTGCCGAGACCGACGCCAAGGCGCTGGCGCTGGCGCGGCGCGCCTATCCGGTGTGGCACCAGAGCTTCACCTATCTATTCAGTCGGCGCGGCAAGCCGCTCAGTCATCCGCGTCCGCCTGATTTCGACGCGCTTATGCAGCGTGGCCAGGGCGTCGCCGGCTCGCCGGCGACGGTCAGGGATTTCCTCAATCGCCAGCTTGCCGAGACGCAATGTAATTATGTCGTCGGCCAATTCGCTTTCGGCGACATGACGCGCGAGGAAGCGTTGCACTCGATCGGGCTTTTCGTCGGCGAGGTCATGCCCGCAGTGCGCGCGGAGACGCTCGAAGCGGCAAAATAATCAGCGGTCGCGGCAAAGACCGTCGACACATGGTCGACGCATGCCCTTAACTGTCACGCGACGCCTTAAGATGTGCAAACACCTTGGCGCGCAACGCCGCCTGCTCGTCAGCGCTCCATTTGCGAAAGCCTTCGCCGGACTTGAAGCCGAGCCTGCCGTCCGCCACCAGCTTTTGCAGATAGGGTGACGCGGCCGGCCGGCTGTCGATCGCCGGCAGCACCGTATTATGGATGGCGAGCGTCAGATCGGTGCCGACGAGGTCGGCATTTTCCAACGGACCGAGCACGGCAAGCCGCCGCCCGAACGATGCCTTGATCACCGCATCGACCGTCGCCGCGTCGCAGATGCCGTTTTCGACCAGCGAGATCGCCTCGCGCCACAGCGCGTGCTGCAGGCGGTTGCCGATGAAGCCCGGCACGTCTTTCTTGACGTGGGCCGGCTTCTTGCCGGCGTCGCGGTGCAGCTCCATCGTCCAGGTGACCACCTCGGGCTTAGTCCATTGCGTCTCGATCACTTCGACGAGCGGCACCAGGAACGGCGGATTCCACCAATGCGTGCCGAGCGCGCGCTCGCGGTTTTTCAATCCCTCCATGATCGAGGTGATCGGAATGACCGACGTGTTGCTGGCCAGGATCGCTTCGGCCGGCGCGTGGCGTTCGATCTCGGCGAACAGCTTCTGCTTGAGCGGCAAATCCTCGACGATGGCCTCGACGACGTAATCGGCTTCGCGCACCGCTTCGGCCAGTTCGAGGCAGGGCCGAATTCGCGCGATCGCCAGCGGGTCATCGCCAAGGTCGCGCAAGTTGGCGGCAATGCGCTTGGTGACCGTGTCGAGGTTCTTCATCACCGTATCGGTGATGGTCACATCGTGGCCGGCCAGCGCAAAGACCTGCGCGATGCCGTGTCCCATCAGCCCGGCGCCGATGACGGCGATGCGGGCTTGCGACACTTCCTTCGCCATCGTTTCAGCCCGCTGTATAGCCGCCGTCGGCGTAGAGGATATGTCCGGTGTAGAAATCGGACGCCTTAGAGGCAAGGAACAAGAGCGGGCCGGCGAGATCCTCCGGTTCGCCGAGCCGGCCCTTCGGCACGCGGGTGAGGAATCCGGCACGCACGGTCTTGCCGCGGTCGTCGTCGGCGAACATCCATTCGGTCAGCGGCGAGCGGAACACGGTCGGACCGAGCGCGTTGACGGTGATGCCGGTCGCGCCGAGCTCGCAGCCCAGCGCCTTGGTGATGCCGTCGACGGCCGACTTCGACGCGCAATAAGCGGTGTAGCCGGCCGGATGGCCGAGCAGGCCGCGCGCCGAGGACATCAAGATGATCTTGCCGCCGCGGCCCTGCTTGATCATCTGCCGCGCCGCCGCGCGCGCCATCAGCCAGGACTGTGTGACATTGGCGTCCATCACGTCGAGAAAGTCCTCGGCCTTCTGATCGACGATCTTCGCCACCTTGTTCTGGCCCGACGCCACGACCAGGATATCGAGGCTGCCGAACTTTTCGACCGCGGTGGCGACGATGGCGTCGCAATTGGCCTCCGAGCTCGGGCGCTTGGCGATGGTTTCGGTCTTGCCGCCGAGCTTGCCGCATTCCGCTGCGATCTTTTTCAAGCCGTCCGCATTGTTCGCGGTGAGGACGACGTTGGCGCCGGCCGCCGCCAAGGTCTTCGCCGCAATTGCGCCGAAGGCGCCTGTGGCGCCGGTCACGATCGCCGTCTTGCTTTTGACGTCGAACAGCGACAGCGGATTTTTCAGGAAGTCTTCGGACATGGTGTACTCACTACTGAGCGCGTCACTTCACAGGCGCGACGGCGACCGCGATAGTGCAGACCTCGTTGCCGCGATTGACGATTTCGCGGCTTTCGTTCGGGCCGATGTAGACGCTGTCCCCTGCTTTGGCGACGGTCTCCTTGCCGCCGGCGATAACCGTGAGTTCGCCGGCGAGCACGTAATATATCTTCTCCGGCGGCGAGGCGTCGGGGCCGGCGCCGCCGCCCGGCAGGAAGTGTGAAATGCCGAACACCAGCGTCTGCGAGCCGCCCATCTCCGCGCCGAACACCCGAAACGACTTATAGCCACGGTGATTCGGCGCTTCGTAGGACTTCGCTTCCGAAAATTTCCGCACAATCATGCGAACTTCTCCCCTTTCTCGACCCGGTAGGCACCCTTCGGATCGACGATCGCGACCAGGCGAATGATGCAGCCGTCGCCGCGGTCCCAGTTCCACGGGAAGAACGCGAAGGTGCAGCGCCGGCCGGTGACCTTGTCAATGTCGCCGCCGACATTTTCGATGCCGAGGATGCCGTTCTTGAACAGGATACGGTGCACCGGCTCCCATTCGGGAAAATCTGCCTTCCAATCGCGGCCGCCGGACCATTCCTTGTATTCGGCGGCGAGATGCGGATGTAGGGGGCCGTTGCGCTGCGGGCCGATGGCGGTCGCCAACGGGTGATCGTTGGCTTGGGTGTCGTGGCCGACGACTTTGACCTGCTTCTCGACGAACCATTTGCCGGCCGAAGGCACGAAGCCAGGCGAATAGCAGAAATAATCCTCGCTATCCTCGTATTTCTCGTGCCAGCCGGTATTGATGATGACCACGTCGCGCGGCCGCACGATCTTGCCCGCCGCCTTCTCCAGATCGTCGTAAGTGATCTGCTCCCACTTCTTCTTCGGCAGCGCCACGACGATGCCGGAGCCGAAGAAGTGCGGCAGCGGCACCTCGTCGATGAACGGCGTGCCCTGCACCACATGCGCCGGCGCATCGATATGGGTGGTGTTGTGCATCGAGGTGGTGATGCGCTGCGACAGCACGCCCGATTTGGCCATGTAATGGATGCGCTCGATCTTGACGTCTTCGAAATACGGCCAGTTGGGCGACTGATAGCCGAAGCGATGGGACAGGTTGAAGAACTCAAGCCCCATCGAATTGTTGAGGTTTTCCTCAAACGTCACCCCGCGTATTTTCTGGGTCACGGGCTCTCCTCCAGTAAAAGCTTAAGCCACTGTTGTGCGATCCGAGGTTTCTAGCGAATATCGGTTATAAGGTACAGAGAGCCGCGCAGGCACAATCGTCCGAGGGGAGGCATGGTCAAAAAAATTGCGCTGGAGGAGCATTTCCTATCGCCGGGCCTGGTCGATTACTGGCGGCCGACCATGTCCGAGCTGCCGCCGGTGCGTGCCGAATACTTCTTTCGCAATCTCACCGATTTTGGCGAATTGCGCCTGCAAAGCATGGATCGCGCCGGCATAGCGCGCGCCGTCCTTTCGATCGCCGGCCCCGGCGTGCAAGCCGAACGCGATGCCGCTCTAGCGACGCGAAAGGCCGCCGAGTCGAACGACTTCCTCGCGCGTGAAATCGAGAAACGGCCCGACCGTTATTCCGGCTTCGCGCACTTGGCGATGCAGGACCCGAAGGCGGCTGCGGACGAGCTCGAACGCTGCCTGCGCGACCTGAAGTTTTGCGGCGCCATGATCAACGGCCATACCCATGGCCAATATCTCGATGCCGCCGAGCTCTATCCGTTCTGGGAGCGGGCCGATGCGCTTAGCGCCGCGATCTACATTCATCCGGCCGATCCGGTGGCGCAGCCGTCGGTGCTGTCCGGCTACAAAGTGCTGATGCGGCCGATGTGGGGCTGGGGCTTCGAGACCGGCTCGCATGCCTTGCGCCTCGTCGTCGGCGGTCATTTCGACCGTTTCCCGAACAGCAGGCTGATGCTCGGCCACCTCGGCGAGACGCTGCCGTTCCTGCTCTGGCGCTTCGACAGCCGCGCCGCGTTTCAAGGCCTCAAGCTCAAGAAGCTGCCGTCGCAATACATCCGGGACAACATCGCCGTGACCACGTCGGGCATGTGTTCGGCCGAACCGCTGAACTGCTCGCTTGCCGCGCTCGGTCGCGCTCGTGTGATGTTCGCCGCTGATCATCCATTCGAATCGGCGCAGGAAGCCGGCGAATGGTTCGATCACGTGCCGCTTGCCGACGATATGCGCGCCGACCTCGCCTGGCGCAATGCGGCCAGCTATCTCGGCCTGAAGATTTGAACGATCGACACGCCGTCATTGCGAGGAGCGTAGCGACGAAGCAATCCAGCACTTCATCTCTAAACTAGATTGCTTCGCTTGCAATGACGGAGAGCCGCCTTCATGACCAAAGTTCTTATCGTCGACGTCCATGCCGAAATGTATCGCGACCGCCTGCGAGCGGAATTTCCCGCGTTGCAATTCGCGCTGTTCCATGGTGCGGCGGAGGTGACCGGCGATCTCTCCGATATCGACGCGATGATCATGTTCGGCATCGAGCTGCGCGATCACATGCTCACCGGCGCGCCGCGGCTGCAATGGATTCAATCGCTGGCGACCGGGGTCGATCATTTCCTGCGCTGCCCGGCGCTCAAGCCCGACGTTCTCATCACCAGCGGCCGCGGCATTCACGGCCCGCCGATGCGCGAGCAGGTCGTCTATATGATGATGGCGGTGAGCCGCGACGCCACGCGCCAGGTCGAGGACCATCAGCATCGCATCTGGGCGCGACGGCTGTGGAGCACGCTGCATGGCAAGACGGCGGCGATCATCGGCACCGGCGTCGTCGGCGCCGCGATCGGCGAGCTGCTTCAGGCCTTCGGCATGAACGTTATCGGTGTCAGCCGCACGCCGCGGGCGGAAAAGGGCTTCGGCGAGATCATGCCGATGGACCGTCTGCACGACGCCGCGAGGAGGGCCGATTATCTCATCAATGTCCTGCCGGCGGCGCCTTACAACTTCACGCTGATCGATGCCGCGGTATTCGCCGCGATGAAACCGTCCGCCTACTACATCAGCGCCGGCCGCGGCCAAACCGTCGACGAGGCGGCCTTGATTGCCGCCTTGCGCGAGCGCCGCATCGCCGGCGCCGCGCTTGACGTGTTCCAGACCGAGCCGCTGCCTCCCGACAGCCCGTTCTGGAACCTGCCGAACGTCTTCGTCACCCCGCACGTCGGCGGCTATATCGTCGAGTACGAGGAGTTCATCATGCCGCTCATCCTCGACAATATGCGGCTATTCCTCGCAGGGCGGCGAGGCGAGATGAAGAACATAGTCCCCCGGTGAGCGCATAGCGCGCTCGCGGCAGCCCCTTGGAAAGTTCTCAAATCCGGGGAATTATCGCCAAAACGAGCCTCGGATATGCCGAGGAAGTCTGCGGAGGACGCGCGATGGCGCTGGCCAAGCTCAAATTCCCGATCATCCTGTTCGGCGCGGCGCAGCTTCTCAAGCGGGCGGCGCAACGGCATCCCGAGTTCAGCAATCGCCTGCAGGAACACGATTTCGTCGCCCAGATCGTGGCGCGCGACGAGGGCATCGGCCGCTGGTTCGAATTCAAGAAGGGCATCGTGACGTCGGCCGCGGGCCTGCACGCGGCGCCCGACATCAAGCTTCAGTTCAAGAACGCCAAGATCGGCGCCGCGCTGCTGACGCCGCCGATCAACTGGCTCAACCAGATCAACGCGCAAAAGGACTTCGTACTCACCGTCGAGGGGCCGGATTATCTGACCAATTGGTTCGCGCAGACCCTGATGATGAGCCAGTCGGTCGGATTGAAGTACGGCACCAGGCTGCGCCGCGGCGTTACGCGCTACTGCAACATGACCAATGGCGGCCCGGTGTTCGTCGACGTCAAGGACGGCAAGATTTTGCGGATGACGCCGATCGACCTCAAGGACGAAGACGGCGCGTCGTGGACCATCGAGGCGAAGGGACAGAAGCTCACCCCGCCGCGCAAGACGACGCTGGCGCCGCACGGCCAGAACGCCAAGTCGATCGTCTATTCGCCCGACCGCCTGCTTTATCCGATGAAGCGCGTCGACTTCGATCCGGACGGCGAGCGCAATCCGCAAAATCGCGGCAAGTCGGGCTACGCGCGCATCTCCTGGGACGAGGCGATCAAGATCGTCACCGACGAGATCAAGCGGCAGAAGCGCGAATACGGTCCCGGCGCGATCACCTTCTCGCACGGTTCGCATCACACCTGGGGCAATGTCGGCTACTACCTGTCGGCGCTGTTCCGCTTTGCGAACGCCGTCGGCATGACGCGCATCCACCATAATCCGGATTCCTGGGAGGGCTGGTACTGGGGCGCGGTGCATCACTGGGGCTATACGCTGCGCGTCGGCCAGTCGGAAACCTACGGCACGGTCGAGGACTGTTTGCAGAACTGCGACATGGTCGTGTTTTGGGCGGCCGATCCGGAATCGACATCAGGGTCCTACGGCGCGCAGGAAGGCACCACGCGCCGGCAATGGCTGAAAGAGCCGAAACTCGGCATCAAGGTCGTCCACGTCGATCCGTACTACAACGCCTCGGCGCAGTTTTTGCCCGGCAAATGGCTCGCGCCGAAGCCGACCACGTCGGTCGCGATGGCGATGGCGATCGCCTATGTCTGGATCAAAGAAGGGCTCTACGACAAGCAATATGTTGAGACCCATACGGTCGGCTTCGACAAATGGAGGGCCTATCTGCTCGGGCAAGACGACGGCATTCCAAAAACGCCCGAATGGCAGGAAAAGGAAACCGGCGTGCCGGCGAAGGACGTACGCGCGCTGGCGCGCGAATGGGGGCGCAAGCGCGTCTATCTCGCGCCCGGCGGCTGGGGCAACGGTCACGGCGGCGCCTGCCGCAACCAGACCGGTATTCCCTGGGCGCGCGTCATGGTGTGCCTCGTCGCGATGCAGGGGCTCGGCAAGCCGGGCATCAATATGGGCAATCTGCAATGGGGCACGCCGCTCGATTTCAATTTCTACTTCCCCGGCTATGCCGACGGCGGCATGTCCGGCGATCTCGAAAACACGGCGATGCCGGTCGAGCTCTATCAGCGCATGCCGCAATTGCCGACCATGAACTCGAACGGCCAGCGCATCCCGCGTATTTTCGTCCCCGAAGCGATCGTTGACGGCAAGGCCGAAGGCTATCCATGGGTCGGCAAATCGATCGAGCATCAGTTCGCGCGCTTCGCTTATCCGGCGCCCGGGCACTCGCCGGTACACATGCTCTACAAATACGGCGGCTCGATCCTCTCGACGATGAACAACACCAATCGCTGGGTGAAAATGTATCAGTCGCCGAATCTCGAATTCGTCGTCAACCAGTCGATCTGGTTCGAGGGCGAGGCGCAGTTCGCCGACGTGATCCTGCCGGCCTGCACCAATTTCGAGCGCATCGATATTTCGGAGTGGGCCGGGCTTGGCGGCTACGGCCATCACGGCCAGCAGCAGCTCAATCACCGCGTCATCGTGTTCCAGGCGCCGGCGATCAAGCCGCTCGGCGAATCCAAATCCGACTTCTGGATTTTCAACGAGCTGTGCAAGCCGCTCGGCCTTGCCAATTACTTCTCCGAGGGCGTCAACGAGATCGACTGGGTCAAGCGGGTGTTTCTCGCCTCTGACCTGCCGCAATACATCTCGTGGAAGAAATTCCTCAAGCGCGGCTATTTCGTCGTGCCGGCCGAGAAGGAAAAGCTGCGCGCGCCGGTGTCATTCCGCTGGTTCTACGAGAACCGCAAGAAGGACGTGCCGGAGGCGCAGCCGCTGCCGTCGGATTACACCGAAGAGTATCTGCGCGGTTTGCAGACTCAGTCGGGCAAGCTCGAATTCGAATGCAACTCGCTTCTGCGCTTCAACGATCCGGAGCGACCGCCGATCGTCAAATACGAGCCGTCATGGGAGGGCGCGCATTCCGGAGAATTGTTCCAGCGCTACCCGCTGCAGCTTCTCACGCCGCACTCGAAATATTCGTTCCACACCCAGGGCGACGGCAAAGATTCGTTTCTTCTCAACATCGAGGATCATCGCGTCAAGGTCGACGGCTATTATTACTGGATCGTGCGCATGAACGCCGACGACGCCAAGGCGCGCGGCATCGAGAAACACGACCTGGTCAAGGTGTTCAACGATCGCGGCGCGGTAATTTGTGCCGCGCTGCCAACGCAGCGGCTGCCGCGCGGCGTGGCGCACGGCTACGAGTCGTCGGCGATCTACGATCCGATGGGCGAGCCGGGGAAATCCGTCGATCGCGGCGGCTGTCTCAACCTGTTGACGCCAGAACGGACGCAGACCAAGAGCACGCATTCGCTCGCCGGCGCCAATTCGCTGGTCCAGATCGAGCTGTGGGATCGCCGCATCGAGCATATATCGGCCGCGTTCGCGGCAATGGAACAGGACAAGGAAATGAAGCGCACGCTCAAGGAGGCGCAGCTGGTGCCGGCGAAATAGTCCTATGAAAAAATGGAACCTCATCATCGACGTCGCTGAGTGCACCAACTGCAATCTGTGCACGCTCGCGGCGATGGACGAATATGTCGGCAACGACTGGCCCGGCTATTCGGCGCCGATGCCCAAGCACGGCCACAAGTGGATCAACATTTTGC
>JASHOX010000140.1 GCA_030038415.1 Xanthobacteraceae bacterium
TCGAATGGCTTGACGACATAGTTGTTGACACCGGCTTGCGCTGCTTTGACGACGAGCTCGCGGTCGCCGGGGCCGGTGATCAGGATAAACGGCGTTTTGCGAATGGCCTGATGGCCACGTACCGCGCGCAACAGCCCGATGCCGTCCATTTCCGGCATGTTGAAATCCGAAATGATGAGATCGAGCGCTGAGCCAGCGCCTTTGTCAGCGCCTCCTGGCCGTTTTCCGCCTCGTGTATGAGGCGAACTCCGATCTTTTCGAGGGCAAGGCGCGTCATCTGACGAACGCTGCACCCATTCCGAATAGCTGAAATAGATCGCGCCGACCCACACCAAAAACAATAGCTGAGAAACCGAGCAGCATGCTGGTACTGGCCGGCCTGCAAAAGCCAGTTGCCTGAAGATTGCCGCCCATCGTGTTTCGGTTCCGCAGCGGCATGATTGAATAACGGCAACAAGGGAAGGCGACCTTTTTTCGATGCGGTAACAGATTCGTCCATTGGCGCGGCAAGCAGGACCGTCAACCAAGCCTAGCCGAGCGTAAAAAATTGCCGTGGCACGAGGTAAAGGCGCCGGCTCCCGTCTCATACTGGATCAAGTGGCCGGGCCATTATTGCCGCGCCACGGTTCTTGACGGTCCCGCCATCGACCCTTGACTGTTAACGGACATCTGACAACAGTTTTACAACCGATGAAAGGCCTCGAATGCGTCCGGCAGCGGTACTGCGGGTTTTCTTCCTCGTCCTGCTCATGGCAAGCTCGATGTGTCGCGGTCGCGCCGACGAGCTTGCGCCGTTGCAACGCCAGGGTCGGGCGCTAGCCGAGCGGATGTGCGCGCCCTGCCACGCGGTCGGACGTACGGATCAAAGTCCCCACATCGGCGCGCCGCCGTTTCGCAGCCTCGATCGCCGCGTCGATCTCGACGCTTTCATGACGCGGCTGCGCGAAGGTCTGACGTCTGGTCATCCCGATATGCCGACGTTTCGTTTCACGCGGCAGGACGCGCGCGCCTTCGTCGCTTATTTGCGATCGATTCAAACGCCTTGATCCGGCCTGCCGGGAGCCGGACGGAGGGCCTCGACTTGATGGATATATTAGTATATCCTAATGGAATACGGGCTTAATCAATAAGCGGCATGCCGCGCTTCGAGTTGAGCGAGTGCCGTATTGAGTAGCGCGGCATTATCGCGCGGACTAGACGGAGGGGGAAACATGCCGGGTCCTACACATCATCAGGTTCTCATCGTCGGCGGCGGCACCGCCGGCATCACGGTTGCGGCCATCCTCAAACGCCGCGCACCGGGCATCGACATCGCCATCATCGAGCCGGCCGCTGAGCATTATTATCAGCCGGCATTCACGCTGGTCGGCGCCGGGGTCTATCCGCTGGCGCGCACGCGGCGCCCTGAACAAGGACTAATTCCAGTCGGCGTCCGCTGGATCCGTGATGCCGCCCAGACCTTCGAGCCGGACAAGGACACAGTTCGGCTCAAGAACGGCGAAGCCTTGACCTACGATTATCTTGTGGTCTGCGCCGGCGTGAAGCTCGACTGGGGCAAGATCGCCGGCCTCAGCGAAACGCTGGGTAAGAACGGCGTATGCAGCAACTATTCTCCCGCGCATGTCGCTTACACGTGGGAGTGTCTGCAAAATTTAAAGGCGGGCAGCCGCACAGTGTTCACCCAGCCGCCGCTGCCGTTTAAATGTCCGGGAGCGCCGCAGAAAATCGCCTATCTCACCGCCGACCATCTGCAACGCCTGGGCATCCTCAAAGATTGCAGCCTGGATTATTACGTTCATGCGCCGGTCATTTTCGGCGTGCCGTTCTTTGCCCGTGAGCTCGTCAAAATCGCGGCACGATACGGCATCAACCTGCATTACCAGCACAATCTGGTGGCGGTCGACGGCGCGGCCAAAACGGCAACGTTCGAGAAAGTCGACGAGCAAAACAAAGGCGCGCGCGTGGCCGTTCCATTCGACATGTTGCACGTCTCGCCGCCGCAAAGCCCGCCCGAAGAGATCAAAACAAGCCCACTCGTCAACGCGGCAGGCTGGGTCGAGGTCAATCAGAACTCGATGCAGCATGTGCGCTATCCCAACATATTCTCGCTTGGCGACGTGGCGTCGTCACCAAATTCGAAGACAGCCGCGGCGGTGCGTAAGCAGGCGCCGGTCGTCGCCGGCAACCTTCTCCATTTGATGGGAAAGACACAGGTCGAAGGCGGCTACGACGGCTATGCATCCTGTCCGCTGACCACCGCCGTGGGCAAAACAATCCTTGCCGAGTTCATCTATGGCGGCAAGGTGACACCAACGTTGCCACTCAATCCGGCAAAGGAGCATTGGGTAGGCTGGTGGATCAAAGTCACCGGCTTGCCGATTATGTACTGGAACTACATGCTCAAGGGGCGCGTGTGGTTCCCCAAGCACAATACCGCCTTCCAAGGTGACGTCACTCCGACAGCGAAGTGAGCCGGGCTTGAATGAAAACAGGCCGCGATCGCTGGATCGCAGCTTGCAGTAATCGCGCCGGACAATGCGATCAATAGGCAGTCTTGTTGATCTCGCCGGAACCTGTGACGTACCAGCGCTCGCTGATCAACGGCTTGCCGGCGAGCCGGTCGACCAGCCAATCGGCGAGCAGGATTGGCGGAAACGGGCCGAGATTGGCGGCCGGCACGTTGCCGACCGAGTGGCGGGATTCCTGATAAACCACCATCTGCTTCGGTCCCTTGAGTGCCGCCATTAGCGCTTCGGAATGCGCAAGCGGGCTTAATTCCTCGGCTTCGCCGGCGATGCAGAGATAGGGCACGAGGATTTTGTCGGCGTGACCTTGCCAGGTGATTTTCTTGCGGAATTCGTCGAACTCGGCTTCGTCGGTGATGCCCGACATATACATGAATCGCTTTTTGAAGGTGGGCGAGGCTTCCTGGAAGATGGTGTGGCAGCCCGGCTCGTGGCACACCGACATCACCGCGCAGGCTTTGATGCGCGGCTCGTTGGCGGTCAGCACCGTGCCGAACAGCGAGCCGAAGCTCGTGCCGGCGACGCCGATGCGCGTCGAATCGAGTTGCGGTCGTGCGGCGATCCAGTCGACCAATGCCGGGCCGGCCGCCATCCAATTCTCCATGGTGAAATAAAGCCCGATCATCGGTGCCTCGTATTGACCGGGCCCGTCGATCGCCAGGACCGCGATGCCGCGGTTGAGATATTTGTCGCCATACAACGCGACCTGGATCTCCTTGTAGCTGTCCATGCCGGGAATCGCGATCACCACCGGCAAGCGGCCGTTGGAATAGCCAGGCGGCAGATGTAGCCAGGCCGGAATCGCCTTGTCCTTGAATGGCACCCACACCGCCTCGACGTGATGATCGGCAAGCGTCGCATATTTGGCGTAGCACTCGCGCTTCTTGTTGTTATAGGCGATGTTGATCTCATCGTTCTCGTCATAGGGCCATTGCGCGGCGCCCCAATGCACCGCCGCCATGAAGAAATTGTCTCGCGCGGTCACTTGGTGGTCGGCCAGTGCCGCGGCATTGGCTTTGGCCTCGCGGCGGCGCGCCACGGCGGCGAATGCCGGGCCGATATCGGCCATCTTCTTCACGCGCTCGCGGATGCCGGCAAAGTCGGCATTGGCCTCGATGCCGCATGGCAAATGAATGTAAAGCGATCGCGGCTGGTCCCAGTCGATGCCGTTGGCTCGGATGATATTGTCGATGAGCCAGCGCTGCTCGTCGAAGCGACGCACCTGCGGCGGACCGCGATGATCGAGAATGGGCGGGAATCCCTGCTGTGGACGATTCATGGCGTGACGCTCCCCTCCTAGTGTCCCGATTCCGAAGTTCGCATCATTCTGCGGCACACTCGATTGCGAACTTCGGAATCGAAAGGACACTAGTAACGTATTGATCTAGTGTGGCTTTGGTTCAGAAGTCCGCACCACTAGCCCAGCCGAAAGAATGGTGCGTACTTCTGAACCGCCACACTAGCGGCAAATGGCGCAAGCAATAAAAAATGCCCGCCTGGCGGGCATTATCGGCAAAACCGATGCCATGTTGTCAACGCCTCTTCCTCGCCAAAGCAGCGCCTCGCCGCTTGGCCGGCCTCCACTTCCTGCGCCACGCTCAGCTCGTTACGTCGGCGCCAATGTCGTGTCGCCGATCTTTTGCATAGCGTCGTCGGCAAGGCGCGTCGACAGTTCGGACGCCCGCCGAACGCTCTGCAGCAGCGCCTCGAAATTGTCCCGGACCATTTCGGTCTGCAGAGCGAGACAGTCCTGCAAGGTCCGGCAGCCCATCAACTCGTCGAAGTGATCGAGATTGTCCTCGAAACGCGACTGGGCAAATCGCATCCATTCGCCGGAAACGTTCTGCAGTCCGCCGGCGACGATGGTGGTGCTCTCGATCAGGGCCTGCAGGTTGCCCGAGGAGCGCTGCAAGGTCCGTCGCGCGGTATCGCTGCCAAACCCGAACATTTTGGAAAATTGATCCATCGACCGTTCAGCAATACGGCTTGCCGCGTCGCTGCTGCTGCGCCATGTCTGGCTCATGTTCTCGGCATTGCGGCGGGCCGCCTCTGCGCCAGCGCGCGCCGTCCGTTCGGTCGCTTCCGACATCGCGCTTGCCGTCTGCTCGGCGACGCGCCGGGTCGACGCATGCACCGCCTCGTTCGTGTCACGTTCAGCTTGTCGCGGATTGTTCGCCATATTTCCCTCCACTGCTACTTGAAGAGGAACGTGGAGAGGTGGACACCGTTCCCCGCCAAATCGCTTTTTGGCCCGGCCACGCGAATCGGAACTGTTGCCGCGACATTGTGCGATTTACCGCATCTGGAGGAGCAACAGCGGCGCAAGCCCTCGAATTTATCCTGCGGAGTCAGGAACGAGGCTATGCATGCACGCTTTGAAGACTGCATTGGCAGCCGCAGTCGGGCTGCTTTCTGACCGGAACCGCTGTCGCTATGCCAGCGGAACATTTGTCCACGCGGAACACCGTCCTGCTGCAAAAGACCGCATGGGTCTGCGGTCCCTACCGTTGCTGGTGGCGGCCGGGTCCACGCTGGTGGGGTCCCGGTCCGCGATGGCGATGGCACCATCACCCATACTGGCGTCGCGGCTGGCATCGGTAGTGAACGTCCCAAGCGATAAAGCCCCCGGGTTAACCCCGGGGCTTCAATATGTGCCAGATTCAGCACTCTCCTTGCACTTGGTTCCGGCACCGGCCATCCTGTCCGGCGTTCGGGAGGAGCCTATGGAGCCGATGGATCAGCACAGCAACGCCAAAGCCGCCATCGCCTACGACGATTTGCGCGAATGGCTGTCATTCGCCGAACGGCTCGGCGAAGTCCGCAATGTATCGGGCGCCAGCTGGCAGGAAGATATCGGGCTCGCCGCCGAGGCGGTGCTGCGCGCCGAAAACGGCCCGTGCGTGGTGTTCGACGATATCCCCGGCTGCCCCAAAGGCTTTCGCGTGCTTCTGAATATGTTCGCCGGCACCCGCCGCAACATGACGCTCGGTTTTCCCGCCCATCTGTCGAAATGGGAGCTCAGCGATTGCTATCGCGAAGCGTATCTGAAGGAACAGAAGATCATTCCGCACGAGATGGTCGAGGACGGTCCGGTGCTGGAAAATGTATTGATGGGCGACGACGTCGACGTCACCAAGTTCCCGGCGCCGATCTGGCATGAAAAGGACGGCGGCCGTTATATCGGCACTGGCACCTACAGCATCACCCGTGATCCGGAAGAGAACTGGCTCAACGCCGGCGCCTATCGCGCGCAGTTGCACGATCGCACCTCGGTCGGGCTTCTGATCGCGGCGGGACATCATGGCGACATCCATCGCGCCAAATATTTCAAGCGCGGCGAGCCGATGCCGGTGGCGATGGTGCTTGGCGGCGATCCGCTGAGCTTCTTCTATGGCGGGCTCGAAGCGCCCTACGGCACGTTCGAGCTCGACATCGTCGGCGGCTTGCGCGGCCGGGCGATGAAAATGGTGCGGGGAAAAATCACCGGCTTGCCGTTTCCGGCTGGCGCCGAGATCGTGCTCGAGGGCTTTGTCACGCCCGACCGGCGCGAGGTCGAAGGTCCGTTCGGCGAGTGGACCGGCCATTATGCCGGCGGCGCCAAGCCCACCACCGTGCTCGACGTCAAGGCGATCTATCATCGTAACGATCCAATTCTGCTCGGTGTGCCGCCAATGGGCGGCGGGCCAGACGAAATGGCGCGCTATCGCGCCGTCCTTCGCTCGGCAACGATCAAGCAGAACATGACCAATGCCGGGGTGCCCGGCGTGCGGCAGGTGTGGTGCCACGAGATCGGCGGCGCACGGCTGTTCCACGGCGTGTCGATCACGCAGCGCTACCCCGGCCATGCGGTGCAGGCCGGCCATGTCGCCGCGCAATGCGGCGCGTCGGCCTATGCATCGAAATATATCGTCGTGGTCGACGACGACGTCGACGTCACCAACCTCGACCATCTTTTATGGGCGATGCTGACGCGCACCGATCCGGCGCAGTCAATTCAATTCATCAACGGCTCCTGGGATTCGCCGGCCGATCCCGCGCTGCCGCCCTGGAGACGCACCGCGGGCGACATGACCCATTCGGTCGCGGTGATCGATGCCTGCCGGCCGTTCCACTGGCGCGACAAGTTCCCGCCGACCAACACGCCGAGCCCGGAAGTCGCCCGCAAGGCACGGGAAAAATTCGGCTGGCTGTTGGATGGGAAGAAGTAGGACCTTACAATCCGGTCATTCCCGCGTCCGCGAGAATCCTGACGGACATATGCGAGTATTGCTGATGTGTTCCCGCCTTCGGGGGGACGAGCGATCGAGGTCGATCTGAATGCCCATGAAAATCGCTGTGCCAGATATGATCTCGAATTCGTATTTCCCGGCTGAGGCTGCGGTCGAACTCGGCTTCTTCAAAGCCGAAGGCCTCGACGTCGAGCTCGAACTGATTTTCCCGGTCGACAAGGCCTATGCGGCGCTGCGCGACGGCGCAGTCGATTTCGTCGGCGGCTCGGCCCATTCGGCGCTGGCGGCGTTTCCGAATTTTCGGGGCGTCAAGCTTATTTGCGCGCAGGCGCAAGGCATGTACTGGTTTCTGGTGATGCACGCCGATCTGCACGCGCGGCGCGGCGATGTTTCCGCGGTCAAGGGCCGCAGCATCGGCGCGGCGCCGTGGGTCGACAAGGGCTTGCGTGGCTTGCTCGCCGCGGCCGGGATCGACCTCGAGCGCGATCGGGTGAAAATCGCTCCCGTGCCCGGCTCGCTCGATGCCGGAGTCAACTTCGGAGTCACTGCGGCTAAGGCGCTGGAAGAACGCAAGATCGACGGTTTCTGGGCCAACGGCATGGGCGCCGAGGTGGCGGTGCGCCGCGGCGTCGGTACCGTCGTGCTCGACGTGCGCCGCGGCGACGGGCCGAAAGCCTGCTTCAACTATACCGCGGCCACCATTGCCGCGACCGATGCGCTGATCGCGCGTTCGCCGGGGACGGTCGCCGCGGCGGTTCGCGCCATCGTCAAGACCCAGGCCGCGCTGAAGGCGGACGTCACGCGCGCCGCCGAAGTCGGCAACAAGCTGTTTCCGCCGTCCGAAGCGGCGCTGATTGTCGATCTCATTCGCCGCGACCTGCCCTACTACGATGCCAAGCTGTCGCGCGAATTCATCGCTGGCATGTCGGAGTTCGCCCGGCGGCAGGGCATAGGCAACGGCGAACTTGCCTATGAGCAGATCGTGGCGACGCAGTTCGCGACGCTGTGGAACGGCTAGACCGCAACATCAAGAGGAATCGCCATGCGCACGACTACCCGCCGTCATGTCCTGGCGCTTGCTTCCGGCGCGCTCGCCGCAACTGCCCTTTCGCGCAGCGCTTTCGCCGACGACTGGCCGAAAGACAGGATCATCCGCGCCGTCGTGCCGTTCGCGCCAGGCAGCACCATCGACGTCATCGGCCGCATCGTGCTCGATCCGCTGGGAAAGCAACTCGGCCAGACGATCGTCGTGGAGAATCGCGGCGGTGCCGGCGGCACTATCGGATCGGCCGTGGTGGCGAAGTCCGATCCGGACGGCTACACGCTGCTGATCAATGCTTCGGCGCATTCCGCCGCGCCGGCGGCTTATCCGAACCTGTCTTATGATCCGGCGAAGGATTTTGCCGGAGTCGCCATGTTCGGGGTGGTGCCGAACGTGCTGCTGGTGGCGCCCTCGAAAGGCATCAACGCGGTGAAAGATCTTGTGGCGCAGGACAAGGATGGTCACATGACATTTGCCTCGGCCGGCGTTGGTAGCGCCACGCATTGGGCAGCCGAGCGTTTCCTGCTGTCGGCCGGCATCAAAGCGACGCACGTGCCGTTCAGCGGCGGACCGGCGGCACTCACCGAAGTGATGACCGGCCGGGTCGACTTCTGTTTCATCGGCATTTCATCCGCCATTCCGTTCATCAAGAACGGTCAGCTTCTGCCGCTCGCCGTGAGCATGACGAAACGATCGCCGGCCCTGCCCGACGTCCCGACGACAATCGAGCTCGGCTTTGTCGATTCCGATTATGTATTTTGGAACGGCATCTTGGCGCCGGCGAAAACACCGCAGCCGATTGTCAATCGGCTGCACGATGAGGTGCAGAAGGTGCTGACTCTTCCCGCGGTACAGGAAAAACTCAAGGCGCAGGGCGTCGAGCCGATGCCGATGAGCCCGACACAAATCGACAGCATGATCGCCAAGGAAATCGTTCAGAACATCAAGTTGGCGAAGGCGGCCGGATTGAAGTTCAACTGACGCTCGCGATCAAAACCCGCCCGCGGTGAAATTCAAGCGCTGGGTGACGTCGTAGGGCTGCTTGGCGACCGGGTAGGCATAATCGACGCGTAGCGCCCCGAACGGCGAATCCCAGATTAGGCTGGCGCCGACCGAGGCGCGTACCGCGCGCGAATTGGCGATCTGCTGCGACGGGCTCAGCGAAGCCGCCATGCTGGGAACAGTCGACGCATTCGTCGCCCACAGGCTGCCGGTGTCCGAGAACAGCGCTACTTTCAACTGTGCGTCCGGCGTTACGAACGGCATCGGCGACTGCAGCTCCGCTGTCGTCGTCCAATAGGCGTTACCGCCGAGATTATCCATGGTCGTTCCGGGCGTGATGTCGCGCGGGCCGAAACCGTAAGGGGCGAAGCCACGCACCAGCTGCGGTCCGCCGAAAAAACCGTCCAACAGCGGCAATTGCTGGCCGCCCCACGGCGTGACGTAGCCGCCTTGCGTGCGCAGCATACCGACGACATCGCCAGCGATCGGATGATAGAGGCGCACGTCTTCGGTGGTCTTGGCGAAATTCGCCGCACCACCGAGGCCGGCAAATTCGTTGTTGGTTTGCGCACGGATGCCGGTGGTCGGATCTTTCGAATTGTCCAGCGTCGAATAAGTCACGCCGTTGCCGATCGATGACACCCAGTAAGAGCCGGCCTGGGCCGCCTGCTGGATCGGCAGCGAAGCCGTTCCAAGCGACGGGTCGAGACTGAGACCCTGATTGTAGATCGAGTAGTTCCAGGTGACGCCGAGATTTTCATTGAGCGGCGTGGCGACGGAAAATTTCGCGCCGTACATCAGGGTATTGAAAGCCTGGTTCGAGTTGGCAAAGGTTTGGTTCGCGAACACGTCGGCGCCGACGCCAACAGGCTGTCCCATGAACCACGGGTCGCTGAAGCCGATATCGAAACCCCTGGCATATTGACCGTAGGTAATGGACGCTTTCGCCTTATCGCCGGTGCCGAAGAGATTAGTGTCGGCAATCGAAACCTGGGCCAGCATACCGGCGCTGGTCGAATAGCCGCCGGAGATGAAGAAGTTGCCGGTCCGCTGTTCCTGCAGCTCGACATCGAGCACGACGCGGTCCGGCGCCGAGCCCGGCTGCTCGGTGATTTTCACCGACTTGAAATAGCCGAGCGCCTTGAGGCGGCGTTCGCCGCGATCGACCAGCGCAGGGTTATAAGGATCGCCTTCGCCGAAATCGAATTCGCGCCGAATCACGTCATCGTGGGTCTTGGTGTTGCCATGAATATCGACGCGCTCGACATAGAGCCGCTTACCTTGCTCGATGGTGTAAACCAAATTGATCGTTTGACCCGGCTGTTTCTCGCTGCCGGCCACGACCGTCGCAAATGGCTGGCCGGATTTGGCCAGTGCCATGGTCATGTCCTCAACGGACTTGTGCACCGCATCGGCGTCATAGACCTCGCCGGCCTGTGTGTGCAAAGCGTCGCGGACCGCCGCTGGATCGACGGAACTCACGGTCGTCTCGATCTTGACCTTGCCCAGCCGGTATAGCGGACCTTCGTCGACGTTGAACGTCAAAACGACACCCTTCTCGGCGGCGTCGTAGTTCGCCGACGAAGACACCTTCACGTCGGCATAGCCGTGATCGAGGTAGAACTGGCGAACGAGATCGCGATCGGACTCGATGCGGTCGGCATCGTAGATGTCGTTGTCGAGCAGAAAGCTCAACACATTGGTCGTGCCGGTCTTGACCACCGCCTTGAGCTTCGTCGTCGAAAACGCCGCGTTGCCGACGAAGCGGATTTGCCGCACCGCGAGCTTGTCACCTTCCTTGATCTCGAACACGAGATTGACGCGGTCGGTCTTTGCAGACTTAGAAACGGGCGCGCTTGCCGACGTTTTGGCGACGATCGTTACCGGAACGACTTTGACGTCGTAATAGCCGTGCTGACGATACAGCGCGATGATGTTCACGACATCGCTTTGCACGAATTCGCGCGACAACGGACCGCTCGCCTTGGATTGAATCGCCTTTGTCAGATCGGCGTCCTTAACCTTCTTATTGCCCTCGAAGCTGACGACGCCGATCGTCGGATTTTCCACGACTCTCACCAGGACGCGACCGCCGGCGTGCGAAATCTTCACATCCTTGAACAATCCGGTTGCGTAAAGCCGCTTGAGCCCGGCATCGAGCTCCGTCGCGTCGAGCCTGCCGTCAGGCGTCGGATGAAAATAGGAGCGGATCATGTCGGTGCCGATATGCCGATTGCCTGAAACGGCAATGAGCGCGTTCGCAGCGTGGGTATCGGCAGCGGCGGCCGCCGGCGCCCGCCCGAAGGCGCTCATCGCCAAAACCCCGGCGAGGACGACGGCAATCCCCCAGCGACACATAAGGCATGCTCCCCGACCTTATCGGCCGGCAAAATCTCAACAAATCGACGGGGCGGCAGCGTGACCGATTGTGTCGAAATCTGAGGTATTGTTGGGGCATTTGCCACAAAGGTTTACGGCCAAGTGGATCTTTTCGGCCCGGCTCGTGATCCTAAGCGTCGCGCCATTTACCACCTTGTCCGAACGTCGGGCGAAACATATGAACGCGCAAGTTAGCCCGGGCCAGCGCCGCGCGGCCGATCATTCCTGCTTGAGACCGGCGTGCTTGACGACGTTCGCCCATTTTTTGACTTCCGCGGCGACGAACGTGCCGAACTCGCTGGGTCTCATCGGCATCGGCTCGGCACCGAGATTGTCAAACTGAGCTTTCACCGAGGGTTCGCCGATGACGGCAGTAATCTGCTCGTTAAGTTTGTTGATGATATCGGACGCGGTGCCGCTCGGCGCGCCGACGCCATGCCAGACGCTAGCCTCATAGCCCGGGACGAATTCGCTCACTGTCGGAATATCCGGCAGCACGTCCGAGCGCGTCGCGCCGGTCACCGCAAGAGCGCGGAGCTTGCCGGCCTTGATATTGGCGATTGACGTCGCGACCGGAGCAAACGTGACCTGCACGCGTCCGGCGAGCAAGTCGGGCATGTAGCTGGAGGTGTAAGGGACATGCACCATGGTGACACCGGCCATCTGGTTGAACAATTCGCCAGCCAGATGCGGCGCGGTGCCGACGCCGCCCGATGCAAAATTGATCTTGCCGGGGTTGGCCTTGGCATAAGCAATGAATTCGGGAAGCGTCTGCACCGGGACCGACGGGCTGACAACGAGCACGCTCGGCGACCGCACCGTGCCGGCAACCGGCGCGATATCTTTGGTAATATCGAAATCAAGGTGCGTATAGAAACTCGCGTTGATGGCGTTACCGATCGCCATATAGAGCAGCGTATAGCCATCGGCCGGTGCGTGGACGACGACGTCGGCGGCGATATTGCTGCCGGCGCCGGGCCGGTCGTCGACGACGACATTCTGTCCGAGCCGCTCCGACAGCGGCCGCGCTATCACGCGCGCGACGATGTCGGGCGCAAGACCGGGCGCGAAACCGACGACCACATGGATCGGTCGGGTCGGATAATCGAGCGCCGATGCGAGCCGGGGAATTAAGGGCGCGACAGCAGCGCCTGCCGCTAATTGCAGGCACCGTCGGCGAAGCAATTGCATATCTAATACCCCTGCCGGGAACGCGAGGCGATAGACTACGCGATATTCGTCGACGCCTCCAACGCGTCAGACTCCGGCGCGGCATTGCCTCGGCCTCGTATAACTAGCGCGTCCGGTTCGGCCCCACTACCACTTCAACGTCGCAGACGGCGCAGAATATTTTTCCGCCTACGCCGGCACGGAAGCCTTTCGAGACTCGCGTCAATGTTGTGCCCCAATCGCCGCGTTGGAAAACCGGATCTTCATTCTCTTCCCAAACCGCCGCCCCTCTCAGCCCGCACTTTGGGCAGATCACATTGGCAATGAATCGCTCGCGCATGGCAACAGTACTCGTTACTCGCCGGCTGTGACCGTGACGATACGGTGGAGTTTAGATCTAAAATGTGGCCGCGCGCGAAAACGGCACTCCTCCTCGTTCGCCCACGATGCACATTTTTGACGACCTGCCGCCCGTGTTCTGCCAGGAAGCAATTTTAGCCTGCCGCCAATAAGGGGCGGCCTGAACGCCCGCGAACGTCAGCGTAGCGTTGTGGGCGTCGCGTGCCATGTTTGATCCGGGGAGCGGCCAAGAATTTTCACTGGCGCTGGTCAACGCGGCTCTGCTCGCGTTATGGCCGGTGCTGCCGGGGCTACTCTTTGGCTATGCCCGGCAAACCTTGGCGGTGCGCCACACGAGCCCCAAGTTCTCGCTACGCAAGTCCGAAGCGCGCGAATTGGACCGTGCCGTCCGGCTGTACGAGGGCATCCGCGATCGGATCGAGACGCTCGAAAATCAAAGCGATCGCTCAAAAGGGTTTTGGCGCGGCTTGCTTTCTCACCACGCCGGGAGCGATTGCGGCAACGACGAAATCGAGGACTTGCGAGCGCATGCGCAGCTCCTGCGGGAGACCATATTCCGGCTCAAACGCCGCCCATTGCAGCGGCTGCGATCATGGGTGCACCTCAACAGCTCGAAATACGCTTTGGGCCGCGGCTTGGCTACTCATGTCGTGGGATTCGCGCTACTCCTCCTCGTCTTCCATGGTCCCCAACAACCCGCCTGGGCCGATGAGGTGACGACCAGCGCAGGGAATGCGCTCACATGGTATCCGTTTGACGCGCGGTTTTTCTACGCCAACGCCGTCGCCACCGGCTTTGCCGCGGCGGCGGCGCCGCTGTTCTACCTGGCGCGATGGCTGGGGCTGCGTCGCGAATACGTTTGCGAATTCTGCACGTTCAAGCAATTGGCGCGGGGAGGCCCCGGCCAGCTTGTCGATCAAATGGATATCGAGGCCGACACGGATGCGGCATCCGGGGCTGAAATGACCGAAGCCGGCGCGGACAGCAATTGGTTTGACGTTCTCGGCTTATCGCCCGCAGCCACGATCGAAGAGGTCAAAGAGGCCTATAAACGGCTCGTGAAGCAGAACCACCCGGACCGCCTGCACGGCATGTCGCCGGCCTTGCGGAAGCTTGCAGAAGCCGAGACGAAACGGCTCAACGCCGCCTTCAGGCAGGCGCTGATTGTCGTGTCGCGGCCGAACGCCGTGACGAATTGACGGGCTGATAAAATAAATGAACTACGCCGCCTGGCCACGCGTCACGGCGGTACCGGGGCGCGCTTCGTGGATCGCCGCGACAGAGCGTTGGACTGCCGACCACAGCCGCGCGATCTCGGAACTGGCCAAAGATTCCGGCGCGACCTCACCGACGCTGGCGCCGGCCGCAAGCGTCAGCACATAGCCGGCGCGTTGACTGATCTGGCCCGACCAGACCGGGATGCCAAGGCTGTCGAAGAACGCCCGCGATTGCCCCACCGCCGGAGCTTCCTTGTCCTCGCGTTTCACCGGCGCGGCATTGAGCACGACCGCATAAGGCTTGTTGCGCTCGCGGGCGGTAGCGACCGTCTCGCGCACGGCGTTAAGATCAAAGAAGCCGGGCCGCGCCGGGATCAGCACGAAGGTTGCGGCGCGGATCGCCTCCAGCGCCACCACCCACATGCTCGCGGCGGTGTCGATAAACGCCCACTCATAGCCCTCGACCATTGCCGTGGCGAGCGCACGATCGACGCCGCGCGCGGCGCTGCGCAGGGGCGGCTTGCCATCGGCGCGGAGCGAATGCCACAGGGTGAGCGAGCCTTGCGGATCGGCGTCGATAACGACGCAGCGGTGACCGGCCTGTTGCGAAAAAGCGGCGAGGTGAGCCGTCAGGGTGCTTTTGCCGGCCCCGCCCTTTCGTGACGCCATCGTGACGATGTTCATGCGTGATCTCCCGATCACTTGTCCCGGCAATGCTGCGGTAAGAATGGTTAACAAAAAGTTACAGCGCCTTTTCCGGCGCGTTTACGCGCTTCCGGCTTTACGCTCAAGGCGTCACAAGGCGCTTGCCGGACCAGTCAGCCCGACAAGAATCAATGACAGCGACTGCACCCAAGCTTTACCGAATTCCCATTGCTTTGGGAATCCTCTTGGGGAGGCGACCGCTCCCCCGAGCTACCCGGCGGTCTTCGGATCTTCCGGAAGATTCTTCACGCTCTCGGCCACAATTCTGGTCAATTGCATCACCGATTGGCTCAAGGCCGCGTATTCGACGATGTCCCGTTGAACCCGGTCGCCGTCGGACTGCAGCTTCTCGCGCAGCGTCCGCAATTCGCCGATCAAATTGTCGATCTGGCGCGTCGAGCTTCCTGAAACGCGCCGCAGCAGAGTGCTAAGATTATTTGCGGTCATTTCACCGTCGCTGCTGTCGGTTTGGCGAAGCGCCGCGCCGCCGCGCGTCAGTTCGCGAATATTTCCTTCGACTTCCATCTCGGTCGATTTGTCGATTTCGACGGATCCAAATGGCTTGGCAAAATTCATGACGCACCCCTACTGTTTGGCCTACCCGTTGCGGGCGGCTCCACCACGCACAATGGCCGCATGAAAATGTGACGACTTCACGGCCCAGGCTGGCCGCAAATGATCATAGTTCGATCATGCAGTTGCCGGATTCCGCTGCAATGCCTCGTGTTCGTCGTTGCGCAATGCGGCGAGGTCAACACCGGCACAGAGCGTTAGCGATCGGATCAACGATTTTGCGGCGAGTGGCTTTGAGGGATTACTGCTACGTTTCTTTGTGTGTGTGTTGCGTAGTGTAAGCCTGCCGCGCGGGGGTGAATATGTGGGCGTATTTGCGGCGGTCATTAGGATCGAAACACCTCGGATTCAAGCAGCTAAGCTTTGTCTTGTTGATTGCGGCTTTGGCCGCAGCCGTCGGCATCTCGCCGAGCTTTGCGCAAAAGAAGCATGTCTTCGACGGCAACGCACCTATTCCGGACAAGCCCGATCTCGGTTCGCTCGGCGCGCAGATCAACGCCAACACGATCGCCATCGTATCCGGCAACATCAATGCCGCCTGGCTCACGCTTGCCTACGACTTGTCGGCGGTGCTCGACGACGGCAATAACTTCCGCGTCTTGCCGGTCATCGGCAAGGGCGGCGCGCAGAACGTCCGCGACGTGCGCTATCTTAAGGGCATCGATCTCGGCATCACGGTCACGAGCGTGCTGGGAAAATTCCGCCGCTCGGGCGAGCTCGGCGACATTTCCGACAAGATCGACTACATCACCAAGCTCTCCGACGACGACATGCACGTGCTAGTGCGCGCCGATTCCGGAATCACTTCGCTCGACCAACTCAACGGCAAGAGGGTCAATTTCAGTGATATGGGCAGCGCCACGGAAGTATCCGCCGGCGACGTGTTCGAGCGGCTCGGCATCAAGCCGGTCGAGGTCAATATGGGGCAGGCCGACGCCTACGAGAAAATGAAGACCGGCGAAATTGCCGCGACGATCCAGTTCGGCGCTAAGCCGGCGCCGGCCATCGCGAAATTGCGGGCGGCCGACGGCATTCGACTGCTCGCTATTCCTTACGACCAACGACTGCAGCAGGACTATCTGCCGGCAACATTCACCAGCAAGGACTATCCGGGAATCATCGCCGATGGCCAGAGCGTCGACACCATCGCCTATGGCGCGGTGATGATCTGCTATAATTGGCCGAAAGGCACCGATCGCTATCAGCGCATCGCCAATTTCGTCGATCACTTCTTCTCGCACTTTGCAGAGTTTCAGAAACCGCCGCGCCACCCGACCTGGCGCGAGGTGAATCTGGCCGCGAATTTGTCCGGCTGGAAGCGCTTCCCGGAGGCGCAGGACTGGCTCGACAATCATCGCCCGCCGGCGCCGCAGATTTCGGCGCAACAGGCCGATTTCGACCAGTTTCTGGCACAGCGGGCCGGCGGCATGCCGGATCTGAGCACGCCGCAGCAGCGCGACGCGCTGTTCCGCGAATTCCTGCAATGGAGCCAACAACACCCACATCCGCAGAATACGGGCGGGTAACTGTCGGAACAGCTGTAGTTGTCCCAGCGCTTAGAGTGCGCGCGTCGTGTCGTCGAACAATTCCTCGACCGAATAGCGCCGTGGGATGATCTTCATTTCCAGCGCATAGCTCGACATCAATTCGAGCGCCGGCTTGACCGCCTCGAAGCCGAACGGAATGGTGTCGATGGCGCCTGGCTTCGGCAGGCCGGCAGCCTTCTTGCCCGCCGCCAGCATGCGATAGATTTCGCGCACCGCGCCGGGATCGGACTGTGAGAGCGAGCTCTTGACGACGACCATGTGATTGACCGGCACGGTGCCGTGCTTCTTGTACCACTCTTTCGCGGCGGCGTCGGGATCGGGGATCACGCTCTTGAGCCGCGGATCGTTCGGCACGTTGCCGCCGAAAATGGCGGCATCGAGCTCGCCTTCAAGCACCATCTTAGTCATGTCCTTGCCTTCGGCGGCGCGTTCCACGCCGGGCGGATCGCGGTATTCGGGCACGTGGGCATCCTCGAACGTCACCCATTTGATTTTGCCGAGATCGACGCCGTAATCCTTCCACAGAATGCCGCGCAACCACACCCCCGTGGTCTGCGAGAACGCGCGCACGCCAATCCGCTGGCCGTGCAGACTTTCCGGCGTCACAACGCCGCGTTC
>JASHOX010000141.1 GCA_030038415.1 Xanthobacteraceae bacterium
CGATCTGCGGCGCGATCTGTTCCGCCACCTGACCGGGCACTCGCCCGGCTATTTTGCCGACCGGCTGCCTGGTATGCTGACGAGCCGCGTCACCGCGACCTCGAACGCGGTATTCACTGCCGAGAACATGTTCGTCTGGAACGTGCTGCCGCCCTGCGTGGCGACCATCGCTGCGATCATGCTCGTTTGCACCATCAGTCTGCCGATGGCCGCCGCGCTTACACTCGTCGCCGGGATCATGGTCTTCGTGCTGTTCCGCCTTGCGGCCGCCGGTCGACCTTTGCACCACGATTTCGCCACCAAGGCGGCGACGGTCGACGGGGAGATGGTCGACGTCGTGACCAACATGCCGCTGGTGCGGGCGTTCGGCGGCGTATTACGCGAGCATCGCCGTTTCGACGCCACCGTGGAACGCGAGCTCAGCGCGCGGCGGCGCAGCCTGTTTTATCTGGAAAAGCTGCGCATCTTTCACGCCGTGGTGACGACCCTGTTGACGCTCGGCTTGCTGTCCTGGTCCATCATGCTGTGGACGCAAGGCGAGGCGACTACCGGAGACGTCGTGCTCGCCTGCACGCTTTCCGTCTCGGTGCTCAGCGCCACGCGCGATCTCGCCGTGGCCTTGGTCGACATGACCCAGCATATCGCGCGGCTTGCCGAAGCCGTGGCGACGCTGTTGGTGCCGCATGAGCTGCGCGACCATCCGGAGGCGGAACCGCTGGTGCGGCGCGGCGCCAGCGTCAAGTTCGAGCAGATCGATTTCCGCTATTCCGACGGCCGGCAAATCTTCGATGGCTTTAATTTGAGCTTCCGTCCGGGCGAACGGGTCGGGCTCGTCGGCCATTCCGGCGGCGGCAAGTCGACCTTGTTCGCGCTGTTGCAGCGCTTCTACGACGTGCAGGCCGGACGCGTTCTCATCGACGGTCAAGATGTCGCGCGCGTGACCCAGGAGAGCCTGCGCGAAGCGATCGGCGTCGTGCCGCAGGACATTTCGATGTTCCATCGCTCGGTAATGGAAAACATCCGCTACGGCCGGCCTGAAGCGACCGACGACGAGGTGTTGGAGGCGGCCTTCGCGGCGCGCTGCAATTTTATCGAGGACCTGCCGCAACGCATGCGCACCATCGTCGGCGAGCGCGGCGTGAAACTCTCCGGCGGCCAGCGCCAGCGGATTGCGATTGCGCGCGCCTTTCTCAAGGACGCGCCGCTCCTGCTGCTCGACGAAGCCACCTCCGCGCTCGACAGCGAATCCGAGGAAGCGATCCGCGAGGCCCTGGGCCGGCTGATGAATGGTCGCACCGTGATCGTCATCGCGCACCGGCTTTCGACGGTGCGCGACTTCGACCGTATCGTCGTCTTGCAAGCCGGCTGCGTCGTGCAGGACGGACCGCCCGATCTGTTGGTGCGCCGCGAAGGCCTCTACCGGCAGCTGGTGCAACGCGAAATGGGTCGCCTCGGCCAGCGGGCGGCCTGATTTCGCTCACGTCGTGCGGTTTGTGGCGGCGCTTCACCTATATCGGCGGCCGCCCAGGCGCAGCATCGTAAGCCGGAGCGCCGCAACGGTTTGCGGCTGGCGTTACCGGCCAAGAATGGCGGAACCCGTGGCCCGCGGATCGCGCTTTCGCCACGCGCCGACATCGACGCTGTGAAAGAAGTCGGCGATGTGCGCATTGAATGCCGCCGGGTCCTCGAGATTGATGGCGTGTCCGGCATTCGGCATGACGACCAGTGCGGCGGTCGGGATCGTGCGCTTCATGAGCAGCGCCGGTTCGAGGCAAGGCCAGTCCTCGTCGCCGGTCATGATCAATGTCGGCGCCGTGATCGTCTTCATTTGCTCGACCAGATCGAACAGCGACGGCCGGCGCGCCTGCACGCCGCGCATGGTCAGCGCCGAACCTTTGGTCGAGTGTTCGGCGAGCTGGGCGGCAAACTCCGTCCAGCCGCGCCGGTCCTTGTTCTGAAACTGCACACGCGTCGGGCCGAGCGCGTAACCTGCGGCGGCCTTCGCCATGGTCTCGCTCTCGAAGTGGGCGGCCGCGGCTTCGGCTTCGGCGGCGAATTGCGCGCGCTTGTCCGGCGCCGCGCCATAGCCGCAGCCGGCGACGACCAGCGAGCGGGCGCGCGTCGGATAGGTGAAGCCGAAATGCAGCGTCGCAAATCCGCCCATCGACAATCCGACGATGTGAGCCTGCTCGATCTTCAAGGCATCGAGCACGGCCCGGATATCGTCGCGCGCGCGCGACTGTGAGTACTGCGCCGGATCCTTCGGCACATCGGACGGCGGATAGCCCCGCGCGTTGTAGGCGATGCAGCGGTAGCGCTGGCCGAAATAGCGCATCTGCATCTCATAGGAGCGATAATCGCCGGCGAATTCATGGACGAAAACGACCGGCAGCCCGCTGCCGGTTTCCTCGTAATAAAGCTTCACGTCGTCGTCGGTGGTAATGTGCGGCATGCATCGTCTCGCGTAGGATCGCCGATTGACTTGCCTCTTCGCGCCCCCTTGCTTCCACAGTCCTTCCGAACGCAGGATCGCGATATCACTGGAAAAATCAAAACGCCGCCAAGCCATTGACTTGGCGGCGTAATTTGGTTGCGGGGGTAGGATTTGAACCTACGACCTTCAGGTTATGAGCCTGACGAGCTACCGGGCTGCTCCACCCCGCGTCAACCGTCTGATTTATCGAGGGATCATGTAGCAAGCCCCCCCGGAGAATGGAAGTGCGGCCCGCCCAATAATTCGTCATAATGTCATGATCGGGCCCAACGGATAGTCATGCACGCGCTTCTAGAACCGGTCATGGACGAGAAACCAGCCTTGCAGCCGAAGACGGCGATCGGACCGGTTGTGCGCGCCGTCGCGGCCAATATCTTGGCCCAAGCCCGCGCCGCGATGATCGATCCGGAGCGGTCCCACCAGGACGCCGTGCACGATTTCCGCCGCGCCATGAAAGAATGGCGGGCCTTGATGCGGCTTTTGGCGCCATTCATCCCGGACGCCCAGCGCTGGCGGCACGACGCGCGCGACTATGCCCGTTCGCTCGCCCATGCACGCGACGGCGCGGCGGCGCTCATGGCTTTCGATGGACTCATCGACAAGGGCAATCTGGTGCTATCGGAGCGCTCCAGTTCGACCATCCGCAGCCGGCTGGGAGCGCTGCGCGACAGCGAGGAGCAGGCGGTGCTCACCCCGGAGCTGCGCGACCGCATCGTCGCCTGGCTCGACACCGCAGCGGCGGCAGTGGAGCAGTGGCCGCTCGATCCGTTCGATTTTTCCTCCATCGCGGCGCAGCTCACCGCGGGCTACCGCAACGCGCGTCGGCAAATTCCGTCCGATTGGTCGCAGGCGAACGGCGAGGAACTGCACACGCTGCGCCAGCGCGTGGTCGACCTGCGTTATCAGATGGATTTGATTGAGCCGCTGTGGCCGCGCTTCGGCCGGATGTGGACCGAAGAAGCCGAGCGATTGCGCGGACGGCTCGGCCAATGCCAGGACCTCGAAGTGCTCAAGCGGTTCACCGAACCGCATCAGCCGCTGGCGCATTGGCGCTCGCGCTTGACGCCGGCCATCGGTGAACGCTCGAGCGCCTTGGCGCATCGCGCCGCACGCATAGCGCACCGGCTGTTCGCCGAACGGCCGAAATCGTTCCGTCACCGGCTGGAGAGCCTGTGGGAGCATGGGCGGTAACTAGCCCGCTTTCAGCGCAAAGCTGCCGTCGGCGATCAGCGATTGGCCGGTGTCGACGGCAAATGCCGCGGCCGCCGGTGATAAGAGCACACTTTCCTTGGAGTTGCGACTTGCGGTCATTCCGTCTCGCCGGCGAGATCGTCGATGCTTTCGCCGAGCTTGCCTTCGATGAAATCCATGTGCGCAACGATCGCGGCACGCGCCTGTTCCGGCGCCCGTGCGTGCACGGCGTCGTAGATGTCGGCGTGGTGCTGCCAGATGACCCGTTGCTCCTCGGTTGTTGGCATGAAGCGTTTGAGCCGGTAAAACGCGGAGAAGCTTCCGCGCAGAACTTCCATGATGCGGACCGCGAGGGGATTGCCGGTTGCCGCGGCCAGGGCCTGATGAAATCCGATGTCGTTCTCTTCCCAGGCGTCATCGGTGACGGCCAGCGCGCGCATGGCGTCAAGCCGCGACTTCATCGCCTCGAGATGGGATCGAGTAGCCAGCTTTGCCGCTTGGCTGGCGCACCACCCTTCTAGAACGCGCCTGATCTCGAAGAATTCGCCGACCCTATTCGCCTCGATCTTGACTAGATCAAGCAGCGTCTGGTCGGTCGGCACTTGCGGCGTGCGCGATACCACGAAGCTGCCGGCGCCGTGGCGAACTTCGACGAGCCCTACGAGCTCGGCGCGGTAAATCGCCTCGCGGATCGTCTGGCGGCTGGTATTGAGGACCGCCGTCAGCTCGCGCTCCGCCGGCAGCCGCGTGCCGGGCGGAAAACGGCCACTGCGAATGAAATTTGAAATTTGCTCGAACACCTGATCCGATTTCCGGCCGCTTTTGAGCGGCAGGAACGATTGGTCACCATGCCGTCCGCGGGCGCGCCGCGCTCGCGTCATAGTTCGTGTCATGGCTTCGTCCCAATCGGCGGCCGCTCTGTCCGCCTCGATAGGCCAAGATAGATTTCCTGCACCTGCGCGTTGCGGCCAAGTTCGTCTGCGGGCCCGTGCAGGGCGATGCGCCCGGTTTGCAGCACGTAGGCGTAATCGGCGATCTCGAGCGCCAGCGGAATCGACTGCTCGGCCAGCAACAGCGTCAGTCCGCGCCGATGGAGCGCCTGCAGTGTCTCGTAGAGCGAGTCGACTACCGCCGGCGCCAACCCGAGGCTCGGTTCATCGAGCATCAGCAGTTGCGGCTCGCTCATCAATGCGCGGCCGAGCGCCAGCATCTGCCGTTCGCCGCCCGACAGCGTGCCGGCTGTACGGCGGCGGCGCTCTGCAAGGCGCGGAAAGATTTCATACACCTGCCGTAACAGCGTTTCGACGCGCGAGCGATCGGCGAGCGCGGTGGCGCCGAGCCTCAAGTTTTGCTCGACGGTCTGGGTCACGAACAAACGCCAGCCTTCCGGCGACAAGGCCAGCTTTTTGCTGACAATCGCGTAAGCGGGCTGTCCCGCTATCTCCTCGCCGCGCCAGACGATGCGGCCGCGCGCGGGACGCACAAGGCCGGCGATGGCGTTGAGCGTGGTCGTCTTGCCGGCGCCGTTGGACCCGAGCAACGCCACTACTTGGCCGGCCGCAACCGTAAGCGAGATATCGGCGACGCCGACAAGATCGCCGTAACGAACTTCAAGATGTTCCACGGCGAGATCAGCCATTTCCATCCTGCCGCCGGTGACGCCGTCCCAGATACGCCTCGATCACCGCCTCGTCCTTCACTACCGCTTCGGGCGGACCGGAGGCTATGACATGACCTTGATTGAAAACGAGCACGCGCTTTGTCAAAGTCATGATCACTTCCATGATATGCTCGACGATGACGATGGTCGTTCCCATTTCATGGATCCGCCGGACCAATGCGATGGCCTCGTGCAGTTCGGTCGGTGTCAGTCCGGCAAGCGATTCGTCCAACAGCATGAGCCGCGGCTCGGTGGCGAGAGCGCGCGCGATTTCCAGACGTTTGCGGCCGGGCGTGCCGAGCGACCGCGCCCGCTGGTCGGCGCGCAACCCCGTCATATCCACGATGCGCCGCGCGTGATCGCGCGCGTCTTCAAGATGCGGGTGCCGCAGGAAGGCGCCGACCATGACATTGTCCAAGACCGACATATCCTCGAACGTTGTCGGGACCTGATAGGTGCGGCCGATACCGGCGCGCGCATGCGCTTCCGGCGGCGCGCGGGTGAGATCCTGGTCGGCAAAGACGATCCGGCCGCCGGTCGGAGTGGTCTCTCCGGCTAGACAATTGAAGAACGTCGATTTGCCGGCGCCATTAGGTCCGATCAGACCGACGATCTCGCCATCCTCCACGTTCAGATCGGCCCCAGCGACGGCAAGGAAGTCGCCGAACGCCTTGGACACGTTGGTCGCCTCAAGCAGCATGGGCACGCTTCCATAGACGGGGCAGCAAGCGGGGCCAAAGCTCGGAAAGTCCGCCCGGCTCAAAGCGCGCGATCAATACGATGATGCCGCCATAGAGGATGTAAGTAAGACCGGAGCCACTGCCGCCGAACCAAGTATTGGTCGCGGTCTGCAAAGGCACGAGAATCAACGCGCCGACGAGGGGGCCAAGTAGCGTCCCGGCGCCGCCCAGCGCCGCAACGATCACCATCTGTACCGAGACGAGAATGCCGAAGCCGCTGTCGGGATCGATAAAGCCGGTCTTGACCACGTAAAGCGACCCCGCGACCGATGTGAAGGCGGCAGAAAGCGCGAGCGCCATCATTTTAATGCGCCGCGCCGGCACGCCGAGATTTCTGGCAGCACGCTCGCTTGCCTTGATCGCGCGTAGATAAAAACCGAAACGGCGATTTTCGATGATTGCCGTGGTCGCAAGCAGCAACGCGAGCACGCCAAGGAAGATGTAGTAGTAAGGCAACTCGCTGCGGAACGTCAGGTCCCACCAGGCTCGTCCGGTTGCCGGACCTTGCAGGCCGATGGCCGCGCCGACCAAGCCCCACGTACCGGCGAAAATTCTGATTAACTCGGCCACGGCAAGCGTCGCCATGCTAAAATAATGGCCGGTCAGCCGGAAGGTTGGCATGCCGATCACAAGCGCAAGGCTGATGGCCAGCGCGATACCGAACGGAACGCCGGCGATTGGCGGCCAACCCCACAGATTGTAAACCAGCAGCGGCGCATAGGCGCCGAGGCCAAAGAACATGCTGTGGCCAACGGACACTTGGCCGGCATAGCCGCCGACGATATTCCAGGCCGACGCCGATATCGCCGCGAGCAAAAAAGTGACGCCGACGTCGCGATAGAAAGGATCGGTGAAGACGACGGGGTAAAGCAACAATCCGGCTGCCAGCAAAAGGGCAATCGCGCGAAGACCGAAAGTTTGTCTCACGTTCGACCCATCAAGCCTTGCGGGCGCAGCCACAACAGCACAACGAACAAGCCGTAAACGACGATGTCCTTGTAAATCGCACCGAGCCAGAAGGCGGAGACCGCCTGAATCAGTCCGACGATCAGGCCGGCGTAGAGCGAGCCCAATACGCTGCCGAAACCGCCCAGCGCCACGACGACGAAAGCAATCAAGCTGAACGTCTCGCCCACCGACGGCGACCACGGATAGGCGGTCGCCATCAGCGCCCCAGCGATGCCCGCGGCGCCGGCGGATAAGCCCCAGGCCAGGGCCTGCATGTGATCCGGCCGGATGCCCATCAACATCGCGGCAGCGCGGTCCTCCGCCACCGCCAAGAGCTTGCTGCCCACCGTGGTGCGGGTGAGCAAGATATGCAACGCAATCGTCAGTATGAGAGCGGCGGCGCCGGCGACAAGTTGCGCCACGGGAAGAAAAATGCCGGCGACCTTGATCGTACCGGCCAGCGCAGTGGGCGGCAGCGATACAAAATTGGCCGAGAAGACAAGGAACGCCGTATAGCGCAGCAGCAGCGCCAGACCGAAGGTGGACAAGATCTGGGCCAGCAGCGGGCCGCGGATCACGTGGCGGATGAGCGACGAATAGAGGCCGACGCCCAGCGCGAACAACGCCGCCGCTGCGGCCACGGCGAACACCGCTGGGCCGCCGCCAAGCCAGGTGACGACCAGCAAGGCGACATACATGCCGAGCATGACGAATTCGCCGTGGGCGAAGTTGATGAAATTCATCATGCCCCAAATCAGGGTGAGGCCCGAAGAAAACAGCGCGTAGATGGCTCCCAGAAGGAGGCCACCTACGATGACTTGCACACCGACCATTGGCTATTGGTCCAATGCCGCCCGCCCAACGGCTCCGCCGTTATTGCGCGGCGCCGCGCATCGGCCATTGCAGCGCAGCTGTTGCGGCGGTTTCTGGCCAGACGAGTTGATATTGTTTGCCTTGCAGCTGGATCAGATAAGTCGCGGCAAGAATGTTCTGGCCGGTGCTGTCGTATTTGATGCCCTGATAACCCATCATCAGCTGATCCGGCTTGAGATCGGTGGCGGCCAGCGCGGTACGGATCTTCTCCGGATCGGTCGAGCCGGCGCGATTGATGGCGTCGGCCAGCGCAAAAAACGCCTGCATGTTGCGCGCGCTGGTATCGTCGAGATCGCGGCCGGTCTTGGCCTTGTACATTTGGTTGATCTCATCGGTCGTCGATCCCGGCTTGCCGATCGCCCAGGCGCTGCGGTTCATTACGCCTTGCGCGATATCGTTGATCGCCGGAATAAAGGAGGGATCGGAGAAGCCGCTGTCGTCGCCGAGAATCATTTGCGGCTTGTAATCGAGACTTTTCATCGTCTTCATGTAGAGAATGGAGTCGGCGGTATAACTGATGAAAATCACGACGTCCGGGTTCTTCTCCTTCAGCTGCAAGACCTGCGCGCTGACGTCAGTCGAGCTGGCGCTATACGGAATACGGATCGCGACCGGCATGTTGTCCTTCTTGGCCTCGGCCTCGATGGCGTCGCCGACCGACGTGCCGTAATCTGTGTTCTCATTGACGATGGCGATTGAGTCGATCTTTTTGCCTTGCTTCTTCATGTCGGCGAAGAACCGCATATAGGTGCGGGCATAGTCGGTGGCGATCGGCGTGGCGCGAAAGACGTATTTGAAGCCGCGCGTGGTGATGTTGAGCGCCGCCGAGTCGCCGACCATGAACGGAATGCCGTAGCGCTCGGCGACGGGCGTTGCTGTAAACGTGCACGACGATTGATAGGCGCCCAATAGCGCATTGACCTTGTCCTGGGTAATAAGCTGTGTCGCCAGCTGTTGCGCCGTCGAAGGATTGCCTTGGTGATCGACAAAGACCACGTCGATCTTGGCGCCTCCGAGATTGGGCAGCCCCGCGGTCGCGGCGAGCGGCAGATTGCCAAGCTCGGGATGCGCATTGTTGACGATATCGGTGGCCACCTCGATTGCCGCCTTGGCGGCCTGACCCGCGGCGGCCGCATTGCCAGTGAGCGGCATCAAGACTCCGATCTTCACCGTTCCGGCGGCACGCGCCGTCGGTGCCGAAATGGCCACGGCCGTGAGACACAGCGCGGCGAATAACAACGACGATCGTTTCACTTTATCCCTCCCGTTCCTTTTCTGAGCGGATGCGCAAGGAGATCGGCGGCCGGTCCCGTCGCCACGTTGTTTGTCTTCGGCATCTGTCTTAAGGTGGTCAGACCACTTACCACGGTAGGTTAGCCTCAGCATGCCTGTCAATCGCCAGGCCTGAACGGAGACGAATGTGGCGGATCATTATGACGTGACCATCATCACCGTGCGGCCGGGCACGCACCCCCCGGCGCTCGCGGTGCTCGGCAAGACGCTCGCGGGCGACAAAGAGCTATTGGCCTGCTGGTACTCCGATGTCGGCGCCGTCAATCAGATTTTGCTGATTCGAAAATCGTGGGAGGGTGCGGCCACTCTTGAACGCCGGCTGACCCTTCTCAAATCGGACAGTCCATTCGGAATCGGCGAATTCATCGTCGGCATGGCCATGGATACTTACGCACCATTCGATTTCATCCCGCCGCTGCGGCCGGGCGAATTCGGCCCGTGCTACGAAGTGCGCACCTACATGCTTAAGCCCGACGGATTGGTGCCGACCATAGAGCTCTGGCGCAAGGCCGTCCCTGGGCGTTCGACGGTCTCGCCCCTCCTCGCCGCCATGACCTCGGTGACCGGCGCGGTCACGCGCTTCATGCATATCTGGCCGTATAAGAGTTTCGACGAACGGGCGCGATTGCGGGACAAAGCGGTCACCGACGGCGTGTGGCCGCCGCCCGGCGGCCCGAGTCATCTCGTCTCGCAGC
Source organism: Xanthobacteraceae bacterium (assembly GCA_030038415.1). GTDB lineage: Bacteria > Pseudomonadota > Alphaproteobacteria > Rhizobiales > Xanthobacteraceae > BOG-931. The sequence goes on from JASHOX010000141.1 coordinate 9,895, forward strand.
AGGTCGACATTTACCTGCCGGCTCCGTTCTCACCGATGCAGTAATCAACCGTGGGCGGCGCGCAAGCTTGCAAGTTCCTCCACCAGCCGCGCGATGACGCCGTCCCAATCGCCGAGCGCGGTCTGTCGGAACAGCCGCGCCGTCGGATACCAGGGCGTAGCTTCGCCATCTTGCGTCCAGCGCCAGTCCGGCGCGAAGGGAACGAGCACCCAAACCGGACGACCCATGGCGCCGGCGAGATGCGCCGCTGCGGTATCCACCGCGATGACGAGATCGCACAGCGCCAGCACGGCGGCGGTGTCGCTGAAATCTCCCAGCTCGGCGCCGATAGACGTGACGCGATTCTCCGCCGCCAGCAGCGCGGCATCCTCGATGCGCACATCGCGCTGAATGCCGACAAAGCGCGCCGGAGCAGCGAATAGCGGCGCCAGACGCGCAAAAGGGATCGAGCGGTTGCGGTCGTTGTCGTGGCTCGGATTGCCCGACCAGGCGATGGCGATGCGCGGGCGCGGCAGCGCGTCGAGCTGTGCCGACCATTTGGCCAAGTGCGCTTCGTCGGCTGAGAGATAGGGGATTTGCGCCGGCACCGTGGCCGGTTCGGTGTGCAGCGCGAGCGGCAGGCTGCCGAGCGGGCAATGCACGTCGAAGGGCGGGCTCGCCTCGCCGCGGGCGACGACGGTGGCCGTGCCGTCGAGCCGCCGCATCAGCGCCTGCAATTCGGCCTGCACTTCGAGCGCCACCTTGGCGCCGGTTGCGGCGATCAACGGCACGTAACGCGCGAATTGGATGGTGTCGCCGAGCCCCTGCTCGGCGTGGAGCAGCACCGTTTTGCGGGCAAGCGGATATTCGCCCAGCCACAACGGCTTGCCGCGGCTCTTTTGCGCCGGCATGCCGGTGCGGCGCCAGCGCCATTCATATTCGACAAAGCCACGCGCGTAATCGCCGCGCGTGAGCAAAGCCAGCGCATTGTTGAAATGCGCATCGGCAAAGTCCTTGCGGATTTCGAGCGCCTCGGCGAAGCCGGTAATCGCCTCGTCGAAGCGATTGAGCTGCATCAGCGCTTTGCCGCGGTTGAGCCAGGCGTTGGCGTAGTCCGGCGCTATGTCGAGCGCGCGACCGTTGGCCTCGACTGCTTCGGCATAGCGCCCAAGCTTGATCAAAGCGACGCCGCGGTTGTAATGCACGCCTGGATGGCCGGGCGCCAACTGCAGCGCGGCATCGAAGTCGGCCAAAGCCAGCTCCGTAAATCCGAGCATGGCGCGGGCGAGGCCGCTATTGAGCCGCGCCTCGGCGTGGTTCGACGCGCGCGCCAAAATCTGCTGGAATTCGGCGAGCGCCTCGGCCGGCCGCGCCAGCGTGAGCAGCACATTGGCGTGCTGGTTGAGTATGGCGAGATCGTCCGGCGACAGCGCCCGCGCCTTGTCGAGGCAGTCGAGCGCCTCCGGCGCGCGCTTGAGCGCGTGCAGCGCCTGACCCAGATTGCTCCAGGATCCAGCCGCGCGCGGATTGGCCTTGACCGCGGCGCTGAGCAATCGCTGCGCTTCGCCGATCTGGCCCTGCTGCAGCTTGACCGTGCCAAGGAGATTGAGCGCGTCGAAATTGTCCGGCGCCGCCTTGAGCACGCGGCTATAGATTTTTTCCGCCTCGCGCAGCTGACCCTGGCGCTGCAACGCGACCGCCTCGTTGAGCGCCTGACCGAGATTGAACGGCCGCGAATTCATAGGCGATTGATCCGCGCGATGCGCCGCGTCACGTCGGCCGGCGTCGCCTTGTCGGAAGCCGTTTTCAGCTGCAGCGCCGCGCGCGCCGCCGGCCGGTCGAGACAGCGCATCAGCCAGTTTTTCAGACGCGGCCACGGCGAGAGGTCCATATCGACGGCGCGGCTGATGACGGCGGCGACGTTGAGATCGGCCACCGTGAAATCATCGCCGAGCAGATGAGGCTGCGCCGCCACGGCCGCGTCGAGCACCTTGAACGGCGCGGCCACGACCTTGAGCGCCTCCTCGCGTAGCGCCGCGTTGCGCTCAGCCGGCGGCAGCCGCACCGCATGCAACGACCAGATATTGACGCCGCGATCGACCTCGGCGATCGCCCAGAAGCTCCATTGCCAGGCGCGCGCCTCGGCTTCGAGCGTCGCCGGATAGAGCTTGCCGAAGGAATACTTCTTGGCGAGGTAAAGCGTGATCGCCAGCGACTCGAACAGCACGAAGCCGTCGTCGACGATGACCGGCAGCCGCCCGTTGGGGTTGAGCGCCAAAAATTCCGGCGTCCGGGCGCCGACATCGCCGATCTCGATCGGCATATGCTGGTACGGCACCCCAAGCTCCTCTGCCGCCCACAACGCGCGGAATGCGCGCGTGCGGGCGACGCCGTAGATACGCAGTCCCGTGCTCATGCCTACGGAATTGGCGGGGTAGTCCGGCCGCTGTCAAGCTGCGTTGTCAAGCCGCGGCAAGGGTCGTAACGTGCCGCCAAGAAACTTAAGGAATGGACATGGAATTCGGCCTTTTCTCCAACGGTTTTCGCCCGCACACCACCGCAGCCCAGACTTACGAAGAGGACCTCGCCGAGATCGTGCTGGCCGATCAGCTCGGCTTTCGCGATTGCTATATCAGCGAGCACCACGGCGAGCCGGTCTATATCGACAAGGTCGACACGCTGCCGGTGCCGGAACTCTTGATGTGCAAAGCCGCGGCGGTGACCAAGCGCATCCGCATGGGCGCCGCGGTCAAGCTCATTCACCTGCACCATCCGGTCGATATCGCCATCCAGGCCGCGGTCGCCGATCACGTGATCGGCGGCGGCCGCTTCATCTTCGGCTTCGGCTCCGGCTTTCCGAGCCCGCTGTTTTCCGACGAGCGCGGTCTGTCCTATGTCGACCGCCACGAACGCCTGCGCGAATCTCTCGATCTCATTCTCAAATGCTGGACCGCAAACGAACCGTTCGACTGGGACGGCAAGCATTGGCGCGGCAAGGGCATCGTCGCCCTGCCCCGACCGCTGAACGCGCCGCATATGCCGATGGCGACGGCGACCGACACCGACGTGATGATCGATCTCGCCGCGGCGCGCGGCTATACCATGCTCAGAGCCCAGCTTGAGCCGGCCGGATCGATCAGGAAAATCGCCGATCGCTACATGCGCGCCGCCCAAGCTGCCGGGCAGCCGGCACCACTCGGCAAATTCGCGGTGGCGCGGTACGTCTATCTCGCCGATTCCCGCCGCCAGGCGATGGACGATCTGCGCGCCGACATCAATTATGAGCTCACCTATCAGATCAAACGCGGACTGATCCGGATCCTAACGGCGAACTATGGGCTGTCGCTCAAACCGGATGAGGTCACTTTCGACCGTCTTGCCGAGGCGGGATTCTACCATCTCGGCGATCCGGACGCGGTGGCGCAGGAGCTGCGGCAATTTTACGAGGCTTCCGGCGGCTTTGGCACGCTGTTGATCGTGACCGGAAAGAAATGGGCGACCCGCGAAAAAGTATTTCGCTCGATGCGGCTGTTCATGGAACAGGTGGCGCCAAAGCTTCGTGACCTGGTGCCGGCACGCGAGCCGGACAACGTCGCGGCGTGAGGTAGCCGCGAACCCAGAACGGGAGGAAATGAAAATGCGCCTGGGGATGTTCATGATGCCGGTGCATCCGCCGGCGCGCTCGTTCACCGAGACCTTGGCCGAGGATGAAGAGAAGGCGCTCTACGCGGACCAACTCGGCTTCGACGAATTGTGGCTCGGCGAGCATTTCTCGGCCTCGAGCGAACCGATCCCCTCGCCGCTGATGTTCATGGCGAGCCTGTTGCCGCGCACCAAAAACCTCACCTTCGGCACCGGCGTGATCTGCCTGCCGAATCACGATCCGGTAACGGTCGCCGCCGAGGTCGCGCAATTCGACCATATGAGCCGCGGCCGGTTCATGCTCGGCATCGGTCCGGGCGGGCTGTTGTCCGATTTCGAATTGTTCGGCAACGCCGATCGCGGCGTGCGCGCGCGCAAGACGATGGAATCGATTACGACGATCCAGCGCATCTGGGCGCAGGATCCGCCCTACGATTTTCCCGGCGAATTCCGCTCCGTCCAACTCAAGGGGGCAATTATCCCTGCGCTCGGCATCGGCTTTATGCCGAAGCCATTCCGGAAATCCGGCCCGCCGGTTACGATGTCGGTCAGTAGCCGCAACTCGCCGACCGCGCGCGTCGCCGGGCAGCAGGGCTGGGGCATTCTGTCCGGCAACAATATGCCGGCCAACGCCGTCGCCACCCACTGGCACAGCTACAGCGAAGCTTGCGCGGGCGCGGGGCGGACCGCGCGGAGCGAGAACTGGCGGGTGTCGCGCAATATCATGGTCGCGCCGAGTGACTCAGAGGCGCGCGATCGCGTGTTCAGCCCGCAAGGATCGAACCATTACTTCTACACCTATATGCGCGAGGTTCTGTCCCGCGTTGGGATTCTGTCGGTGATGATGCCCGATCCGAACATGCCGGACGAACAAGCCACCGTCGACGTCATCACCGAAGGCTGCGTGCTCTACGGCTCGCCGAAGACGATGCTCGACAAGCTCGTCGCTTTTCGCGACGAGGTCGGCCCGTTCGGCACGCTCTTGATGACCGGGCTCGACTGGAGCGGGCCTAACGAAGGGTGGGAGCGCGAGTCGATGCAGCTTCTCGCCCACGAGGTGATGCCGAAATTTCGCCAGCACGCCATGGCGCAAGCGGCGGAGTAACGGATGGTTGCCGATCTTTCAGGGTGAAGGATGATGGCGTCTTCCTCGCGCGGCCGCGTGGTGCTGTTGACCGGTGCCGCCGGCGGCATTGGTCGGGCGATGACGGATGCTTTGCTCGCGGCTGGGCACTTGGTCGCCGCGGTTGATCGCGACCAAGCCGCGCTGGAAAAGCTTAGGGCACAGTTCGGGGCGGCTGCGGATCGCCTGCATCCAATCGTCGCCGATCTCTCAAGCGAAGCCGGGTGCCAAAGCACCGTTGCCGCCGCACGCGCCCGCTTCGGCGCCATCGAGGCGGTCATCAACAATGCCGGCATCGGCATGTCGAGCGTCCGGCCGGACGCCGAAGCGCGCGCTCCGGGCATCGAAGAGCTGACGCCCGAGATCTGGGACCGCTTCATGGCGATCTTCGTGCGTGCTCCCATCATGCTGGTGCGTGGGGCCCTGCCGGACATGAAGCGCGGCGGCTTCGGCCGCATCGTCAACAACACCACAAGCTACGTAACCATGCTGCGCGTTTTGCCCTATGGCGCGGCCAAGGCAGCGCTGGAGTCGATGTCGGCGGTCTGGGCCAAGGAACTCGACGGCTCAGGCATCACCGTCAACGTGCTGGTACCGGGCGGCCCGACCGATACGGCGCTTATTTCCGACGCCTCCGGCTGGCCGCGCGACAAGATGCTGCGGCCGGAGATCATGGGCCCACCAGCGGCTTGGCTCGTCTCGGATGAGGCCACCTCCTTCACTGGCCGGCGCATCACCGCGGCGCGCTGGGACACAAAACTCAAACCGGCGGAGGCGGCAGAGCGATCGAGCCGTGCCATCGGCTGGCCGGAGCTTTCGTCCGACGCGGTGTGGCTGACGGGAAATAAGCCTTAGGCGGGCAAGCGTACCGGCGATTACGCAACTGTTGCAAGTTTCGCAGGCTTCCCGACAGACCGCGCTTCGATTTTTCCGGGTTGCACATCGCCAGAGTCCAGACCGAAGCTCGCCTGCAATCCGGCCGCGCCCGCGGGCGTCAATCGCAGCGCGCGGCTGTCGCGCTCGCGCATGAACCAGCCGCGCTGCAGACAGCACCGGCAGATCTCGGCGCCGACGTGACCGGCGATGTGATAACGCCGTTCGCTCCAATCGAGGCACGGCCTGCAGAATACGCGGCGGCTGCCTGATTTCAAATTCAGATCGATGCCGAGGTTTGCCAGAAAGCCTGCGCCCGCATCGGCCACTTCGCCACCGTCATCGCCCAGCACGACGTAGCCCTTCGCAACCAGCGCATCGGCGATGGCGACACCAATCCGACCGGCGAGATGATCGTAACAGGTGCGAGCGAAGCGCATCGCGTCATCGCGCACCGAGCGCGGCTGATAGCGCGGCGGCACCTCCAGCGCAGCGACCACTTTCATGCTTTCGAGCATCTGCGCCACCAGCGGCGAAGCAATGCGGTAATAGTTGAAGCGACGCCGTCTGGTGACGGCGACGAGGCGCGCCCCGACCAGCTTTGCCAGATGCTCACTCGCGGTCGATGGCGAAACATGCGCAAGGTATGCGAGTTCGCCGCCGGTCAACGACTGGCCGCTCATCAGCGCGCCGAGCATGGTGGCGCGCGCGGTGTCACCCACCAGCGCGGCGACTTCAACCAGATTGGCGGCAGCAACCATGCCCGACTCTAGCGCCGGCGCGACGGCATTCGCAACCGCGGCCGGTTCGGTCTATGCCGAACCGATTGCGCGAGACAAGCGCGGACCGCGCCGCAATTATTCCGCGTCATCTTTCAAAGAAGGAGGTTGCGCCATGAAACGCGAAGTCATCCGCGTCGAACCGTTGTCGAGCCGAAGCGAGGCCCGCAAAGTACCGTCGTCGCCCGCCGTGCGCGGCGGCGGCTTGATCTTCGTGTCGAATATTCCGCCCTACGACCCGGAAACCGGCGAGATCAAGCGGCTGCCGATCGAGCGACAGGCCGAGATAGAGCTTGAGCAAATCAAGCTTTGCCTAGCCACGGCCGGCTCATCGCTCGACAAGGTTCTCAAATGCACCATCTATTGCACCGATGCCAAGCATTTCGCTGCCATCAATGCGGTTTATGCGCGGTATTTCCCGCACGATCCGCCGGCGCGAGGCTTTGTCTGCGTCCTACCCTGGCACGGACCGTTCGACGTTGAGATCGATTGCGTTGCACTGGCGTGACTCTGCCAGCATCCGCATAATCGCGACGGATGAACCACTATCCCGTCATGGCCGGACTTGTTCCGGCCATCCACGTCTTCGGCCTTAAGACGTGGATGCCCGCGACAAGCGCGGGCATGACGTTAGAGCGCCGCCGCCACCGCCTTGCCGCACGTGACGGTGTCGGCGGCGCCGCCGAGATCGCGGGTGCGCAGCTTCGGCTCGGCAAGGACGCGTTCGATCGCCTTGACGATCGCCGTGGCGGCCTCGATCTCGCCGAGGTGCTCCAGCATCATCGCCCCCGACCAGATTTGCCCAATCGGATTGGCAATGCCCTGCCCGGCGATATCCGGCGCCGAGCCGTGCACCGGCTCGAACAAAGAGGGAAAACGCCGCTCCGGATCGATATTGCCCGACGGTGCGATGCCGATGGTGCCGGTGCACGCGGGGCCTAAGTCGGAGAGGATGTCGCCGAACAGGTTCGAGCCGACCACCACGTTGAACTTGTCGGGCCGCAGCACGAACAGCGCGGTGAGAATATCGATGTGATACTTGTCCCATTTCACGTCGGGAAAATTCTTCGCCATCGCTTCGACGCGCTCGTCCCAATACGGCATGGTGATGGCGATGCCGTTCGACTTGGTCGCCGAAGTCAGGTGCTTCTTCGGCGTCTTTTGCGCCAGCGCGAAAGCGAATTTCAGCACGCGGTCGACGCCGATGCGCGACAGCACGGTCTCCTGCACCACGACTTCGCGCTCGGTGCCGGAGAACATGCGGCCGCCGATGGCGGAATAT
>JASHOX010000142.1 GCA_030038415.1 Xanthobacteraceae bacterium
GAGCTCGACCAGGAATTCTCCTTGGCCGCCGGCCGCGACGTGGTCGTGACCTTCACGCCGCATTTGGTGCCGATGAATCGGGGCATTCTTTCCACGATCTATGTACGTGGTCTCAAGGTCTCACCGCAGGATCTTCATGCGGTACTTTTAAAGTCTTACGCGAAGGAGCCGTTTGTCCACGTGCTGCCGTTCGGCACGGTGCCGCAGACGCGCCACGTGCGCGGCTCCAACATGACCTTTATCGGGGTGGTGGCCGACCGCATCGCCGGCCGCGCCATTATCGGCTCAGCCCTCGACAATCTGACCAAAGGCGCGTCGGGACAGGCGGTGCAGAACATGAACCTGATGCTCGGCTTCCCGGAGACGACGGGGCTGGAGCAGGTGGCGCTGTTTCCGTGAACTCTTAATCGCGGACCTTCACGTAACTCCCCGGTGCGTCCTCGATGGCTTTGAGCGCGCCTTCGCCGGGAATGCGCGCCGGCACTTCGGTCGGGCTTTGCCGGGTCAGCCAGACCAGCCAATCCGGCCACCACGAGCCGGGATGCTCCTTGGCTTTGGCCAGCCAGCCGTCGATGTCGGCGTTGCGCGGTTTTGGGCCGGTCCAGAACTGATATTTCTGCTTGGCCGGCGGATTGATCACGCCGGCAATATGGCCGGAGCCGGAGACGACGAATTTCACCTCGCCGCCAAACAGCTTGCAGCCGAACATCACCGATTTGGCCGGCGCGATATGGTCCTCGCGCGTCGCCAGATTATAGATCGGCACTTTCACGGCTTTCAGATCGATCGGTGTATTGCCGAGGACCATCTTGCCCTTGGCCAGCTTGTTTTCGAGATAGCAGTTGCGCAGGTAGAACGAGTGATTGGCCGCGGGCATGCGGGTGGCGTCGGAATTCCAGTACAACAGATCGAACGGGAACGGCGCCTTGCCCTTCAGATAATTGTTGATGACGTAGGGCCACAATAAATCGTTTGAGCGCAGGAAATTGAACACGGCCGCCATCGACCTGCTTTCGAGATAACCGCGCTCGGCCATCCGCTTCTCGAGCGCCACTACCTGCTCCTCGTCCACGAACACTTTGAGATCGCCGGCATAGGTGAAGTCGACCTGCGATGCGAATAGCGTCGCCGACGCGATGCGCTCGTCGTGCCGGGCCGCCATTGCGGCCAAGGTGATCGCCAAGAGCGTGCCGCCGACGCAGTAGCCGATGGCATGGACTTTGTCCTCGCCGGTCGCCTGTTTGATGGCGTCGAGCGCCGCCAGCGGGCCTTGCTCCATATAATCGTCGAAGCTTTTTTCCGCGAGCCGGGTGTCGGGGTTCACCCAGGAAATGCAAAACACCGTCAGACCCTGGTCGACGCACCATTTGATGAAGGATTTCTCCGGGGTGAGGTCGAGCACGTAATACTTGTTGATCCAGGGCGGCACGATCAAAAGCGGCCGCTTGAGCACGGTCTCGGTCGATGGCGCGTATTGGATGAGCTGCATCAGCTCATTCTGGTAGACGACCTTGCCGGGCGTGACCGCGAGATTGCGCCCGACCTCGAACATCGAGGAGTCCGACTGCCGAATCTTCAAGTGGCCGCCGCCGGCCTGGATGTCTTCGGCGAGCATCTGCATGCCGCGAACCAGGTTGTCGGCATTCGAGGTCAGCGTCTCGCGCAACAGTTCGGGATTGGTCAGGACGAAGTTCGTCGGCGACAGCGCATTGGTGATCTGCCGCATGTAGAATTCGGCCTTCTGCCTGGTGTGCGGATTGAGGTCCGCGGCATCGTGCACCAGTTTGTCGGCCCAGCCGGCGGTGAGCAGATAGGCCTGTTTGAGGAAATCGAAGAACTGGTTTTGCGTCCATTCCGGATCGGTGAAGCGCTTGTCGCCCGGCGCCGGGCGCACGACGGGAGGCGCTTCCTCGCCGGCAAGCCGTTTCACTGCCGAAGCCCACAGATCGAGATAGGCCTTGCCCAGCCGGTTTTGCAGTTCGACGGTACGCTGCGGGTCGGCCAGCCAATATTCGGCGACCTGACCGAGCGTCTTGACCACTTCGGTTACTTCGTCGGCGAATTCGCTGTCGTCGCGGCCTTCCTCGCGCGGCTTGAGATAGGCTGCAAGCGCCCGGCCGCCTTCCTCGACGAGCCGCGCCAGATTGCGCGAGAACTCCTCGACGTCGACGGACCCGATCTTGATCGGGGGTTGTTGCGCCGGTTGTTTCACCGGTTCTTGCGATGGAGCCCGCACGAGCGTTCCTCAGTGGCCGAATGAAGCCAGCCTTTTGCCAGAGATGGCTGGCGAGGCTCCTCTGCACAAGGCGTGCCGATTGCTGCAGTTCCAGCGCTGTTCTAACCTATCGCGGCGGCTAGCCCAGGCCTGCCGTCCTTGTTTCGACACATTGAAGCCCTAGCGTGACCGCTTGCCTATCGTCTCAGGCGATCGGGCCAAATTATTGGGTTTTATGGATTTCCGGAATTTGCAGGGGTTGGCGGGCTGGATTTTCGGACGGTAGCGTCCGAAACGGGGCGCTTTGCCAAAGCGAGGTTGGAGGGAGCGGTGGCGCACCGCCGGGTTAGTTCGCGGGTCTTTACCGCTTTGGCTTTGATGGCGTCGGCCGCTTTGCCAACGGCCGGCTGCTCGCCGGTGAGTTATCCGTCGATGTTTCCCGCAGTCGAGCAACCGCCGCAGCCGCGCGCCGATACGCCGATGGATGCCAATCAGGTTCAGCAGGCCACCGAAGACCTCATTACCGACCGCAATCGCTTGAGCGCCGAGGCGCAGGGGACCAGCCAGCCTGCCGCCGATCCGGCTGCAGCGCCCAAGAAGCTGCCTGTCGCCGCCGGCTCCGGCAGTGCGCAAAGCGCCGTCGGCAGCACTCCGCAGAACGCCGCCGGCGAAACCCAGTGATAAAACTCTGTTTCTGGTGTAACATTTGATCGACTGCTCCGCGGGGTTCCCCATGGAAGAATTCTACCGCATTCGCCGCCTGCCGCCCTACGTGTTCGAGCAGGTCAATCGCGCCAAGGCGGTGGCCCGCAATGGCGGTGCCGACATTATCGATCTCGGCATGGGCAATCCCGATTTGCCGACGCCCGCGCATGTCGTCGAGAAATTGAAAGAGACTGTCGGCAGGCCGCGCACCGATCGTTATTCGGCCTCCAAGGGCATACCGGGGCTGCGCCGTGCTCAGGCAGCCTATTATGCACGCCGCTTCGGCGTGAAGCTTAATCCCGAGACCCAGGTCGTCAGCACGCTCGGCTCCAAGGAAGGCTTTGCCAATGTCGCGCAGGCGATCACTGCGCCCGGCGACATCATCATCGTTCCCAATCCGACCTATCCGATCCACGTGTTTGGCTTCCTGATGGCCGGCGGCGCCATCCGCTCCGTGCCGGTCGAGGCCGACGACAAGTTCTTCGGCGCGCTCGAGCGCGCAGTGCTGTTTTCCATCCCGAAGCCGATCGCGGTGGTGGTCTGTTACCCGTCGAATCCGACCGCCTGCGTCGCCACGCTCGATTTCTATCGGGAGCTCATCGCCTTTGCGAAGAAGCACTCGCTTCTGGTGTTGTCGGATCTCGCTTATGCCGAAGTCTATCTTGACGACAATCCGCCGCCGTCGGTGTTGCAGGTGCCCGGCGCAATGGACATCGCCGTAGAGTTCACCTCGATGTCCAAAACCTATTCGATGCCCGGCTGGCGCATCGGCTTTGCCGTGGGCAACGAGCGCATCATCGCCGCGCTGGCGCGGGTTAAATCCTATCTCGATTACGGCGCCTTCACGCCGATCCAGGTGGCGGCCACGGCGGCGCTCAACGGGCCTGACGATTGCATCAACGAGATGCGGGCGACCTACCGTCGCCGGCGTGACACGCTCGTCGATTCGTTCGGCCGGGCCGGCTGGAACGTGCCGCCGCCGGCGGCTTCGATGTTCGCCTGGGCGCCGATCCCCGAACCGTTTCGGCCTCTCGGCAGCGTCGAATTCTCCACCCTTCTCGTCGAGAAAGCCGGCGTTGCGGTGTCGCCCGGCGCCGGCTTTGGCGAGCACGGCGAAGGCCATGTGCGCATCGCGCTGGTTGAGAACGAGCAGCGCATCCGCCAGGCCGCCCGCAATATCCGGCGCTTTCTTGAAACAGGCCCGGAAATGCTGCACAACGTCGTTCCCCTGGCGACGCGGCGTTAGTCGAGCGTCGCTTCACTCCCTTCGGGTTAGCGACGTTTTATGGCTGAGCCGCTGAAAGTCGGTCTTGCCGGGCTCGGAACCGTCGGCAGCGCCGTGATTCGTCTCTTGGATCAGGGACGCGACAAGCTTGTTGCGCGCTGCGGCCGTCCCATCGAGGTCGTGGCTCTGACTGCGCGCTCGCGCACCAAGAAGCGCGATTTCGAATTAAAAAAATTTCGTTGGTTCGACAATCCGGTGACGCTGGCGCGCGACCCGTCGATCGACGTGTTGGTGGAAGTCATCGGCGGGGAGGGCGATCCTGCCAAGCGCGCGATCGAGACCGCGCTGAATGCCGGCAAGCCGGTAGTCACCGCCAACAAAGCTTTACTCGCGCGTCACGGTCAAAAGCTTGCCGCGCTCGCAGAACGGCATGGCGTGGCGCTTAATTTCGAGGCAGCGGTCGCCGGCGGCATTCCGATCGTCAAGACGCTGCGCGAAGGTCTCAACGGCGCGGCGTTCACGCGCATCTACGGCATCCTCAACGGCACCTGCAATTACATCCTCACCCGCATGGAGCAGGACCGGCTCGCCTTCGACGACTGCCTCAAGGAGGCGCAGCGGCTTGGCTACGCGGAGGCTGATCCGACATTCGACGTCGAGGGCCACGACACCGCGCAAAAGCTCGCGATCCTGGCAAGCCTTGCCTTCGGCACCAAGATCGATCCCGACGCGGTCTATGTCGAAGGCATTTCCTCGATCACGCTCGCCGATCTCGACGCCGCGGCCGAGCTCGGCTACCGGGTCAAGCTGTTGGGCGTTGCGGTGAAGACTCAGGCCGGCATCGAACAGCGCGTGCACCCGACCATGGTGCCGAAGGATTCCGCCATCGCCCAAGTCATGGGCGTCACCAACGCCGTCACGGTGGATGCCGAAGGGCTGGCGCCGATCACGCTGGTCGGTCCCGGCGCCGGCGGGGCGGCGACGGCCTCGGCCATCGTCGCCGATCTCGCCGACATCGCCCGCGGCGTCGTGACGCCGCCGTTCGGCCGTCCGACCGCGCGCATGACGGCGATCCGCAAGGCGCCGATGCAGCACCATGAGGGCGGCTATTATATTCGCCTTTTGGCGCGGGACCGGCCGGGCACCGCGGCGACCATCGCGCGGCGTCTGGCGCAGCAAAAAATCTCGCTGGAGTCGATCGTGCAGCGCCACGCCGCCGGCTCGCGCGGGGCGGCGCAGCCCGGCCGTTCCGGCGAGGCGGTGCCCGTCATCATGATTACCTACGCGACCAGCGAAGATGCGGTGCACAAGGCGTTGGCCGCGGTGCGGCGCGACCGGGTCGTATCCGGACGACCGCAGGTCATCCGCCTCGAAAGAGCATGATTGGAGAGTAGCCGCATGTCATCGAAATCCGACCGCACGCAACAGGGTCTCGAGCGTGCGCTATCGCTTGAGATCGCCCGGGTGACCGAACGCGCCGCCGTTGCCGCGGCGCGCCTGCGCGGGCGCGGCGCTGTCAAGGAATCCGATCAAGTCGCGGTGGATGCCATGCGGCGTGAACTCAGCAGTTTGCCCATCGACGGAACGGTGGTGATCGGCGAGGGCGAGATGGACGAGGCCCCGATGCTGTACATCGGCGAGAAGGTCGGCACCAAGCGCGGACCCAAGGTCGACATCGCCGTCGATCCGCTCGAAGGCACCACGCTGTGCGCCAAGAACATGCCCGGCGCGATCGCGACGCTGGCGGTGGCCGAGGATGGCACGCTGTTGCACGCGCCGGATATCTATATGGACAAGATCGCGATCGGTCCCGGTTATCCCAAAGGCGTGGTCGATCTCGACGCGCCGGCCGACGACAATATCCGCAAGCTTGCCAAGGCCAAGGGCGTCAAGCCGGACGAGATCACCGCCATGATCCTCGATCGGCCGCGCCATGCCGATCTGATCGCTGCGGTGCGCAAGGCCGGTGCGGCGGTCAGCCTGATCACCGACGGCGACGTCGCCGGCGTCATTCACACCGCTGATCCCGACAAGACCGGCATCGATATCTATCTCGGCATCGGCGGCGCGCCGGAGGGCGTTCTGGCGGCGGCGGCGCTGCGCTGCATCGGCGGCCAGATGCAGACCCGGTTGATTGTCGATACCGACGACAAGCGCGAGCGCGTCGCCAAAATGGGCATCACGGACCCGCGCCGGAAATACGAGATCGAGGATATGGTGCGCGGCGATTGTCTGTTCGCCGCCACCGGCGTTACCGACGGCCGCATGCTGCGCGGCGTGCGCTTCGCCAAGGATATGATCGAGACCGAGACCGTGGTGATGCGCTCGGCGAGCGCCACCGTCCGCTGGATCAGGGCCGAACACCGCGAACTTGATAAGTTCTCCTAAGCTCTTATCTGCGGGCGGCTGACGAGGGGTTTTCTCCAGTTTTGCCGCCAAATGCATTCTACAATCGGTCGGATGACTGAGAGTCGCTTATTTCTTGGCGTCGAAAACTCGGCGACCGGACGCACCTGGCGCGACCGGCTTGACGAGCGCGGCGCTACGCGCGCGCTCGCCATCGCCCAGCGCCACGAGCTGCCCGAGCTGTTGGCCCGTATCATCGCCGGCCGCAATATCGAAGCCGATGCGGTCGCTGCGTTTCTCGACCCGACCATCAAGCACGCGATGCCCGACCCGCATGTGCTGACCGCCATGAAGGAGGCGGCCGAGCGCATCGCCGACGCCGTCACGCACGACGAAACCATCGCCATTTTCGGCGACTACGACGTCGATGGCGCCACCTCGGCGGCGCTCTTGGCGCGCTATCTGCGCCAATGTGGCATCGAGCCTATCATCCACATTCCCGACCGCCTGTTCGAAGGCTACGGCCCGAATACGGAAGCCGTGCGTGCGCTGGCCGAACGCGGCGCCAAACTCCTGGTCTGCGTCGATTGCGGCACCACCAGCATCGAGCCGCTCCAAGAGGCGAAACAGCTCGGCCTCGATACCGTCGTCATCGATCATCATCAGGCCGACGTGGAGTTGCCGCCGGCGGCGGCAATCGTCAATCCGAACCGCCGCGACGATTTATCGGGGCTCGGCCATCTCGCCGCCGTGGGTCTGACCTTCATGACGGTGGTTGCGCTCAATCGCGTGCTGCGCGGACGCGGCTTTTGGCATGCCGGCCGCTCGGAGCCCGATCTCTTGGGACTTCTTGACGATGTCGCGCTCGGCACCGTCGCCGACGTCGTGCCGCTCATCGGGCTCAATCGCGCCTTTGTCGCCAAGGGCCTGATTGCGCTGCGGCGGCGCGAGCGGGCCGGTCCTGTCAGCCTGATGGACGTGGCGCGGCTTTCCGGGCCGCCGCAAGCCTGGCATCTCGGGTTTTTGCTTGGGCCGCGCATCAATGCCGGGGGGCGCATCGGCCGTGCCGATCTCGGCGTGAAGCTTCTGCTCGAGGACGATCCGATCGAGGCCGCCAAAATCGCCACCGAGCTCGATCGGCTCAATCAGGAGCGGCAGGCGATCGAGCAGGCGACGCTGGCGCAGGCCGAAGCCGAGGCGAGTGCGGCGCTGGGTTTTGAGGAAAAGGGCGCTGTCGTCGTGACCGCTGCCGAGGGTTGGCATCCCGGCGTGGTCGGTCTCGTGGCGGCACGGCTGAAAGAGAAATTCGGCCGCCCCGCCTTTGCCATTGCGCTCGAGCCCGGTGGCATCGGCACCGGTTCCGGGCGCTCCATCGCCGGCGTCGATATCGGCCGGGCGGTGCGGCGCGCGGTTAGCGAGGGACTTCTGCTCAAAGGTGGCGGCCACGCCATGGCGGCCGGCGTGACCTTGCGTAAATCTGCGCTCGCCGAACTGCGCGCGTTTCTGGAGGCCGCCCTCGCCGCTGATGTTGAGATCGCGCGCCGTGCCAACGGACTCCTGATCGACGGCGCGGTCACCGCTGCCGGGGCGAACGCTGAGTTGGTCGCCATGATCGAGCGCGCTGGTCCGTTTGGTGCGGGCAATCCGGAGCCGCTGATCGCACTGCCGGCGCATACGGTGACGTATGCCGAGGAGGTCGGCCAGGCCCATATGCGGGTGCGCCTCAAATCTGCTGATGGCTCCGGGCTTAATGCCATCGCCTTCCGTGCCGCGGGGCAGACTCTTGGGATCGCACTGCGCAACAGCCGCGGCCGCCAAGTGCACTCCGCCGGCACCTTTGCGCTCGACCGCTGGCAGGGCGAAGAACGGGTGCAGTTCAAGCTGACCGATATCGCCCAGGCAGAGCCGTTTGCGGGGCGATGATAGAGGTCACGGCTTGCTTGCGCACCACACGCCGTGCGCCTGCCTGACCATGTCATCGGGAGTGTCGAACTCGCCAAGCGGTCCGAGCTCCTTCTTACCCGTCGGATCGTAGAGCCAGTACCAATCGTAGCTACCGCCGAGCAGGAAATAACGGTGCGTCAGCACGACGATGTCGTCCTTGTATTTGTTCGGGCAGAAACTCAAAACAAGAACGTCGTTGGCCGGCATGACGAAACGCTCGTCGCCGCTGCGCGTATCGAGGACGTGCAGCGCCCCGGAAGTGGCCCAGCCGGAGGTCAGAAAATAAAGCCGCCTGCCGTCCGAGGTGAATTGTTTGTTGCGAAAATCGCAAAGCTGACGCTCGGGCCTGCCTTTGCGACCCCTCAGCAAAAGCTTGTCGCCGCTGCCGTCGGCATTGATCCGGCGCAGTTCGTCGGAGCGCGGCTCTGTAGTGCAGACCTGGCTGATATCATAGCCGTGGACGGTGCGACCGCGTCCCTGCCGGGTGTAGACGACATAGTCGCCGTTCGGGGCGAGCACGGGATCGACGTCCATTTCCGATGTGGTGAGCTTGGTCTTGGCGCCGTCGCGCTCGATGTAGATGTTGCCGGCATCGCTATAGACCTGCGGGGCCGCGCTGCGCGCCAAGCCAAGGCTCGGCGGCAGGCTGAGCGGCAGCGTCGCTACAACCGTCCAGAAGATGCGGTGCCATTTCATCACGAATCCCGGCAAGGCTTTGGATGGGCGGACGGATCGTCCGATAGCATCTTGGCACGACCCGCCGGAGGCGGCTATCTGTCGCGACCAAGTGACTGTGGATGTACCTAGGGAAGCGAAATGACCAAGCTCAACCTCTCCGTCGCCGTCGGCGACTACGACCGTACCCGCGCGCTGATCGACGGCGCCGTCCAGATCGACGGCGTCGATCCGGTCTATATGACGCTGGTGCCGGAGGAGATTTTCTTCCGGGCGTTTCGCGCCGCCGAATTCGACATCTGCGAATTGTCGCTGTCGAGCTACACGGTCAAGACCGCGCAGAAGGATTGTCCCTATATCGCGGTGCCGGCCTTCGTTTCGCGCGCCTTCCGTCATACCGCGATCTATGTCCGTACCGACCGCGTCAAGAAACCGGAAGACTTGAAGGGCCGCAAAGTCGGCGTGCCGGAATATCAGCTCACCGCGAATGTTTGGGCGCGCGCCTTTCTCGAGGACGATTACGGCGTCAAGCGTTCGGATATTCATTGGATCCGCGGCGGCATCGAGGAGGTGGGCCGCCCCGAAAAGATCGCGGTGAAACTGCCCGCGGGCGTGCGCCTCGACAATGCGCCGGAAGGCAAGACCATCTCAGCTCTGCTCGAAGCCGGCGACATCGACGGCTTTATCGCGCCGCGGCCGCCGACGCTCCTGGAAAAAGGCCATCCCCATATCGGCTGGCTGTTCCCCGATCCGGTCGCGGTCGCCAAGGCCTATTACAAGCGCACCGGATTTTTCCCGATCATGCATGTGGTCGGCATCCGCCGCGAACTGGCCGAAAAGCATCCGTGGCTGCCTGGCGCCGTGTTCAAGGCGTTCGAGCAGGCCAAGGAAGCGGGCCTGCGGAAATTATCCGATACATCGGCGACCAAGGTCACGCTGCCGTTTGTCGAGGAGCGGCTCAAGGAAGCGCGCGATCTCATGGGTCACGATTTTTGGTCCTACGGCGTCGGCCCGAACCGCAAAGTGCTGGATTATTTCCTGGCCCAGCATCACGCCGAGGGTTTGTCGCCGCGCCGCGTCAGCGTCGACGAATTATTTCATCCGGCGACCTACGAGACGTTCAAGCTCTAGTCATTCCCGAGTGCCGCAAAGCGGCGAAATCCTGACGAAGGTCAGATCCGGTCCGGAAATTTAATGATGAAGTTGTCGTGGTTCGGCATGTTCACCTTCGGTAGCGTCTGCGCGTTCATCTCCTCGTTTACCGGAATGAGGTTGTTGGCCGCGAACAGATAAGCGCAGAGTGCGTAAACCTCATCGTCGCTGAGCGTTTGCGGTGCGTGCCACGGCATGGCGCGGCGGATATAATCAAACAAGGTGGTCGGCCAGGCCCAGAAATTGGCGATGGTCTTGGGCGATGCAATGCCGTCGGCGGTGAGCGACGGATTGCCGACCAACGTCGGATTTGGTCCGCCTTTGCCGTTCTCGCCGTGGCAGAGGCTGCAGCCTTTGTCGACATAAAGCTTGGCGCCTTGCGCGGCGGTGCCGCTGCCGGGCGGCAGATTGCTGCCGTCCGGCAACACGGTGATGTCCCAGCGCTTGATGTCGACTTCGCTGATCGGCTTGCCCAAATGCGGGCTATCGTCGGCGATCGCAGTCGCGGTGTCGAAGGCGAGTGCGACGAAAAGGCCTGCGACGAGTAGTCTAAACATAGACATGTTTGATCTCCCCGCTGGCGTCGATCCCCCATGAGGTGAGGCTGTTGTAGTGCTGATTGGGAAAGCCAAGCACGTTCGGCACCTTCTTGGCTTCACCGCGCGCGGCAATGAAATCGGCGCGCAGCGGCTGCACGGCCCCGGATTCGTCCCACGCTCTGCTGGTCAAGACCGTCGGCCGGCCGTCCCAACGCCACGGCATGCGAAAGCGCGTAAATGCCCGCGGACATACTGGACCTTCGATTGCGGCCTCGCCCCAGCTTTTGCCGCCGTCGGCGGACACTAAAACCTTGTCGATGCGGCCGGTGCCGGAATAAGCGAGGCCGGAAATTTCATAAAAACCCGGTCCGCTGAGGCTGCAACCGAACGACGGCCGGGTGATGAACGATTTCACCTCGTTGACGAAATAGAATTTGTAAGCCTTGCCGCCCGGCAACAGGGGCGAGTAGTTGCGCGACTCGTAATAGGTCATCGCCGGCTGATCGACCGCCTTCAGGCGGCGAAGAAATTTTATGTTCATGTTGCCTTCGTAGCCGGGCAACAGAAGCCGCATCGGATACCCGTTGCCCGGCATCAGCCGCTCGCCGTTCTGGTACAGCGCGATCATGGCGTCGTCGTAAGCCTTCTTCATCGGCACGCTGCGCGACACAGCCAGTGAATCGGCGCCTTCGGCGATAAGCCAAATTGCTTTCGGATCGACGCCGGCTTCGTCGAGTAAGGTCGACAGCGGCACACCCGTCCATTCCGCGCACGAACTCAAGCCGTGCAACGCCTGCACCGTCGCCTGGATCGGCACCGGCGAGAACATCGGCGCGCTGTTGCCGCCGCATTCGACGAAATGCTTGCGGGTGACCATCGGATAGCGCAGCAGCGCGTCGACGCTATATTCGAGCGGCTGCTTGACCATGCCGTGAATGACGAGGACATGCTGCGCGGGATCGATATCCGGGATGCCGGAATGCAGGATCGTGAAGTGCAGCGCATTCGGCGTGATCGTACCCTCGAGCATTTGCAACGGCGCGCGGGCGTGCTGCGTGCGCGCATCGCCCTTCGGGTTGCTCAAGGTGCGCACGACATTGGCTTCGAAGCGCGAGGGTTTTTGCAGCACCGGCGTTACATCGCCGGGCATCAAACTCCATTCCGGTTCTTGCAGCGGCTCGGCCGCAGCGCCGGTCAAGGGGGCGCCGCTGCCGAAGGCACCGGCAAAGACGATGCCGCCGCCAAGCAGCGCGCGACGATGCAGGAGGCCGTTGCCAGCGACAAATTCAAGCGGCGGCCCGTCGCCGCGCTGGCGTCTGCTCATGGCGTCCTCCCGGGTTCGGCGTGTCTTCAGGCGCCGTTTGACCTCGCTGCATGATCCCGAAAAGTAGGAACCGGTTTTCGGAACAGATCATGCACCGATTAACAGGTACGTGGGACCGGGCGGGTCCCATGCTCGCCCATGTTGCCTCGTTAGCCGGCGATTGTGAACCGAAATTCGTCTCGTCTCATTCGATCACATCGTCGGCGATGCTGAGCATGTCCGGCGAGATGGTGAACCAGAACTTGTCGCCGTCTTGAAGCTGATCCACAATTCGAATTTGCTTGCCTGCAACAGCGCGTGCGCCTCGACCGCATGCTTCGAAAGCCGCCTCGCTGCCACCTCAGGATGACGGGATATTATTGCTTCGCCGGCTTGAGCCGCACGTGAATGTTCTTCTCCTGCGTATAGGCCAGCATCTCCTCGAAACATTCCTCGCGGCCGATGCCGGACTGCTTGTAGCCGCCGAACGGCGCGCCGAGGAAATGTTTTGACACTTCGTTGATCCAGACGAAGCCCGCTTGCACGGCCGCCGCGGTGCGGTGCGCGGTCGAAAGATCGTTGGTCCAGATCGAGGCGGTCAGGCCGTATTCGACCGAATTCACCTGTTCGAGCATTTTGCGCTCGTCGCTCCATTTGAAGACCGAGAGCACGGGTCCGAAAATCTCCTCGCGGGCGATGCGCATCGAGGGCTGCACGTCGGCGAACACGGTCGGCTCGATGAAGAAGCCTTTCGCCAGCGCCGGATCGCTCGGCCGGCCGCCGCCGGTGAGCAGCCGCGCGCCTTCGGCCTTGGCGCTGTCGATGAAGCCGAGGATGCGCTCATACTGCGTCTTCGAGATGATCGACCCCATGGTGGTCGCCGGATCGGTGGCGATGCCCGGCTTGTAATGGGCGATCTTGCTTTTCACCCTGGCGAGCACGGCGTCGTAAATCTTCTCATGAATGAAGGCGCGGCTGGTCGAGCCGCAGGACTGCCCGCACCAGGTAAAATTCATGCCGCCGATGACGCCGTCGGCGACTTCGTCGGGATCGGAGTCCGGAAAGGCGATCAGCGCATTCTTGCCGCCGAGCTCCAGCATCACCGCCTTGAGCGTGTCGGATGCAGCTTTCATCACCGCACGGCCGGTCGGTACCGAGCCGATCAGCGCGATCATGGCGACGTCCTTATGCGAGGCCAGCGCCGAGCCGGCTTCGCGCCCGCCGGGGACGAGATTGAACACGCCGGGCGGCAGAATATCGCCAATCAGCTCGGCAAGCCGCAGCGACGATAGCGGCGCCTGTTCCGGCGGCTTCATTACTACGGTGTTGCCGACCGCAAGGGGGGCTCCGGCCTTGCCGGCGCAGAACATGAAGGGATGATTGAACGGAATGATGCGGCCGACCACGCCGCGCGGCTCGCGCACCGAAAAATTCACCACGTCGGGCCCCATCGGGATCGACGAACCTTTCATCTCGGTGACAAGCCCGGCATAGAACTCGATTTGCGCCGCGGCGACGGTGGCGTCCCTGACCATTTCGGCGAACGGATTGCCGCAATCGGCGGCATCAATCAGCGCCAGCTCTTCGGCATGTTCGCGCAACACATTGGCGATGCGCTTGAGCATGCGCGCGCGCTCGAGCGGCGGCGTGTCGCGCCAGCCCGGGAACGCCGCCTTGGCCGCTTGCACCGCGGCATCGACATCCGCCGCGCCGCAATCGGCCACCGGACCGAGCGATTCACCGGTGCCAGGATTGATGGCGTCGGCTGAACGGTCCGATTTCGCCTTGTGCCATTTGCCGCCGTAGAAGGCGTCGCGATGCTGCGGCAGATTGAGCTTTTGCGCTTTCAGGTTTTTGGTCTGAACGGCTTCGTTCATAGTGGCCTCCCGGTACGCTGTTGCTAATTGCCCGCGCGTGTCATCGCCGCTGTCATCACCGCGGTGTAGCCAGGCTCGACACGGACGTCGACGACGGCGACCTGGCCGGCATCGACTGCGGCGATGGCCTTTTCGAGAATGGCAGGCAGATCGCCGGGCTTGGTGACCGGGCCGAAACCGACAGCGCCTTGGGCGCGGCCCATGGCGGCGAGATCGACTTCCGGATCGGACATGCGCTGGCCGATCCACTTGTTCTCGACCGGTCGATTGCGCGCCCGCGCCATCCGCTCCTGGTGCAGCTCGTCATTATAGAACGAGCGGTTGTTGGCGAGCACAAACAAGAGCGGAATTTTGTAATGCACCGCAGTCCACACCGCGGTGACGCCCATCAGGAAATCACCGTCGCCGCAGATCGCGATCGGCAGCCGGCCGGTGCCTTTGAGCGCCAAGGCCGCGCCGACCGAAATGCCGGGGCCGCCGCCGACGCCGCCGCCGCCGTCGGAGCCGACATAGTCGAGCGGATGTTTGAACGTCACCCAGCTGTCATCCCAGGACAGTGGCAGATGCGTGTAGGTCACCGGGCGGTCGCCCAGGACTTTGCGCAAGCTTCGCGCGATATGTTCGTTGGTGAAGCCCGAGGGCTCCTTATCCGACACTTTGCGCGGGGTCGGCATTGCATGCGGCTTGGCACTCTTGCCGACCTCTTTTACCATTTCGGGAACGACAAGATCCGGATTGGCGGAAAGCAACAGATCGACCGGTGGCAGAGCTTGATGGTCCATGCTCCAGCCGTTGTGGATGCGGTGGTCGAGCGAAACCTGGATCACCTTGACCGAGGGCGTCGGGCCGAAATAGCGCAACGCGCCGGCGAGATCGACCCAGTCGAGACTGAGAATGACGTCGACATTCTTCAAGCCTTCGACGCTCTCGGGATTGATGGCGCGCGGCGAGCCGACATAGAGCGGATGGTCGGTCGGGAATGTCGCGCCGATTTTCAGATCGGTGACGACGCGCGCATTGAGCGCCTCGGCGAGCGCCACACGTGCGTTCCAGGCATCAAGATCGCGCGACGCGCGGCCGGCCAGGATCAGAACTTGCTTGGCGCCTTTGAGCATTGCCGCCGCTTCGCGCACTAGCTCGGCTGGCGCCGCGGTCGAGACGGTTGGCATGTAGCGCGCCACCTCGATCGGCGGCAGCTGCTCGGATACTTTCGCTTCCTGCAGCTCGGCGTCGAAATTGATGTAGACCGGGCCCTGCGGCAGGGTATTGGCAATCCAGGTCCCGCGCAGGATGGCTTCGCGCGCCGCGCCGGGCGACGACGGCTGGTCGTCCCACTTGGTGTAGTCGCGGATGAGCGCGCCCTGATCGCGCGCGGTATGGATCCAATCGATCCATGGCCGGCGCTTGACGGCGTCGACCGGGCCGGTGGCGCCGAGCACCACGACCGGCATGCGGTCGCACCAGGCATTGAACATCGCCATGGTGGCGTGCATCAGCCCGACATTGGAGTGCACGGCCGTGACCATCGCCTTGCCGGTCACTTTGGCGTAGCCGTGGGCGATGGCGACGGCGGCTTCCTCGTGCAGGCACAGCAGCATTTGCGGCTTGGTGTTGCCGAGATAGTTGACGATGCTGTCATGCAGCCCGCGATAGCTCGCGCCCGGCGTGAGCGCGATATAGGGGATATCGAGCGAGCGCAGCGCGTCGGCGATGACGTCGGAGCCGAAACCGGGCGCATTGGCGCCGGCCGGCGTCGGGCGTTCGACCGCGGCAACGGCGGGATCGGCATTGACGGCGCGAGCGGTCGCGGATTGGGACGGCGTCATGGCGGGCATTTCCTCATGATCTGGCTTGGAGGGGCTGGTCGACCCACATCCAACCGGATCATGAGCCTTTGCGCAACCGGGCGAGAAGTCCCACGCCGGCATAGCCGTCCGCCGGTTCGATGCCGGCCTTGCGCTGATAGTCGCGCACCGCAAGCGTTGTGGCGCGGCCGAGGCGGCCGTCGGCGCCGCCGGTGTCGAAGCCGAGCGCGGTGAGCCGGCGCTGGATTTCCTCGATCTCGGCAAGCGTGGGAGGCGGCTCGCTGCCCGGAAAATTCTGTATCAAAGGCGCGCCGCCGGTGCAGCGGTCGCCGAGATAGCAGAGCGCAAGCGCATAGGCCGTTGACGGATTGTAGCTGCGTGCGGCGAAGAAATTAGGGCCGATCAGGAACGCCGGGCCGCCCGGCACCGGCACCCAGGGCCGTGCGGTGGCATTTGGCTGCGGATAGGGCGCGCCGTCGGCGCGCGCTACGCCGCGCGCCTGCCATGCGGCATAGCTGCGTGACACGGCCCGGCCATAGGAGCGCGGCAATCGCACCTCATGGCCCCAATGCTCGCCGCGCCGGTATCTGCCGCGCTCGACAAAAAAGCGTGCGGTCGAACCGAGCGCGTCGTCGGGCGGACCGTAGGGCGAAATTTTGCCGTCGTGATTGTAGTCGATGCCGATATGCAGCCAGACTTCCGGCATCCATTGCGTGGCGCCCATGGCGCCGGCCCAGGAGCCGACCATTTCTTCCGGCGTGCTCCAGCCGCGCTCAACGATTGCCAGCGCGTTGATCAGCTCTTGCTCCCAATAGCGGCGGCGGCGCGGCTCCGCCCAAGCCAGCGTCGCCAGCGAGGGAATGACCGGCCGCATGTGATTATTCGCCACCACGGGATCGCTGAATGCGGACTCGATGCCCCAGACGCCGAGCATGAAGGCGGGCTCGACGCCGAAATCCTTCTCGATGCGCGACAACAGCGGCGCATATTGCTGCGCCTTTTCCTTACCGGCGCTCACCTTCCAGTCGGAGACGGCGCGGTTGAGATATTGCCAAAGTTTTAGATGGAATTCGGCCTGATCGTGAATTGCCTCGAGCCCGGTCTTGTCGGGTTCGATTCCATTCATGACGCGCACATATGTCGCCTCGGCGACGCCGTGCGCCACGGCCTTGGCGCGGAACGCCGCGATCCATTGATCAAACGGTAGCGCCGTCGCGCTCGCGCCTCGTGGCAAGATCAGCGTCGTAACGGCGGCAGCGGCGGCCTTGAGCGACGCACGCCTGGTCGCAACGATCGTCACTGATGGGCAGCCTGGATCACCACGGGCTGTCCCAGCTTTTCGGCAAGACGATCGAGGCTGTTGGCGAAGCTGTCGATGTCGAAATTGAGCGGATCGTCGTGGCCGTTGGGAATTTCGGCATCGATGGCGGCATGGAACGCGGGAATGAGCCATTTGCCGCGGCGCACGCCGGCGATCGTGTAGAGCAA
>JASHOX010000143.1 GCA_030038415.1 Xanthobacteraceae bacterium
CGGGGCGCTCAAGGCGACCGTCGCCATGGGCGGCTATGCGGTGACGCTGCTCGACGGCGTCACCGGCTCGGGCAAGACCGAGGTCTATTTCGAGGCGGTCGCCGATACGATTCGCAAAGGCCGGCAGAGCCTCATCTTGATGCCGGAGATCGCGCTCACCGCGCAATTCCTCGACCGCTTCGCCGCGCGCTTCGGCACCCGCCCAGCGGAATGGCATTCGGAATTGTCGCCGCGCAAGCGGGCGCGCACCTGGGCGGCCGTCGCCAAGGGCGAAGTCTCGGTCGTCGTCGGCGCGCGCTCGGCGCTGTTCCTGCCCTATGCCGATCTCGGCCTGATCGTGGTGGATGAAGAGCACGACCCCGCCTACAAGCAGGAGGACGGCGTCCACTACCACGCCCGCGACATGGCGGTGGTGCGCGGCCACATCGCCAAAATCCCCGTGGTGCTCTCCTCGGCGACGCCGTCGCTGGAGACCGAGGTCAATGCGCGGCGCGGCCGTTATGCGCGGCTCGCGCTGCCGGAACGCTTCGGCGGTCAGCGCATGCCGTCGGTCGAGGCCATCGATCTGCGCGTCGCGCGGCCGCCGCGCGGCCGCTTCATCTCCCCGGTGCTGGCCGAAGCGATCAAGACGGCGCTGGAGCGCAAGGAACAGTCGCTGCTTTTCCTCAATCGCCGCGGCTACGCGCCGCTGACCTTGTGCCGCGCTTGCGGCTTCCGTTTCTCCTGCCCGAATTGCGACGCTTGGCTGGTCGATCACCGCTTCCGCCGCATGCTGGTCTGCCATCATTGCGGCTTCGCCATGCCGCATCCGGCTAATTGCCCGAAATGCCAGGCGGTGGACTCCTTTGTCGCCATCGGCCCGGGCGTGGAGCGGCTCGAAGAGGAAGTCCGCGAACTGTTTCCACAAGCGCGCGTGCTGGTGCTGTCGTCCGATCTCGTCGCCACCGTCGAGCGCATGCGCGAGGAATTGGCCGATGTCGCCGCCGGAAAGTTCGATATCGTTATCGGTACGCAATTGGTGGCAAAAGGCCATCACTTCCCGATGCTCAACTTGGTTGGCGTCATCGATGCCGATCTTGGGCTTGCCAACGGCGATCCGCGTGCCGCCGAGCGCACGTTTCAGCTCCTGCATCAGGTCATCGGTCGGGCCGGACGCGACGCCGGGGTGGGCCACGGCTATCTGCAGACCCATCAGCCCGAGCATCCGGTGCTGCGGGCACTCGTCGCGCAGGACCGCGACGCGTTCTACTCCGCCGAGATCGCCGCCCGCGAGGCTGCGCATTATCCGCCGTTCGGCAGGCTTGCCAGTATCGTCGTCTCCGGCCCCGACAAGAACGACGCGGCGGCCTATGCCCGCGCGCTCGCCCGCGCCGCGCCGCAAGTCGATCTGCTGGCCGGCGACGTGCGCGTGCTCGGCCCCGCCGAAGCGCCGCTCGCTTTGGTGCGCGGCCGCCACCGCTTGCGCTTATTGATTAAAGCGCCGCGCGCTTTCGATCTGTCGGCTTATTTGCGCGAATGGCTCGCGGCGGCGCCGAAGAAACATGCCGCGATCAAGCTCGACATCGACGTCGATCCGCAGAGTTTTTTGTAAATCAGCCGTGAGCCGGCCTACGCAAACCGCGCCCGCGCCCGCTCGCGCGCTTTCGTCGCATCCACTTCGCGGTTCTTCGCCGGGCTCGCCGTTTCAAGCGATTTCAATAGCCGCCGTGCGACGGCGGAAACCTCGTCGACGGCGCGATTGAAGGCGGCCTCATTGGTGCGTGATGGCTGCGTAAATCCGGAGAGCTTGCGGACGAATTGCAGCGCCGAGGCGCGGATTTCCTCTTCCGTCGCCGGCGGCTCGAAATTGAGCAGCGTGCGGATGTTGCGGCACATGGCCAATTCCTCTTCGCGTCGTCACGTCATCGTCAGTGGAATATTGCCGAGAAAATCCCGCTTGCCGATCTCGACGCCGAGATGGCGCAGGATCGCGTAAGCGGCCGTGCAATGGAAATAGAAATTCGGCAGGACGAAGTGGTTCAGGTAATCGTCGCCCTTCATGTGGCCCTTTTTCTCCGGCCCCAGCGGGAAGACGATTTCCTTGTCCGCCGAGGCATCGATCGCCCGCTTGTCGAGTGTCTTGATATAGGCGACCGTTTTGACGACCCGCTCCTTCAACTGCGCGATTGACGTCTCGTTGTCCTCGATCTTCGGCGCCTCGGTGCCGGCAAGCCGCGCGGCGCCGCGGCGGGCCTGGTCGGTCGCCACCTGGACCTGCCGGGTGAAGTCAAACATGTCGGGCGCGAGCTTGGCATGCAGCAGCGTCGCGGCATCGGTTTTCTTGGCGGCGACGAAGGTTTGCGCCTTGTCGAGCACGCCGGCAAGCGCATT
This sequence comes from Xanthobacteraceae bacterium, assembly GCA_030038415.1. Classification (GTDB taxonomy): domain Bacteria; phylum Pseudomonadota; class Alphaproteobacteria; order Rhizobiales; family Xanthobacteraceae; genus BOG-931. The sequence continues at coordinate 2,371 of JASHOX010000143.1, forward strand.
GAGTGTGATTTCGAAGGCTGGCAGCGAGGCTTGCGACATCGATTCCGGCATGAAAGGCTCCTTGTTGCAGATCTAGGCCCAATGAGTGGCCGCAGCAAAGCGGAAAAGGCCCCGTCGCGCAATCATGGCCGAGACGATCGAGACCTTACTATTCCTTCTCGCCGTCCTAGTGATGGTCGCCATCGCTGCCCGGCGGCTCAACACCGCGCCGTCGATTCTTCTGGTCATCGCCGGCATCGTCCTTGCGCTCACGCCCGGCCTGCCCCGCATCGAACTGGCGCCGGAATTGGTGCTGCTCGGCATCCTGCCGCCTTTGATCTATTCGGCGGGCGTCGCCATGAGCTGGCGCGAATTCTGCTTCAATCTGCGGCCGATCGCGCTGTTTGCCTTCGGCTGCGTGGTGTTCACCACAACCGCAGTGGCGGCGGCGGCACATTGGCTCCTCGGCATGCCGCTCGCCGTCGGTTTCGTGCTCGGCGCCATCGTGTCGCCACCTGATGCGGTGGCGCCGCTCGCCATCGTCCGCCGCTTGGGCGTGCCGCGCCGGCTCGTCGTCGTGCTCGAAGGCGAAGGCCTCGCCAATGACGCCACTGCGCTGATCCTCTACCGCTTTGCCGTCGCCGCGGTGTCGACCGGCCTGTTCTCCTTCGGCACGGCGGCGGGCGAATTTGTGCTCATCGTCGTCGGCGAAATCGCCTACGGCATCGCCATCGGCTGGCTAAGCTTGCGGCTGCGCCGCTGGGCGAACGATCCGCGGGTCGAGATCACGCTGTCGCTGTTGACGCCTTACGCCGCGTTTTTGCTGCCACAGCAGTTGGGCGGCTCCGGCGTTCTGGCGACGGTGGCGGCCGGACTATATGTGAGTTGGAACGGACCCTTGCTCATTCCAGCGGCGACCCGGCTGCAAGGCATCTTCTTCTGGGACCTCGTGGTCTATCTGCTCGAAGGCTTGGTCTTTTTGGTCACCGGCATGCAGGTGCGCACGGTGCTCCTTCAGCTGCATGAAGTGCCCTGGCATCATTTCGCCTATGCGATCCTCTTGACCGTGGCGGTGCTGATCGCGACGCGTTTCATCTGGGTTTATCCGGCGGCGTTGTTGCCGCGCTGGATTGATCCGCCGCTGCGTCGCCGCGATCCGCTGCCGC
>JASHOX010000144.1 GCA_030038415.1 Xanthobacteraceae bacterium
TAAGGCGGCTTGCGCCGCCCTTCCGCTTCGGGCGCGCTCGCCTGCCGGCGTTCCACCACGGCACTTGCGGCAGCGACCGAACGCCACCGCTCAGCTCCAGTTCACGCGCTTCCTGGGCCGGTACTAGTGAGGGATGGGCGTTACCCACCCCCGGCCGGCCGTCCCAGTACAGCGGGGGCTTTTCATCCCCGCGGGCCGGTCGTCATGCCGGCCGGGCGTTTTGGCCCGGAGCCGCCCGGGAGCGAGGCTGACAACCCCGCCCGCGGGAACCGTCCTCGCCCCTCTCCGCCGGCGTCACCCAGCGGCGTCCCAGAGGGCGAGATTTCGTCACGGTATGTATTGCTATCGGTGACGAATGTCACATCACGTCTCCGTGATTGTGACCATAGGGGACGCCGATGAGCATGCCACCACGCTCGTCATGCCCGCACTTGTTGCGGGCATTCACGCCTTAAATTGCGATGAGCCAGACGTGGATGGCCGGGACAAGCCCGGCCATGACGAATCATAGGATGCTGCAAGCGGGAGAAGATCAGATCTACTGCACCGCCTTGCGGTCGCGGTAGGCGTCGTTGAGGAGTTTCAGATTGGCCGCGACGTAAGGGTTGGCGGGGTCCTTGGCCTGCGCCTCGACCAGCAATTTGTGGGCGCGCTGATAGTCGCCGCGCAGCATGTAGGAGAAGCCCTCGTCGTTGAGCACCTCGACGGTCGGACCGATCAGGCGGATGACCTGCGCATAGGCGCGGTCGGCGAGGTCGAAGCGGTGCAGCCGGTCGTAGGAGGCGGCAAGCCCGATCCAGGCCTCGGCGTCGTTGGGGTGCTTGGCGACGGCGCTGCGGAATGCGTTTTCGGCCAGCCCGAAATTGTTGCTGCGGAAATATTTCTTGCCGAGCTGGATGTCGTCGTTGGGATCGTCGCCGAGGAGGCCGGGCTTCGCCAGCGGCGCGACCGGCTCGCCGCTCGGCCCCGGCTCGGCCGGCTGGGTGACGATCGAGCCGGTGGCGTCGGCGGTGGCTGCGGGCGTGCTTCCGGTCAGCGAGCCCGTGGTGGCGGCGTCGGGGGACGGATTGTCCAGGCTCGAGGTGTCGTCGAGTTTCTTCCAGCTCGAGCAGCCGGAAAGACCCGCGCCGAGACAGACGAGGCCCGCCGCCACAAGGATCAGGACCCGCCCCGTTCGGACACTCATACACACGCTCCGGACGCCCCGTGTCCAGCCGCACCCCAACCGACGCGGATTGCACCGTCGCGCCGCGGAACCCCGGAGGGGGACACGGGGCGGACAGCGCCGGACAAGGGAGAGGCTAGGCGACGATGGTTAAGGAACCCTCGCCGACGGTGTTTTGGCGGTCCGGGTAGGGCAAGAGCGGATCGGGATGTTCGCAGCGGCGCAAAACCCGCCCCCTGCGCGTCGCATTCACCACATGCCGGTGGCGACGCGGACGATGACCGGGCAGAGAATGACGATGAACAGCACCGGAAAGATGCACACCATCATCGGCACCGAAAGCTTGGCCGGCAGGCTGTAGGCCTTCTCCTCGGCGCGCGACAGGCGCTTGTGGCGCATGTCGTCGGAATAGACGCGCAGCGCGTCGCTGATCGAGGAGCCGAGCTCGTCGGACTGCTGGATCAGCGTGGCGAAGGAGCGCGCCTCTTCCAGCCCGAGCCGGTCGCCCAGATGATTGAGCGCCTCGGTCATGGTGCGGCCGGCGCGGATTTCGAGATTGGCCATGTGGATATTGGCGGCGAGCGACGGATAGGACACGCCGAGCTCGCGGCCGACGCGGTCGAGCGCCGCCTCCATGGAAAGGCCGGCATCGGCGCAGACCACCAAGAGGTCCATGAAATCGGGAAAGCCGGCCTGATACTCCAGCCGCCGCGCGGCGATGCGGCGGTCGAGATAGAGGCTCGGCGCCAGATAGCCGAGCCCGCCGCCGCCCATCACGAACAGCCAGAACGAGGTCTTGCCTTCGAAGCCGAGCATCGGCAGCGTGAAATAGGCGACGACGGTGAACACCACGGCGGCCGCCGCGCGCGCCAGGAAGTAATAAGCGGCGGCGTGCGGATCGTAGATGCCGGCCGCCACCAGCCGCTGGCGCAGCACCTTCATGTCGCCGGTGTCGGCCTCCGAATAATGCTTGGTGGTGTAATCGATCAGCTTCTGCGCGGCCTTCATGCCGGAAAAGCGCAGCGAGCGGCGGTTGCCCGGCGCACCGTCCTCGACGCCAACGCGCGACGCGCGCCGCCGCACCGCCTCGCGCGCGATCAGGCCGTTCAGCACCGAATAAGCCAGCGTCGCGGCGGCGAGAAAGATCAGGACGTTGAGCAGGTTGGTTTCGCTGTCGCCGAACATCGATCAGAATCCGTTCCGATAAAGCGGCGTCAAATCTGCGCCCATTCCCGCGCCAGCGGGACTCCGGCGTCTCGTCATTGCGAGCGACGGCGAAGCAATCCAGACCGCCTGTGTAGCTTCTGGATTGCTTCGTCGCTTTGCTCCTGGCAATGACGGCTGCACTTTAATGCCCCTCTAAATCTTGAAGTTGACCATCTTGAACATGATCAGATTGCCGATCAGCATCCAGGCCGCGGCGCCGAACAACAGCACCTGGGTCAGGTGCACGTGCCAGACCGCGGCGTAGAAGTCAGGGGCAATGAACTGGATGACGACAAACATGCCGATCGGCAGCGCCGAGAGAATCATCGCCGAGGCGCGGCCTTCGGCGGCCAGCGCGCGGATCTTGCGCCGCATCTTGAAGCGCTGGCGGATGACGCCGGAAAGGTTTTCCAGGATTTCGCCGAGATTGCCGCCGGTCGAGCCCTGGATGGCGACCGCGGTGACGAACAGCGGCAGGTCGTCGGAGCCGAGCCGCGCATAAAGGTTGCGCATGGCGGTTTCGAGATCGGCGCCGTAGGTGATCTCGTCGGACACCACGCCGAATTCCGAGCCGATCGGATCGGGCATTTCGCGGCCGACCATGGAGATCGCGATCGGCACCGGATGCCCGGCGCGCAGGCTGCGCACGATGATGTCGAGCGCGTCGGGAAACTGCGCGCCGAATTTCTTCTGCCGTCGGCTGCGCAAAAGCTTCAGGGCGAGATAGGGCAGGACGGTCGCGCTCAACAGCGCCGCCACGGCGGCTTGCCAGAGGCTGTGGCGGAACAAGAGCGTGACGCCGAAAGCGACGAGGCTGGCGATGCCGACGATGAGGAACAGCCGCGACAGCCCGAGCGTGAGCCCGGACTGCAGGATCAGCCGGTTGAGCGCGGTCAGCCCGAGCCGGTAGTCGCCTTCGCCGGTCAGCCCGCGCTCGCGGCGCAGCTCGATCAGCACGCTCTCGCGGTCGGCGCGGTCCTTCGAGATCGCCAGCCGCCGATTGATCCGGCTGCGATAGGACGCCGCCGAGAAGAACATCAGATAGAGCGCCTCGACCGTGAGCCCGGCGGCGAGCGCGACGAACAGCCAGACCAGATAGATCGGATTGAAATCGAACTGCAGCGAATCGAACATGGCGGTCAGTTCCCGCTGTCCCCGTCATTGCGAGGAGCGAAGCGACGAAGCAATCCAGCAGTCACGCGGCCGACCGGATTGCTTCGCTCCGCTCGCAATGACGAATTCATAATCATCGGCCTCGCTCTACAGCGGCTGCGACGGGTCGAAATGGGAGCCGGGAATCTTGATGCCCATGGCGACCAGATCGGTGAGGAAGCGCGGGCGCACGCCGGTGGCCTGGAAGTGGCCCTGAACGGCACCGTCCAGCGCCGTGCCGGTGCGCACATATTTGTAGATTTCCTGCATCTGGATGATGTCGCCTTCGAGCCCGGTGATCTCGGCGACGCTCATGACGCGGCGCTTGCCGTCGCTTAGCCGCGACAGCTGCACGATGACGCGGATGGCCGAGGCGATCTGGCCGCGAATCGAAGCGACCGTCATCGGCAGGCCGGCCATGCCGATCATCTGCTCGAGGCGCGAAATGGCGTCGCGCGGGGTATTGGCGTGGATGGTGGCCATCGAGCCTTCGTGGCCGGTGTTCATGGCTTGCAGCATGTCGAAGGCTTCCTCGCCGCGGCACTCGCCCAAGATCACGCGGTCGGGCCGCATGCGCAGCGCGTTCTTGACCAGGTCGCGCTGGCGGATCTCGCCCTTGCCTTCGATCGACGGCGGCCGCGTCTCCATGCGGCCGACATGCGGCTGCTGCAATTGCAATTCGGCGGCGTCCTCGATGGTGAGCAGCCGCTCTTTTTCCGAGATGAAGGCGCTCAATGCGTTGAGCATCGTGGTCTTGCCCGAGCCGGTGCCGCCGGAAATGATCAGCGTGACGCGCGCTTTCACCGCGGCGGCAAGGAGTTCGGCCATCTGCGGGCGGAGCGCGCCGACGTCGACCAGCTTGTTGAGGTTGAACGGCTTCTTGGAGAATTTGCGGATCGACATCAGCGGCCCGTCGATCGCCACCGGGCGCACCGCGACGTTGACGCGCGAGCCGTCCATGAGGCGGGCGTCGCACATCGGATGCGATTCGTCGACGCGGCGGCCGACCGCGGAGACGATCTTGTTGATGATGCGCAAAAGATGCGCTTCGTCCTTGAAGCGCACCCCGGTCGGCTCCAGCACGCCCTTGCGCTCGACATAGACGCATTCGTAGCCGTTGATCAGGATGTCGTTGACGCTCTCGTCCTTGAGCAGAGGCTCGAGCGGGCCCAGGCCCGTCATCTCGTCGAGGATTTCCGAGACGAAATCGTTGAGTTCCTGGGTGTTGAGCGCCAGCCGCTCGGTGAGCACGTATTGCGAGACCAGCTGCTGGACGTGGCTGCGGATTTCCTCATCCGGCAGTTTTTCCAGCGCCGCCAGATTGATCTCCTCGATCAGGCGGCGGTGCAGCCGCACCTTGGCGTCGAGCAGCTTTTCGGTGAGCAGCGGATTGACGACGGCAACGGGAGCCGCCGGTTCGGCGGCGGCGTCCGGCAGCACGGTCCACGCCACCGGCTCGAGCGGCTTGGCTTCGGCCGCCGGCACGATCTCCGGAGCGGCGACGCGGCGCATGGAAAAACGACCGGCCATGACGATGTTTCCTAGATCATTTCCACCGCCGCTCGTCCCCGCGAAAGTGGGGACCCAGTCCTTTCGCGAAGCTGGATTCCCGCTGGCGCGGGAATGAGCGGTGCACTTGCGCTTTCACGCGACATGATCGCACCTACGATCGCGCCCATGACAGCTTGAACTTTTTTGCGCCGTCGGCTGGGTCCTTGGCCGGCTTGGCGGCGACCTGCGGCAGCACCAGCTTGCGCAGCTGCGCCGTGATCCTGTTGCCCTTCTTGACTTCCTCGAGCGGCACGCCGCGGTCGATGGCCTCGCGGACCAGGCCGTAATCGTTGGGGATGCAGGCGAGGAAGGCGTCGCCGATCGCCTGCTGGATGTCGCTTTTGCGCAGGCCTGCCGAAAACATTTTCTGCACGTAGCGATTGATGATGACTTGCGGATGCGGCCCATCGCCGAGCCGATCGCGGATGGCGTCGACGAGCTGCTTGGCCTGGCGCAGTCCCGGCACCGTCGTTTCGCTGACGATGAACAGCTTGTCGGAGCCAAGCAGTACGCTGTCGGTCCAGGAGAACCAGGTGCGCGGCATGTCGAAGACGACGAAGTCGAAATGCGAGGAGACGAGATCGAGGAGCCGCGTCACCACGTCGGGATCGAACAGGCGCATTTCCGCGGGCCGGTTCGGCGCCGCCACCACGGCGAGGCCGGACGGATGCTGCGAGATCATCACTTCGAGCAGTTGGCGGTCGAGCCGCTCGGGCCGCGGCTCGATCTCGCTCAAATTAAGCCGCGGCTCGATGTCGAGATAATCGGCGCAGGCGCCATGCTGAAAGTCGAGATCGACCAGGCAGGTCGCGGCCTTGCCGCGCGCGCCGCTGTTCAACAGCAGCATCGCGGTCTGCACCGCGAGCGTGGTCACGCCGGCGCCGCCGACCGCGGGCAGGAAGGTGAAAATTTGCGCTTCCGTCGTCTCGGCGGAGGCTACCGGCTTGGCGACGCGCGCGCAGGTGCGCACCAGCTCGACCGGCGGCACCGGCTTGACCAGAAAATCGGCGACCCGCATCTGGGTGAGCCGCCGCGCCACGGCGGCGTCGAAGTCTTGCGTGACGGCGACCACCGGCGGCCAGCTGCCGATCTGCAGCATGAGACCTTCCAACGCGGCAAGCTCGGCCGCGTCGGTCGCGTCGACGTCGGCGACCACCACGGTGGCGCCGGCGAGGTCGATCTCGCCATGCTCGGCGAGGCGGCCTTTGACGACATCGAGGCCGATCTGGCTGCTCGCGGAAAATGTGGCGCGCACCGAATCCTCAAACGCCGCGTCGGCGGTCAGCACCACCACTCGCGTCTGGCTTGCCGGCGTCGGAGATCGACTGATGCGCATGCGTTCAAGCTCGCTTTCCCGGTGCGCCGGTCACTGCGCCGGCGTCGTCGTGGTCGATGCCGCCGCCGGCGCAACGCCGGTGTTGACCGTGGTGTTGACGGTCTGGCCGGACTGGTTGGTCGACATGAAGTTCTCCGGATCGGCCGGCTCGATGACTTTGTCGGTGCGATAACGGGCGACGGCCTGCTGCATTTTCTCGCCGTTAAAGGCGATGTCCTTGTTGCCGCTAGAGGCCGGCCACGGATCGACCATCTGGCCGACGGTGTTGGCGGCCACCGCGTCGCCGCCCGACAGCGCGATGTTTTCGCGGCGGTCGAGATAGAGATCCGCATTGGAGCAGCCGGCGAGCCAGCCGCCGAGGCCGGCGGCGGCGAGCGCGGCCGCGACTAGCCGGGCGGCGCGAGGCGCGCCGCGTTCAGTCCTTGGCCGTGACATAGACGCCTCCGTTCTTCGGCAGGTCGAGGATGTGGCCGACGTAAGGCCGGTTGAGCGCGCCGACGGCGAGCCGCGCCAGCTCCGGGCTAACCTCGGTGTCGCCCATCAGGAACAGGTCGACGTCGTTCGGCGGCAGGCTGCCGTCGAACGGCGTGTGCACCGGGTCGGTCGGCGTCAGCGGCCGCACGATGTGCGGCGTCACCAGAATGACGAGATCGGTCTCGTTCTTCTGGTAATCGGTTGAGCGGAACAGCGCGCCGAGCACCGGCATGTCGCCGAGCCAGGGCAGCTGATCGATATTGTTGGAGCCGTCGCTCTGCAGCAGTCCGCCGAGCATGAAGCTCTGACCATCGCGCAATTCCAGCGTCGTCGAGGCTTTGCGGGTGGTGAGCGCCGGCACTGTCGTGCCGGCAACGGTCACCGAGTGGGCGGTATCGATCTCGCTCACTTCCGGCTTGACGATGAGATTGATCACGCCGCCGCGAAGCACGGTCGGCGTAAAGGACAGGCCGACGCCATAAGGTTGGAAGCCGAACGACGGCGTGCCGGTGGCCCCGACCTCCGGGATCGGAATTTGCCCGCCGGCGAGGAAGCTTGCGGTTTCGCCCGACAGCGTCACCAGATTCGGTTCCGCCAGGAGCCGCGCTGCGCCCTTGGATTCGAGCGCATTGACCTCGACCTGAAGCTTGTTCGTCAGTTGCCCGACCAGAAAGCCGAACGGCGCCGCGCCCGACAGCACGCCGGCGGAGACCACGGGCGAAATCGGCAGCGAGTTCGCCGCGATGTTGGCGCCGCCGACCCCGGCACCGGCGAGGCTTGGCTGCTGGAACGAGCCGTTCGGCTGCGTGATCGGCAGCTGCGAGGCCGGCAGTGAGGTGTTGCCGCTATTGGCGAGGACCGAATTGCCGAAGGCGTTCCATTGCACGCCGAGATCGCGGCCGGCGTTGCGGTCGACTTCGATGAAGCGCACTTCGAGCTCGATCTGCTGCGGCTGCAAGACCTGGACCGTATTGATCGGATCGGGACCGAACTGGCTCGCGATCTGCACCGCCTTGTCGAGCGTGGCGGCGTCGGGCGAGGTGCCGCTCAGCATGATGCGGCCGTTGATCGACGACACTTTGATGCCGCCGCCGGTGAAACGGCCGATCTCCTCCGCCAGCCGCGAAATGTCGTAGGACACTTCGATGTCGAAAATGCCGACCGGCTTGTGATCGGCGTCGTAGACGGTGACGCGGGTGGTGCCGATCTTTTTGCCGAGGATCGACAGCGAGTGGTCGGTGAGCGGGCTGACGTCGGCGATGTCCGGATCGCCGACCGTGATATTGGCGAAGTTCTGGTCGGTGCGGATGTCCTCGGTCTTGCCGACCGTCACGCGCACCAGCGCGCTGTGGACGGGGCTTGCCAGCGCGATGGTCTGCTGCGCGTGCACGGCCGGCGGCAGCGCCGCCATAACCGATGCGGCAAGCACCGCCCTGATCCAACCGCGCCGCATCAGCGCGCCGATCTTCAAACTCCCGTCCGCAAGTCGCCGGCTGCCGCCGGCGAGATCGTTTTGCTTCTTGTACTGGCTCTTCACGTCGGCCTCCCCGCCGCTTGATTGTCCCCAAACACTCATCTCACGTCGCTTCGCTTCATCGTCCCCAAATCAGTCGCTGGCCGGCGCCGGCCGCGACAACGCGGCGGCATGCGCATCGCCGTGTTCGACCGGAACGCTGTATTCGGTGCGTTCGTTCTTCCACGGCCGATTGACCGCGATGGTCACGAAATCCGATTTTGACGTCGTCGTCTTGCCGAGATCGGCGGTGGTGACGAGCCGCGAATCGTCGTCGGCGACGTCGCCGGCCTTGCGCAGCAACAGCGACAGCGTGCCGACCGTGGAGGCGAGCGCGACCCGCTCGCCGTCGGTGACTTTGACTTCAAGCGTGACCGCTTTGACGACGGAGGGCTTGTCGGCCTTCTCGTCGGCGAGCTGATCGATCGCAAGCACTTGCGCGTTCTCGATCACGACGCCGGTGGCGGCCGAGTTCTTTTCACCCTGCCGGGTCAGCATCACGTCGACATGATCGCCGGGCAGGATGAAGCCGGCGACGCCCTCGACGTCGTTGACGCGCACGGTGACCGCCATCATGCCGGGATCGAGCACCGCGGACAGCGTGGCGCGCTGGCCAGGTCCGGTGATTTTCGCGGCCAGCACCGCCTCATTGGTGTCCATCGGCATCAGCACGACGCGCTTCTCTGCGGTGACATCGGCGATCTTGCCGAACGCGCCGGCCGGCAACGCCGCTTGCGGCCACGGCAGTTCGCGCAGCGCCGACGCGGTGAGCGGCTCGCCGTAACGCAGCGGTCGCGCGGCGACCACGATCGTGCGCTCCGGCTCCGGCGCCTTGTGCTGCGCTTCGAGGCTCCGCATGCGCGCGGCTTCCTGGTTGTTGAGCCAGGTCTGCGCCAGGAAGACCGCGAGCAGTCCGAACAGGACCGCAAAGCCGATCATGACGAGAGTGCTGGTACGCAACTTAAGTCCCCTGATGACGCCTTAAATCCGTTGCACGAATTCGTTGAACGAATTTCATCGTTGTGCGCGGAGATTATTGGTCGTCCGCTAGTATGGAATTGGTGAAGTTACGGAGGCTTCTCCCCCTATGCTAAAAATTGCTTGAAACGGTATTCTTTACGGCGCGTATCGCGCGGCGCTCGAAGTGAAGAGATATCCTTTACGAAATTTGAGCGACGACCTTCGCGACGACGCCGATGCACGCCGCAAGCCGCGCCGCGCTTGAGATTTAGCGCGCGCAACGATTCATTGACGATGCCGCGCCGCGCGGCTTCGAATTTTACGAATTGCGGTAGGGCGCCGTTAAGCACGCGCCATGACGACGCTGGCGGCGAGCGCCGAAGGCGCGATCAGACCCGTGCGAAACCGCGCGGCACGCCGTGAATCCTCTCGATGCCGGTCGCGGTGATGAGAACCATTTCGCCGGTCTGCACGCCGGCCATGACGTCGCGCGTCACCACATTGGGCTGGATGACCACCGTCATGCCGGCGCGGAACGGCTCATCGGGAATATGCGCGCTCGGCCGGCTGCGCGATCCGAGGATCGGCGGCAGATAACCGCCGCCGTAGCCGTGCAACAGATCGTCAATGATGGTGAAGCCGGCTTGCTCGATGACGTCCGCGGCGTCGATGACCGCGCGCGGCATGGCGCCGTCCTTGAGCACGGCGGCGACCGCATCGAAGGCGGCGTCGGCCACCGCGTGCAGCTCGCGATAGAGCGCCGTCGGCTCGGCGTCGACCGCGAAGCTGCGCAGCACCTGGCCGGGATGCTCCCAGAACGCGGCGGCGATCTCGGCGACCACGGCATCGCCACGTTCAACGTTGCGGTTGCCGACGAATTGCGGCGGCACGGCGAGCGATGAGTTTGCCATCGCGGTCGCACCGATGAAATGGATGACGGTGCTGCCGCCGAGCGGCACGTAAGCGCGCTCGACCAGATCGGCGAGTGCGCGCTCGCTCAAGCCCGGGCGCAGACCGTCACGCAACGCCAGCATGCCGCGATCGGTCAAGGCGGCGCCGATGCGCAGCCAATCCAGCTCTTCGGCGGATTTGATCTGGCGGAGCCGCGTATAGCGGCGATTGAGGTTTTCGGGCGCGCCGAAGCGCGCCGCAAGCTTGTCGTGCTGCTCGAAGGTCATTGGTCCGACGACGCCGATACGGCCGTCGCGCGCGGCGCGCCGCTCCAGCGCGGCAATCGCGCCGCCGATCGATGAGCCGCCGCCCCAGGCCACTTTAGCCGGCGCTGCGATTTGCCGCGCCAGCGGCACGTGATTGACGTGCTGTATGAACAAGGTATCGGGCTTGCCGGGCGTGAACACGCCGACGGCCTCTGCCGTCACCGGCCAGCCGGTCAGCCACTGCACCGCGGAGCCGAAGCGGTTGGCGCCGCAATAAACCAGGTGGTCGAGCCCGGCCTCGTCGAGCAGATGTTCAATCGCAGCGCGCCGCCGCGCCATTTCCGCATCGGAGAAGCGCGGATAGTCCGCTTCGTGAATCGCCCGCAGATGAGGCGGGAGGACGAAACCGTCGCGGCCTGAATGCTCGCTCATGACCGCACTTTAAGGGGGTGGGCTTGGCAAATCCATTTTGTTAAGTCACGCAGGCCAGCATTGCTTGGAGAACCCATGCCCACCTCATTGATCGATTCCGCCGTGTTCCGCGACATCTTCACCACCGAGGCGATGCGGCGGGTCTTTTCCGACGAGAACCGCGTCCAGAAATATCTCGACTTCGAGGCCGCGCTGGCGCGGGCGCAGGCGCGGCTTAACATCATTCCGAAGGAGGCCGCCGAGGAAATCTGCCGGCATTGCAACGTCGCCGAGATCGATTTCGCCAAATTGAAAACGCAGACCGAGCGCATCGGCTATCCGGTGCTGCCGGTAGTGCAGCAGCTGGTCGCGCTGTGCCGCGACGGCTTAGGCGAATGGTGCCATTGGGGCGCCACCACGCAGGACATCACCGACACCGCCACCGTGATGCAAATCCGCGAGGCGCTCACGCTGATCGAAGGCGATCTCGACCGCATTGCCGACGCGCTCGCCGCGCTGGCGCGCCAATACCGCGATACGCCGATGGCGGGACGCAGCAACCTGCAGCAGGCGGTGCCGATCACCTTCGGCTACAAGATGGCGACGCTCCTGGCGGCGTTCGAGCGGCACAAGGAGCGGCTCAGGCAATTGCGCGCGCGCGTTCTGGTCGGCGAATTCGGCGGCGCCGCCGGCACGCTGTCCTCGCTCGACGGTCAGGGACTGGCGACGCAAGCCGAATTGATGAAGGAACTAAAACTCGGCCAGCCGGCGATTGCCTGGCACACCGTGCGCGATACCATCGCGGAAGCCGGCTGTTTCCTCGGCTTGGTCACCGGCACCTGCGGCAAGATCGCCTTTGACGTGAAGCTTCTGATGCAGACCGAGGTCGAGGAGGTTTACGAGCCATTCCATGAGGGCCGCGGCTCGTCGTCGACCATGCCGCAGAAGCGCAACCCGATCTCCTCGGTCTATATCACCGCGCTCACCTCGGTGGTGCGCCAGCAGAGCGCGGCGCTCCTTGACGCCATGGTCGAAGACCACGAGCGCGCCACCGGCCCGTGGGAGATCGAGTGGATTATGCTGCCGGAGATCTTCTGCTACGCCGCCGGCGCCTTGGCGCAGACCGAATTCGTGCTCACCGGCCTGCAGGTCGACGACAAGAAGATGCGCGCCAATCTCGATCTGACCAAGGGCCTGATCATGTCGGAGGCGGTGATGATGGGGCTCGGCCCCTATCTCGGCCGGCAATATGCCCACGATCTGGTCTATGACATCTGCCGCAAGGTCGTCGCCACCGGCCGGCCGCTGCTCGATCTGCTCGCCGAGAACGAGGAAATCACCAAGCACCTCGATCGCGCCGCCTTGGCGAAACTCTGCGATCCGGCGAATTATCTCGGCGAAGCCGGGGCCATGGTGGATCGGGTGCTGGCGATGCGAGCGAGGTAACCCAAGCGCGCGTCTGAAGCTCTAATGGTGTTTCATACCTCGTCAAGGCAGTCCCTATTCGTTATTGTTATCAGACGAACCGACTCTAGATGCGGAGACGCGCTGTGAAGTTCACGCGAATTACCGTCGATTCAAAACAGATGGGTGGCGTACCCTGCATTCGCGGCCTGCGCATTCCAGGGGCTACGGTCGTCGAGATGATCGCCGACGGCCAAACCGAAAGAGAAATTCTCGCCGCTTATCCCGATCTGGAGCAGGCGGATATCAACGAGGCCCTGCATTTCGCTGCCGACGCCGTGCGCGAGCGCGAGTTGCCACTGACCGGCCGGTGAGATTTCTGATTGACAATGCATTATCGCCGATCGTGGCCGAGGGACTGCGAAAGAACGGTCACGAAGCTATGCACGTGCGCGATACGGTCACGAAGCTACGCACATGCGCGATTACGGATTGCAGGCCGCCGATGATGAAACAATCTTCACCCTGGCACGCATACCGACTTCGGTACTCTGCTGGCATTGAGACAAGACCAAAAGCCCTCAATCCTCTTGTTCCGACGAGGGGCCGAGCACGATCCGCATAGGCAAGTTGCGCTCCTGTTGGCAAATCTGCCTAGTCTGCAAGCACCATTACAACAAGGCATATCGTCGTGCTCGAGCAGGCGCGAATCCGAATTCGCACCCTGCCAGTCGGATCGCTTTAGTAGAAGAAGCAACGGCAATGCTGGGATCACAGAACCGGCTTAGCGCTGTCGCCCGCCAGCAGCAATTGCGGCACCTGGGTAAAATCCCAGCCGTCGCTTGCCGTCCTGCGATCGAGCACCCAGACCAGATCGAACCGCGAACCGTCCCATTTTTGCGGGCACGTGGTGTTGTTGCCGACAATGGCGTTGACGATGTCGGGGATATCCTCGTGTTCCCAACAGATGAGGACTGGGCCGGTTGCGGCGACCGCGGCTTTGGCGAGGTCTTTCTCGCCGCCCTTGGGAAAGCGCAGGTCGAGCTTTAACCTCAGCTCCTGGGCGAGTTCGAGCACGGTGTGTTGCGGCCGCAAACTGTTGCTATGCTTGCCGACCGCCGAAGCGAAGATCGTTCTCGGTTGCGCCAGGTGCGGATCGACAAATTTTCCGTCGCGCGGAGCGAACAACCGCACCAGCGCACCGCTGCGCTGCCAGCCGCGCACCACAAGCTCCTCCGGGTCCTTGGCTCCGGCCGCGGTCACGCCCTGCACGTCGCCGTCCGGCTTTTCGGCGTGGCGGATCAGCATGGTTTTCGTCGCTAGCATATCGAACGCCTCGAATTGTCGGGCCGGAGACAACAGTCCGCATGATTGCACCGCGAATCATCTCGCGCAATCGTTGTGCAATCGATTTAACGCAGCCCCATCGGCCGCGATTGCTGCTGGGAACGAGCCGAGCCCTACTCCGCCGCCGCCGCCTTCGCCGCCGCCTGCTCGCGCACGAATTTGTCGACCGCCAATTGATCGACCTTGCCGGAGCCGAGCATCGGCAATTTGTCGAGGATGACGATTTCGGCCGGGAACATCAGCTCCGAGGCGTGCTGACTGCGCGCATAGGCAATGAAATCGGCGCGCGTGGCAGAGTGCTTGTCGGTGACCATGATGAGACGCTCGCCCTTGCGGGCATCGGCCACCGCCGACACCGCGGTGGTGTAATGCGGCCACAGCTCCGCCGCCAGCATCTCGACCGCGGCCAGCGAGATCATTTCGCCACCGACCTTGGCGAAACGCTTGGCGCGGCCCTTGATGCCGACGAAACCCTGATCGTCGATGGAAACGATATCGCCGGTATCGTGCCAGCCTTCCGGCGGCGGCTCGAGCACGCCCGGCCGGTCGGCGCGCAGATAGCCGAGCATCACGTTCGGTCCCTTGACGTAAAGCCGCCCGCCGTCCTCGACGCCTTCGACTTTTTCCAGCTTGGCTTCTAGCCCGGGAAGGAGCCGCCCGACCGTGCCGAACTTGTTGAACATCGGCGTGTTGAGCGCCATGACCGGCGAGCACTCGGTGACGCCGTAGCCTTCGAGAATGCGCAGGCCGAATTTTTCCAGATAGGTCTGCCGCGTCGACTCCTTCACCGGCTCGGCGCCGGCCAGCACATAACGGAGCGAGCGTAAGTCGTAAGGGTTAGCCATGCGCGCATAGCCGTTGAGGAACGTATCGGTGCCGAACAAAACCGTCGCGCAGGTGCCGTACACCAGTTCCGGCACGGTGCGGTAATGCAGCGGCGACGGATAGAGATAGATCGGCACGCCGGAAATCAGCGGCAACACCACGCCGCCGGTGAAGCCGAACGAGTGAAAGATCGGCAGCGCATTGAACAGCTTGTCCTCGCGGCCGAAGTCGATGCGCGCCGCGCACTGCGCCACGTTGGTCAACAGATTGCGATGCGACAGCACGACGCCCTTGGGCAGCCCTTCGGTGCCGGACGTGAACAGGATAACCGCCCAGTCGTCGGGCTTGCGCGCGACGAGCGGTTGCTTCCAGCCGAACAGGCCGCGCAGCTTATCGAGCCGACCGATGGTCTGGCGGATGTCCTCCAGGTAGACGAGGCGCAGCTGTTTTTCGAGCTGCGCCATCAGATGCTCGAAACGGCCCTTCTCAACGAAGGTTCGCGAGGTCAGGAGCGTGTCGACTTCCGCGGCGCGGCAGGCGGCGAGAATATTGGCGGCGCCGGCGGAAAAATTGATCATGGCCGGCACCCGCCCAGCCGACATCACCGCGAGCGTGGCGACCACGCCGGCGTTGGAGGTCGGCAGCATCACGCCGAGCGCGCGGCCTTCGCGCGCCAGCGGCATCAGCTTGCGGCCAAGAATCGCGGTCGCCATCAACAGCCGCTTATAGGTGAGCTGGCCGCTCACCGGATCTTCGATGGCGAGCCAATGCGGGCCGTGCAGCTTTGCCGCCTCGATCAGCGCGTCGACCACGGTATGGTCGGTCGGCGTCGTGCGGTAGATCAGGTCGGACATGATGGTGTAGAGCGCGGCGCCCGCGGCCTGCCGGCGCCGGCGGCCCTTGAGTTCCGGGTCGACCACAAATTTCACCGGCTCCAGGATGGTGACCGTGAATTTCGGAAACAGCCGGCGGCGCACCTGCGTTCCCTTCAAGCGGCTGAAGAACGTCGCCTCCGGCCCCTCGATGCGCACCGGCACCACCATGGCGTCGGACTTGTCGGCGATCATCGCCGCGCCGTCGTAAACCTTCATCAGGCTGCCGGTGACGGTGATGCGGCCTTCGGGAAAGATCACCAGCATATTGCCGTCGCGTACCGCGTTGATGAGGTCGCGGACCGAGAACGGCCGCAGTGGATCGAGCGCCATGGTGCGGACGAATTTGAGGAACGGCTGGATCCACCAGTGCTTGGACATCGCGACGTCGATGGCGAAGACCGGGCGCTTCGGCAGGATCGACACTGCCAGCGGCGCATCGAGGAAGCTGACGTGATTGAGCGCGATGATGGCGTTGCGGCCGGCCTTGTCGACGTTCTCCAAGCCTTTGACGTCGAGCCGGAAGAAGGCGCGGAACACGATCGAGAGAAAATCGTTCAGCCAGCCCGCCGGCATGGTCTGCCCGATGGCGACGGCAACGGCGAGATTGACGGCGCCGATAACAGCGAAGAGAAGCGGGGTGCCGAGCCCCAGCTTTTGCAGGAGCGCCAGCACCGCCGCGCCGATGACCATGAAGGCGGCATTGAGCACGTTGACCGCGGCGACGACGCGGGCACGGCGATCGGTGCCGGCCCAGACTTGAATCGCGGTGAACACCGGCACGATGAACAGGCCGCCGGCGATCGCCAGGCCGGCAAGGTCGACGGCGATGTGGATCGAGTGCGGCGAGGCGAAATAGCCGGCGATGCTCAACGGGCTTGCCGCCGGCACGATGCGGGAGGCGGTCCAGCCGAGGTCGAGCGAAAACAGCCCGAGCAGCACGGTCGCCACCACTGTCGGCAACAGCACGATGCGCCCGGCGGCGAGCCAGGCGGCGAGCCCGGAGCCGAGACCGACCGACACCGAAAAGATGGTGAGAAACAGCGTGACGACCTGTTCGCTGCCGCCAATGTTGAACGAGACGAGCGGCGGCAATAGCGACAGCACCAGCGCGCCGACGAGCCAGAACCAGCTCGCCACGATCGCTCCCCACCACAGCCGCGGATCGGCGCGCACCTGGTTGAGGAGCGATGCGGTGGAGATCAGGATGTTGGCGTTGATGCGAAGATCGGGGGCCGCCTCCGCCGTGCGGGGAATGAGCAGGCTCGAGCACCAGCTCGCCAGCGCCGTCATTATCATCAGCCAGGCGAAATGAATGGGGCTGCTGTTGCCGTTGGCGGCAATGCCGGCAACGATGGTGCCGAGCAGAATGGCAAGGAAGGTGCCGGCTTCGATCAGCGCATTGCCGGAGGGAAGCTCGCGGCGCTCGAGCAGGTCGGGCAGGATGCCGTATTTGATCGGACCGAACAGCGAAGCCAGCGTCCCGAACATGAACACCGCGAGGAATAGCAAGGAGAGCGAATGAAACGCGAAGCCGGCGACCGCGACGACGGCAGCGCCGATCTCGGTAAGCTTGATGCGCTGCGCGACGAAGGCTTTATCGTAACGGTCGGCGAGTTCCCCGCCGAGCCCGGACAGAAAGAAGAACGGGGCAATCAGCGTAGCGCCGGCGAGCGTGATCAAGACCGCCGAATTGGCGCCGGAAACCTCGAACAAGATGACGAAGACCAACGCGGTCTTGAGAAAATTATCGCCGAAGGCCGCGAAAAACTGGCACCAGAACAAGGGTGCGAAGCGGCGCGTCGTCATCAATGACAAGGACATGAGTTTGCTTTTCCGCCGTTCGTCGCCCCACCGGCCGTTTGCCGTTCGCGTATTGACCGGGCGGCCCGTTACTTTCCCAGTCTAGACGGTGGCCGGCCGATTGGCGACGACACTGGGCCGCATCGTCGCGGCGCTGTGTCGA
Organism: Xanthobacteraceae bacterium; assembly: GCA_030038415.1. Lineage (GTDB taxonomy): Bacteria > Pseudomonadota > Alphaproteobacteria > Rhizobiales > Xanthobacteraceae > BOG-931. The sequence goes on from JASHOX010000144.1 coordinate 17,340, forward strand.
AACCAAAAAACCGCAATAAAATCAAGTACGAAGCTACGCCGGCCAGCTATCCTAGCGCAGCGGCTGGCAGATCGAGAACCGCGCGCAGCTTGGCGGCGAGCGAAGATTGCGTCAGCGGCTTTTGGATGAGTTGCACGCCCTCGTCGAGCCGGCCCTGATGCACGATGGCATTGCGCGAATATCCGGTCATAAACAGGACTTTGAGCTCCGGCCGTTTCGCTACCGCGGCGTTTGCCAATTCACGGCCGTTCGGTCCCGGCAGAATCACGTCGGTCAAAAGCAAATCGATTTTGCCCTCACGCTCCAGCACTTGCAGCGCCGAGGCGGCGTCGCATGCCTGCAGCACCGCGTACTTCAGCTCTTCCAGGGTCCCGCAGATGAAGGCGCGTACGTCGGCGTCGTCCTCGACGACCAGAATGGTTTCCTTGCCGTAGGCGGACGGTGGCGCGGCGCTTTGGACCTGATATTCACCGTCCCTCTTCTTGTCGTCGCGCGCGCGCGGCAGATAGATCCGGACCGTGGTGCCGTGGCCGGGCTCGCTATAGATTTTCACGTGGCCGCCCGATTGCTTGACGAACCCGTAGACCTGGCTCAGCCCGAGACCGGTGCCCTGGCCGGTCTCTTTGGTGGTGAAGAACGGCTCGTAGGCGCGCGTGGCGACTTCCTCGTTCATTCCGACGCCCTCGTCGGTCACCGCAATGACTACGTATTGACCCGGCCGCACCTCGGCGTTGTCGGCGCAATAGGATTCGTCGAGCAAGACATTGCTCGCCTCGATGGTGAGGCGGCCGCCTTGCGGCATCGCATCGCGCGCATTGACGGCAAGATTGAGAATGGCGGTTTTCAGCTGCACCGCGTCGGCCTCGACCGTCCAGACACCGCCGGCGCCCACCACCTCAAGCTGCACCGCTTCGCCGAGCGAGGGCTTGAGGAATGCGGAAAGCTGGCTGAGCAGCCGGTTGACGTCCAAGAGCTTCGGCTCGAGCGGCTGGCGGCGCGAAAACGCCAGCAGATGGCCGGTCAGGGTCGCCGCGCGGTTGGCGCCGACCAGCGCCATGTCGATGGCGCGGCGCAGGCGCTCTTTGGCGCCGTCCTGCCAGTTCTCGATGGTTCGCTTGGCGTTGTCGAGATTGCCGATAATGATCGTCAAAAGATTGTTGAAGTCGTGCGCCACGCCGCCGGTGAGTTGGCCGACCGCGTCCATTTTTTGCGACTGATAAAGTTGCTCGCGCGCCGCCTCCAGGCGCTGCTGCGCTTCGCGCCGCTCGGTGATGTCTCGGGTGATCTTGGCGAGACCGATCAGCTTGCCGTTGGAATCCTCGATGCGATCGATGACGACGCTCGCCCAGAAGCGCGTGCCGTCCTTGCGGACCCGCCAACCTTCGGCTTCGTAGCGGCCTTCATTGATCGCGGTGAGCAGAGCGCGGGTCGGCGCGCCGTCGGCGCGGTCTTCCGGGGTATAAAAGATGGAAAAGTGGCGGCCGACAATCTCGCTTTCGCTGTAGCCCTTGATGCGCATGGCCCCGGCATTCCAGTTCGTCACGTTGCCCTGCGGGTCGAGCATGTAGATCGCGTAATCGGTGACGCCGTGAACCAGCATTTGAAAGCGCTGCTCGCTTTCGCGGGTCGCGCTCTGCACCAATTGCCGTTCGAGCTCCGTGCGCCGCGCCGCGGCGGCCACCAGCTCATTCCCGACCTCGTCGAGCTCGCGCACCGGGATGGTCACAGGCGGCATGGCGTCGCCGCGGCCGAGCGCAGAGGCTTGCGCGGCCAGTGTTCGGCTTGCGCCCGCGAGCCTGCCGCCGAGCCAATAAGCGAGACCGAGCGCGAGGATGGTGAGCGCGGCGCCGAGCGCGCTCAACCGCCACAGCGCCCGGTGCAGCGGATTTTGGATGTCGGCATCCGGGACGCCGACCCAGACGAGCCAGCCGGAAAGCTTCGATCGCGCGTAGCCCAGCCGGATCCGATAGCCTTGAACATTTTGCCCGAGCCAGGTGCCTTGCTCGCCTTTTATTTGGTCGACGAAGCTTTTCGATGCCGGCTTGCCGATCCGTTCGCGAGATTCCTCGGTGCGCGCCATGACCACATTGTCGCGATCCAGAATCCCGGCGATCCGGCCGGGAGCGATGTTGGCATCGAGCAGGTCGCCGAGCTGCGCCAGGTCGACGGTCATGTGAAGAAGGTAGTTGACCGCACCGCTCTCGGTAATGGGCACGCTGATGAGGCAAATGGGATGGCCGGCGACCGCCCCCCCGACGACGTTGCTGACATAGGGCTTGCCGGTCGAGCCGGCTTCTTCGTCGCCTGGAAATGGATTGCGCGGCAACGGCGTTCCCCACGGCACGCGCGTGTTGGCAAGCTGTTGCCCGGCGCGGCCGCGCAGCGAAATCTCGACGCCGGCAAGGCCCTTGACCCGCATGGCGCGATCGTAAAATCGCGCATAATCGCGGTTTTCCATGGAGTTCGCGGTCGCCAGGGTCTCCAGGGTAACGATCTTGCCCTGCAAATCCCGATCGACGCCGAGCGCCAGTCCATGCGCGTCGTTTTCCAGCTGCTGGTCGATGCGGGCGATTTCCGAATCGGCATAGCGCCAGAACAGAATGCCGGCAAACGCTCCGACCGGCAGCAAAATGGCGAGCACCATGACAAGGAGATAGCCGCGTACGGACAAGCTACGGCGCGTGCGGCGGAGCGCCTCCCCCGTCGCGGGGGCCGGGGGAGTGGCGGTCACCATTTCTGTTTGCGGAGCAGCCCCCAAGGCGATCGACGCTAATCGTCAAAATCCCGGCGCCCGCTCGACCTGATCGTACCAGTCGAAGCCCATGTCTTTGACGATGCGGTTGCTCATGACGATGATGCGGCACTCCGCGCCGGGCCTGGCGAAGTGCTGATGCATGGTGAACGGCGGGATATAGACATAGTCGCCGACGGTCCATTCGAATTTCTTCGGCTCGGCGGCCCATTCCCATTCGAAGGCTTCGAGGCAGTCCCATTTCAGATCCCAGTGCAGATCGTAGCCCGAGCCCTCGACTACGAAGAACAGCTCCTCCCACATGTGGCGGTGCTTGCCGGAGCGCTCGCCATCCTTGAGGAACTGCATATAGGCTTCAATGCAGCACTCGCGTGTCTGCATTTTCTGGTTGACCAAGTGCTTGATCAGGCCGTCGGGCGAGCGCTCCCAGGGCATGTCCTTGGCCTTGATGACGTTGGGCAGCGTCGCGTAGTGCTCGCGGAATTTCTCCGACTCGACCATGGCCTCGGCGAGGAAAGCCGCGGAATTGTCGCCGGACAGCGCCGCCGCCTTGTCTTCGAATAAAGGCATTCTCCTCTCCGCGCTCAGATTTCCGTCGGCGGATGGAATTCCGTCACGCCGGGCGGCAGCTTGTCGGTCGGCCACTCGACCATCTTCTGGAACAACAAGTGCATGAACAGAAACAGCGGCTTGGCCTTGAACACCAGGAGGATGCAGGATTCCTTTTCGTCGTCGTTAAAATGCTGGTGCACGCAGCCGTTCTCGACCAGCATCACGTCGCCGGCCTCCCATTTCATGTAGCGGCCGTCGTGGACGTCATGGCCGTGGCCCTTGAGCACGTAGAACACCGCGCTGTTGAGGTGGCCGTGCTTCTGCCCGGCATTGAGCGGCGCATAGCATTCGATATGCGACTCGATCGATTGCACGATGTTGACCGCCTGCGGCGAGATGATGTGCTTGCCGTACATCGCAGGTCCCCCCTTCCAGGGATGGTCCTTGGAGGAATAGACCCGCGGCTCTTCCAGAAGCTTCTTGTAGAGGTGGCTATAGGTGCCTTCCAGCGCGCGCACGAAAGTGCGCTTCTTCGCCCAGCGGTCCCATTTGCCGTGTTTGATCTCGTCGGCGTCTTCCGGGGAGGGCTTGTTGTGGCCGAGTCCAGGCGTTTCGTGTTCCAGCATTCCGGTCATTAGTCACTCCTGAGCGTCGGTCATTACGAAATTTCCGCCATGCGCGCAATGTCGCAACGGCCTGCGGCCACGTTGGTGGCGCGGATCGGACACGCTAGGATCGCGGCAATCTCAAAATGGGGGGAAGCGCGATGACGGTAAGCGCAACATTAACGATCGGCCGGCTTGGCACCGCCATCGTGGCCTTTGCGGCATTTGCGGCGCTGGCTATTCCGGGCGCGAGGGCGCAGAGCGCCGCGGAGTTCTATACGGGAAAATCGATCGATCTCGAGATCGGCTACAGCGTCGGCGGCGGCTACGACCTTTACGCGCGGCTGCTCGCGCGGCATCTCGGCGATCATATTCCCGGCCATCCGACCATCGTGCCGAAGAACATGGAAGGCGCCGCCAGCCTGCGGCTCGCCAATTACCTTTATGCCGCTGCCCCGCGCGACGGCACCGTGATCGGCGCCGTCAGCCGCGGCGCCGCCTTCGATCCGTTGCTTGACGAGAAAGGCGCGCAATTCGATGCCTCGAAGTTTTCCTGGATTGGCAGCGCCAATAACGAAGTCAGCGTCTGCATCGCGCTGCAATCGTCGGGCATCACGAGCTTCGATGACGTGCTGACCAAGCAATTGACCATCGGTTCGACCGGCGTCGGCGACGACACCTATCAGTTCCCGGCACTGATGAACGCGGAGCTCGGCACCAAGTTCAAGATCGTCACCGGCTATCCCGGCGGCAACGACATCACGCTGGCGCTGGAACGCGGCGAGGTGCAAGGTCGCTGCGGCTGGTCGTGGTCGAGTATCGTGGCGACGCGCAAAGACTGGATCACGAGCAAGAAAATTATCGTGCTGGTGCAGATGTCGCTGTCCAAGCATCCGGATTTGCCGGACGTGCCGCTGATCATGGATCTGGCCAAGACCACCGAGCAGCGCCAGATTTTCAAGCTGATCTTCGCGCGGCAGGTCATGGGTCGGCCGTTTACGGCGCCGCCCGGCGTGCCCGCCGACCGCGTCGCGGCGCTGCGTCAGGCCTTTGCCGACACGATGAAGGACAAGTCGTTCCTCGACGACGCGGCCAAGGGCAAATTCGAGATCAATCCCGTCGGCGGCGAGGAGCTCGATGCGCTGGTCAAGGAAATCTACCAGACGCCGCCGCAGGTGACCAAAAAAGCCGCCGCGATCTTGGGCAGTAAATCATAACAGCCGGGTCGCAGCGCGTAGCGCCGGGAACAAGTCGCCGAGCAGCGACGGCGGCCAGGCGACTTGCAGCGCCCAGTGAAAGACGACGGTGCAGATGACGGTCGTCGCCGCAGCGAAGCCGAGCGACGACAGCCACGGCTCGCCGAAGCCGAAGCGCATGTAAGCGAACACGAAGACCGCGATGGCGGGGATAAACCCGATCAGCGAGACCAAACAGATAAATGCGGCCATCCAGACGAAGAAACTGAAGGCGCGCCGCCGCGCCACGTCGTCGGTCACGCCGAGGTCGCTGACATGGGCGCTCACATGGGCGCCGACCTTGACGCCGGAATCCGCGTGCGCGAGCGCCGTTGGCTCGCGGCCGAACAGCTCGTTGACGAGATTGAGGACGGCAGCGACCAGCGCCATGCCGCAAGCGGTCAGCGGCACGATCTTGGCGTCGTGCGGCCAATCGGTCGACGACAGGATCGCGGCTACGATCAATACAATGACGCCGAGCGAGAAGGCGGGAGCCGGACCGAACTGCGCGCGGTGACCGCCGACGGAGCGGAATTGCTCAAGCAAGGTTTTGACGATTTGCGACAACGGCCGGTACAGCACCCAGGCGACGCAGGCCAGAATCGCCAGAACCGGCCAGCGCAACAGCCAGGCCCAGCCGTAGAGCTGCGTCGAGATGAACAGATAACGCTCGAAAATGCCGCCAACCACGATGCCGAGCACCATCGGCGGCCGCGGCCAGCCGAGCCGCTTCATGACCCAGCCGACGATGCCAAAGCCGAGCAGCAGATAAAGATCGCCCCAATCGTGCTCGCCCTCGAAGGCGGCGACGAAGACCAGCGCGATGATGACCGGCAGCAGGATTTCCGGCCGGATGCGCGACACCTGGGCGAGCCAGCGGCTGCAGGCGAGACAGATGATCGCGCCCATGACGTGGGCCAGCGTCAGGCTCCATACGATCATGTAGGTGAGATCGAGATGCTTGGTCAGCATATCGGGCCCGGGCGTGAGCCCGTGCATCAGGAACGCACCGAGCAGGATCGCCATCGAGGCGCCGGCCGGCACGCCGAAGGCGATGGTCGGCACCAGATGGCCACCCTCCTTGGAATTGTTCGAGCTCTCCGGCGCGATGACGCCGCGTACGTCGCCGGCGCCGAAGCTCTCCGAATTCTTCTCCGTGCGCTGGGCATAGCCGTAGGCGATCCAGTCGATCACCGCCGAGCCGATGCCCGGGATCGCGCCCAGGCCGACGCCGAGCACGCCGCAGCGCAACACCAGCCACCAGTGCCGCACGACGTCGCGCACGCCCTCCCATTGACTGGACAGATTGATGTCGGGCGCATTGTCGCCGGCAATGCGCTTGCGCGACACCGCAAGCTCGGCGAGCTCCGGCAGCGCGAAAATACCGAGCGTCGCCGGAATGAGCGGCACGCCGTCCCACAGATAAAGCCAGTCGAAGGTCCAGCGCAGCGTGCCGCTTTGCGCGCGCGAACCGACCATGGCGATCATCAAGCCGAGACCGGCCGCGGTCAGTCCTTTCAGCGGCGCGCGGCCGGACAAGGTCGCCACCATCGACATGCCGAACAGCGTGAAGGCGAGCAATTCCGGCGAGCCGATCGACAGCATGATTGGGCGCAGGATCGGAATGCTCACCGCGAGCACGATGGCGCCGACGATGCCGCCGGCCAGCGACGAGGCGAATCCGGCGCCGAAGGCGCGGCCGGCCTCGCCCTTCTTGGCCATGGCGTGGCCGTCGATCACGGTTGCGGCGGCGCCGACATGGCCGGGCACGCCGAACAACACCGCGGTGATGAAATCCGACGAGGTGATCACCGCCGCCATGCCGAGCAAGAGCGCAAAGGCGGTGTATTCGTCCAGGTTGTAGGTGAAGGGGATCAGCATCGCCATGCCGACAATGCCGTTCAGCCCCGGCAAGACGCCGATGGCGAGCCCGATCAACACGCCGAGGAACAGGATCATGAGCCGCGCCGGCTCAAGAAGCAGGTGCAGCGCGTGTAAAGCGCTGGCGATCATATCCGGCTGCATAGCGTTCCCTAGTGTCCCGCTTCCGAAGTTCGCATGATTGTGCGGCCCTCTCGTGTGCGAACTTCGGATTCGAAAGGACACTAGCAGCTATTGATTCCGTGCGGGCTTGGCTCAGAAGTCGGCGCCACGAGCCCGGCGGCAATAATGACGCGGACTTCTGAACCGCCACACGGTCCTACCCCATCGCGCCCGAAACCTGCAAAGCCGTCAAGCCCGTGGTAAGGTGACGCAGCACAGATAAACCGGCAGGAACCGCATTGCGGCGGCCGCTGCCGCGGGAAGGCAACGCAGTTCGAGGATACCCATGAGCGTCGAGGACGGTCGGTTCGTGCGCACGGGGCTTGGCGCCGTGCTCTTTGTTTTGGCGTCGGCAGCGATCGTGCTGGCGCAGGGCGCGAGTAATTTTTACCAGGGCCGCACCATCAACCTCTATATCGGCTATTCGCCGGGCGGCGCCTATGACCTTTATGCCCGCGTGATTGCCCGCCATCTCGGCTCGCATATTCCGGGTAATCCGACGATCGTGCCGCAAAACATGGAAGGCGCCGGCAGCTTGCGGCTGGCCAATTATCTCTATCGCGTGGCGCCGCAGGACGGCACCGCGATCGCCACTTTCGGCCGCGGCATCGCCTTCGACCCCCTGCTGCTCGGCCAGGGCGACGCGTTCAACGCGGAAAAGATGAACTGGCTCGGCAGCGCCAATAACGAGGTCAGCGTCTGCGTGGCGATGAAAAGCTCCGGCATCATGAGCTTCCAGGACTTGTTCACCAAGGAACTCACCGTCGGCGGCACCGGCGCCAGTTCCGACACCGATCAGTTTCCGCGCGTGCTCAACGCCGTGCTCGGCACGCATTTCAAGGTCGTGCAAGGCTATCCCGGCGGCAATGACGTGGTGTTGGCGATGGAGCGCGGCGAGGTGCAGGGCCGCTGCGGCTGGTCGTGGTCGAGCGTGCTTTCGACGCATAAATCCTGGATCGCCGACAAGCGCATGATCGTCTTGGTACAGCTGTCGCTGACCAAGCATCCGGATTTGCCCGACGTGCCGCTGGCGATGGATTTCGCCAAGACCGACGAGCAGCGGCAAATACTCAAGATGTTGTTCGCCCGCAACGTGATGGGCCGGCCTTACGTAGCGCCGCCCAATTTGCCCGCCGATCGCGTCGCGCTGCTGCGCCAGGCCTTCATGGACACCATGAAGGACAAGGACTTTTTGGCCGAAGCCGACAAGATGCAGCTCGAGATCAATCCGGTGTCCGGCGCGGACGTCGAGAAGCTGGTCAAGGAGGTCTATGCCACGCCGCCGGATGTCGCCGCCAAGGCCAAGGCCGCGGCGGAATCACAGTGAGGCGGTCTCGCCAAACAGAAGAGACAAGCCCTACAGTTCCAAAGCGCCCCGCATCATCGGCACGCATCGCCCGCCGATCGACAGCGCCGTAATCGTGCCGTCGCGCTTCTCGGCGCTGGCCTCGAGCAGGCTCGGCCGACCCATATCGACGCCCTGGGAAATGCGCAGGTTTAATGCCAGATCGCGCTCTGGCCGCAGGCTGGCCAATAAGCCGACCAGCGTGACATTGGCGCTGCCGGTCGCCGGGTCTTCGGGAACGCCTTGGAGTGGCGCAAACATCCGCGCCTGGATGTCGACGCCGCCGCTTTTGTCTTTGACGTAAAGTAGTATTCCGGCGGCGCGGCCGGTTTTCAGACGCTCGGAAAATACATCCGCCCGCGGCCGCGCCGAGGCGAGCGCCGCCCGCGTTTTGAGCTCGGCGAATGCAAGAGGAAGCCCGCAGGAGGCGAGGCAGGGCCTATGATTAGCGGTCTCGATGTCCGCGGCTTCAACTGAGCACGCCGCTGCTACGACGTCCGGCGCGATGTCGTCGCCGCGCGTGAGCGGTTGCGGCGCCGTTAATCGCGCGCCGACCGGCGAACCTCCCTCTTTGAGGACATCCACCCGCACCAGCCCGGCTTTCTCCTCGAACAGGAGCGGATCGCCCACCGCGCGACTACGGCTTTGGCCTCGACTCGCCAGCACGAAACCGGTGCCGACATTCGGATGGCCGGCAAACGGCAACTCGGCGCGGGGCGTGAAGATCCGCACTTCGGCGGTATGCGAGGCGTCCTGCGGCGGCAGCACAAAAGTCGTCTCCGCCAGATTGAATTCGGCGGCAATCGCTTGCATTTGTGCGGTTGCCAGCCCGCGGGCATCGATCACGACCGCAAGCGGGTTGCCGCCGAACTTTTGCGCCGTGAAAACGTCGACCGTGATGAATTCAAGCTGCATCGGACTATCTCATCGGGTTTTGCCAACGGTTCATGTCGTCAGTCGAAATGAACGGCCGTGGTATTGCCGCCGCAAATGACGATGCCGACGCGCTCGCCGGCTTTGGGACGATAGGCGCCGGATAAAAGTGCCGAAAATGTCGCCGCGCCGCCGGGCTCGGCGACGATCCGAAGCGTCTGCCAAAGCGCCTTCTGCGCCGCGACGATAGCGTCGTCGGCAACCAGCACGACGCTGTGTACGTATTGTTTGACGATCAGAAAGCCGCGCTCGCCGACGCGGCGCGGGGCAAGCGAATCGGCTGCCACGCCGCCGGCTTCGGCATCGACGGGGCGCCCGGCCGCTATTGCCTTCGTCAGCGTCGGCGCCGCCGCCGGTTCGACACCGACCACTTTGATGCGGCCGCCATACCAGGCGGCGATCCCCGCAATCAGGCCGCCGCCGCCAACCGCCACGAGCAACGTGTCGATCTGCGGCGCCTGTTCTTCAAGCTCCATGCCGAGCGTGCCTTGCCCCAATATGGTCTCATCCTGATCAAAAGCATGCACCGGCATCGCGCCAGTCTTTTCGACCCAGGCCTCACTCGCGGCCAGTGCATCGGCATAGCGGTCGCCTTCAATCACAAGGTCGGCGCCGTGCTCGCGAATGTTCGCGATCTTGGCGGGCGAAGCGACGCTGGGCACGAAAATCTTCGCTGGCACTTTCAGCTTCATTGCCGCATAGGCGACGGCCACGCCGTGATTGCCGCCCGAGGCCGCGACGACGCCCGCCACCGGCACCGCGCGCATCAGCAGATTGGCGAAGGCGCCGCGCACCTTGAACGAACCGGAGTGCTGGAACAGTTCAAGCTTCAGACAAAGCCGGTTCGATCCGAGCCCGAAATCGGCGGTGTCAACCTCCATGACCGGCGTGCGGCGGATATACGGACGGATCAGCTCTTCGCAGCGCGCGATGTTTTCGGGGGATATGGTGTCGGATACGCTCAGCATTGGTCGTCGAAACCTGATCGCCCCACCGCTTTTCACAAAGCTGCGTCCAGTCGAACTGTGGCCGTTGACATTAATTAGTCATTTGGCTAATTGGCAATATGCCTACAAACGATGACGGCGTCAACGCGGCACTGCGGGCTTTGGCCAGCGATCGACGTCGAGTCATCCTGGAATGGCTGCGCGAGCCGAAACGGCATTTCCGGCCGCAGGTCGACGGCGACCTGGTCGCCGACGGCGTCTGCGGCGTGCTGATTGCCGAGAAACTTGGGGTCAGCCAGCCGACGGTGAGCGAGCACCTGAAAATTCTTTCGCAAGCAGGCCTGCTGAAATCCAAGCGGGTCAGGCAATGGACATTCTATAAACGCGATGAGGCGCAGATCGCCAAGGTCAAGCGCGCAATCATCGCCAACATCTGATAACGGCATCGGTTCGCACCAATGTCATAATAAGACCGGAAGGTTCGGGGCAGGGTTGCAGTGGACGCTCATCCCGGTTTGGCCTGCCATGGCATTTGCCGTCATTCCTTATCCCGTCATCAATGCGGTGGCGTTCCATGTCGGGCCGTTCCCAATCCGCTGGTATGCGCTTTCCTATATCGGCGGCCTCGGTCTCGGCTGGCTCTATGCATGGGTGCTGATCCGAAACGACCGGCTGTGGGGCCACATGCCGCGGCCGCAGCCGCAGAGCATCGCCGATCTGGTGCTTTATCTGGCGCTTGGCGTCGTCATCGGCGGGCGTCTCGGCCAGGTGATCTTCTATCAGCCGGAGTACTTTTTCGCCCATCCGCTGGAAATCTTCGAACCGTGGCTCGGCGGCATGTCATTCCACGGCGGTTTGATCGGGGCCGCGCTGGCAATCTGGTACTTCGGCCGCGAGAGCAGAGTCCCGCTGCTGACGATTGCCGACATCGTCGCCGCCACCGCGCCGATCGGCATCTTTCTGGTCCGCATCGCCAATTTCATCAACGAAGAGCAGTGGGGACGCCCGAGCGACGTGCCGTGGGCGATGGTCTTTCCAGACGTCGACAGCCAGCCACGGCACCCGAGTCAGCTTTACGAAGCAGGCCTCGAGGGATTGCTGCTGTTTCTGGTCGTCTGGCTCTTTGTGCGCAGCGGCGCGTTCAAACGCCCCGGCATCGTGACCGGCGTCTTTTGCGTTGGCTACGCCGTCACCCGCATTATCTCGGAATTCTTCCGCGAGCCCGACCCGCAACTCGAACGGCTGTCATACGGACTGACCATGGGCATGGTGTTGTCCATTCCACTGCTGCTTGCTGGCGTGGCGCTGCTCTTTTATGTGCTGCGTTTGCGCCGCGAGCGGCTGGATGGCCGCGCGGTTGATGCGCCCTAGAGCATGATCTTCTTCCTGATCATGAAACTCGGCCGGCGCAACCTGCGCGCGATGAAACTTGAACGGCAAACGGCAGCCGCAACAACGATCGGGAGGTCTGCCGCACCCACCCGCTCCGCCCCGCGGGTCGTGATCAGTGACGCGGCGCGGTTGGCTACGGGCGGCGTCAATCCAGCGATATGTTCGCCTTCTTGATCACGTCCGACCACAGCTTGGCGTCGTCGACGAACATCGCCGCCGCCGCCGCGTTGGAAATGCCCATCGGATCCATCTTCAGCTTGTTGCGGATCGCATCCACGACCTCGGGACTGTGGGTGACCGCGACGATATCGTTGCTGATCTTCGTTGCGACGTCGGCGGGCGTGCCCGGCGGCGCAACGATGCCGTACCAGGTGACGGCGCGGAATCCGGGCAAGCCGGATTCGGCCACCGTTGGCACGTCCGGCAGACTTTGCGCGCGCTGCGGACTGGCAACAGCGATAATGTTGAGCTGCTTTCCTTGCTGCAGCGGCAGCGAGGTCGTCAATGTGTCGAAGATCATGTCAACATGACCACCGGCGACATCCATCAGCGCCGGCGCAAGTCCGCTATAGGGCACTGTCGTCAGTGAAATGCCGGCCTGCATTTCAAGCTCCTTCGCGGCGAGGTGTCCAACAGTGCCGACGCCAGGCGAGGCGTACGTAATTTTCCCCGGATCGTCCTTGGCCTTCCGGATGAGGTCTTTGACGGTCGAAACGCCAAGTCCGTTTCGTACGTCGAGGACATAAGGCACGCTCGCCACCACCGAGATCGCCACCCATTTGGACGAATCGAACGGCATGTGCTTATAGAGCAGCTGGTTCATCGCAATCGGGCCGGGCGGGCTCAGCAGCAACGAATAGCCGTCCGGCTCGGATCGCGCGATCTCCAGCGCTCCGACATTGCCCGATGCAGCGCCGCTCAAGTTCTCGACATAGACTGGCTGCTGCCACTTGTCCGACAGCGCCTTGGCGATCACGCGCGCCAATAGATCGGTGCCGCCTCCGGCCGGGAACGGCACCGCGAGCCTGACCTTACGCGTCGGCGCCCATTGCGCCTCGGCGGCGCCGGCGAATCCGATCCACGCGACGGCGAGCGCTGCGGCAGCCAAGATCAGTTTTTTCATTGTGGCGGTCCTCCCGTTCCTTATCAGCATCGCTTCGCGCGTGGACGGGCGCTCGACGGTGGTGTTATGGTGCTTGACGGCGGCGGCTCGACGAACGCCGACGCGCCGGCAATTTTATTACGAAAAAATCGGCAAATCCAAACTTCTCAAGGCGCCGCGGGCGAAAAGCGTTCCGCACAACAGAACGTCGGGACAGCGTAAATAGCACCGTCGCGGTTGCACGGCGGCGGCGGGAGTGCTTCAAGCTTCGATCAACGCGGACCGGACCGAATATGACCGACGGCAAAAGAAAAGACGTCATCATTGGCGAAGACGAGGCTGCTGGCTGGATTCGCGACGGCATGGTCATCTCGATCGGCGGCTTTCTAAATTCCAGCCATCCGATGCCAATCATTCGCGCGATCATTCGCAACGGGATCAAGAACCTTACCATCGTCGGCGCGGCCTCGGCGGGGCTGGAGACCGACCTCTTGATCGGGGCCGGTTGCGCGAAGACGGTCATCGCGCCAATGATCTCCGGCGAAAGCCTCGCGCCGATCGGACCGTCATTCCGCTACTTTGCCCAGCGCGGCGCCATCGAGGTCGTCGAGCTTGACGAGCATATGTATTATCAGGGCCTGCGCGCCGCGGCCGAACTGATGCCGTCGCTGCCGTGGCGCGGCGGCATAGGCACCGATTACGCCAAGATCAATCCGCGCCTGAAAGAGTTCGACGACCCGGTCACCGGCGAGCGGCTCCTTGCCGTTGCCGCCATCAACATCGACATCGCCTTGATCCACGCCGCCGCCGCAGATCCGTTCGGCAACGTGCAGCATATCGGCACCGGCTTCGGCGACCGTGCCCACCATCGCGCCGCCGACAGAACCATCGTGACGGTCGACAAGGTCATCGCCAACGAGGAAGTTCGCGCCAATCCCTATCGCACCTCGATCGCCGGAGTGGATGCGGTAGTGCGCGCGCCTTACGGATCGCATCCGTTCGCCAGTCCCGGCGAATATCTGGAGGACGCCGCGCATATTCGCGAATATGTCGCGGCCGCAAGCGCGCGACTAAAAAGCGGCGACAACGGGCCGTTCGACGAATATCTGCAAAAATACATCGTCGAGCCGAAGAACCATGCCGCGTACCTGACGCGCATCGGCTTCGAACGCATTCTGTCGCTTTATGAGTTGTGATCGGAAGACCGATGCCGCCCGATAACGACTACACCAACAAGGAGCTGATGGCGGCCTTCGTCGCCAGCGAGATCGCCGACGGCGAAGCCGTTTCAGTCGGCGCCTCGCTGCCGGTCTGCCGCGCCGGCATTTTGCTGGCGCACCTCACGCATGCGCCGAACTTGAAGGTGCAGATTTCCTTCACCATCACGAATCTGCGCAACGTCGAAGTGCTGCCCGCGTTCGAATTCATCACCGACTGGCGGGCGGGGCGCTGGGCCGAGTTCTTGTACAATCATGACATCGGACCCGACCTCTACAAGCGCCGGCGGCAGGCGATCTTTTTTATCGGCGGTTTGCAGATCGATGCCTACGGCAATTCCAACCTGATCGGCATCGGCAGCGATTTTCACCATCTCAAAATGCGCGGTCCCGGCGGAGTCGGCACCGCCAGCATGGGAACCAATATCGGGCGCTACTATCTCTACACCAACGCCCACAATAAACAGACGCTGACCGAGCGGCTCGACTGGCGGTCATGCTTCGGCTTCGGCGACGGCGGCGCGGACGCCCGCACGCGCCTGCATCTGCCCGGCGGCGGCCCGCGCTACTGCATCACGCCGCTGTGCATCTTCGACTTCGAGGAAACGAGCAAGCGGATGCGGCTCAAATCGCTGCATCCGGGCGTGACGCTGGAACAGGTTCTCGACCATACCGGGTTCAAGCCCGTCGTTCCCGATCACGTACCGACCACGCCCGGACCGACGCCGGAGCAGTTACGGCTATTGCACGAGCGCATCGACACCGACGGCGTGCTGCGCCGGCCATAAAGATCATCTCTGGAAGCAAAAGCATGACGGTTGATCTACGGGAGCTGAGCGACAAGGCCTGCATCGTCGGGATCGGACAAACCGACTATTCCAAAGCGAGCGGCCGCAGCGTGCAGACGCTGGCGCTGCAGGCGGCGCGCGCGGCGATCGCCGACGCCGGACTGAAGCCGCACGATATCGATGCCATCCTGCCTTATATTCTCGGCCCCACCGCCGACGAAATCGCTTCCCAGCTCGGCATTTCCGATCTGCGCTATTCCTCGATCATCAAGATGGGCGGCGCGACGTTTGTCGCTTGCCTCGAAACCGCGGCTCTGCTGATCCACAACGGCGTCGCCCGCAACGTGCTGGTGTTCTGCGCCCGCAATGGTCGCTCCGGCACCCGCGTGACCGGCCGCGTCAATACCATCCCTGGACAATCGTTCCGTCGCGATTTCGAGAGCCCCTACGGCTTCAGCGTGCCGGGCCAATGGTACGCCGTGCTGGCGCGGCGGCACATGATCGAATTCGGCACCACACGCGAGGACGCCGGACGTTTCGCCGTGGCGATGCGCAAGCACGCCAATCTCAATCCGGCGGCCATGATGCGCGACGTGCCGATGACGATGGACGATTACATGAACTCAAAGCCGATCTTCGAGCCATTCCATCTGCTCGATTGCTGCCTGGAATCCGATGGCGCCGGCGCCTACATCGTCAGTGCCGCCGAGCAGGCCAAGGACATGCCGCAAAAACCCGTGTTCATCAGCGGCGTGGCGCAGGCCAAGCCGACCGGCTCCGATGACCTGTTCAACCG
This sequence comes from Xanthobacteraceae bacterium, assembly GCA_030038415.1. GTDB lineage: Bacteria > Pseudomonadota > Alphaproteobacteria > Rhizobiales > Xanthobacteraceae > BOG-931. Next base: position 33,047 of record JASHOX010000144.1, read on the forward strand.
TCCGGATTTCTTCGAGATCGGTTTGACCAAGGCGGCGCCGCGCGCTTTCGCCATGGCGGGGATGAAACCGTCCGACATGGACGGCGCCATGATCTACGACTGCTTCAGTTACGTCGCGCTCCTGGAGATCGAGGAGGCCGGCTTCTGCGCCCGCGGCGAAGTCGGCGATTTCGTCAAGGACGGACGCATCGAGCTTAACGGCGCGTTCCCGATCAATCCGCACGGCGGCTTGTTGTCGGAGGCGCATATCGCCGGCATCAATCACGTCATCGAGGGCGTGCGGCAATTGCGAAGGCAGGCGGGCGCACGGCAGATGCGGAAGGCAGCACGGCTGGCGGTGACCGGCTGGGGCGATCTCGGCGACGGCGCTTTGGCCGTGTTGCGGAGCTGACGACCATGGCAAGCGACAATGCAAAGACGCAAAAGCCGCTGCCCGACCGGGCGGACCTCGACAATGCCGCGTTCTGGGCCGCCACGGCCGAAGACCGGCTCCAAGTTAAGCTCTGCGCTGCGTGCTCGCGTCATCATTGGCCGCCACGGCTCGGTTGCCCCTACTGCGGATCGGACCGAGTGGCGTGGTCCGCCGTCGATCCGGCCGGCGAAGTATTTTCGTGGACGGTGATTTACCGCAGCCAGACGCCGGGCTTCGAAGCCGAAGTGCCCTATGCTGTCGTGCTGATCGCGCTGAAATCGGCGCCGGGCGTGCGCATGGTCGGCAATCTCGTCAACTGCGCGCTGGAGGGGCTCAGGGCCGGGCTACCCGTCGAAGCCGTGTTCACGCCGGCGGCCGACAATTCGGTCAAACTCGTCAATTGGCAGCCCACGGAGCGGAGCTGACATCAGCCCATGTGGCGGAGTCGCTCGACAAGATCCGCCTTCAATACCTTGCCGAGGCCGGATTTTGGCAGTTCATCGACAACGAAGATTCGCTTCGGAATCTTGTAGGGCGCGAGCGCGCCGCGGCAGTGCAGGATCAATTCCGCTTCGCCGACTTTGCGGCGGCAAACGACGAAAGCGGCGACTTCCTCGCCGCGCCCGTGCGACGGCCAGCCCACGACGGCCACTTCCGCGACCGCGGGATGCACAGCGAGCGTCTGCTCGATCTCGGCGGGATAGATGTTCACGCCGCCGCGAATGATCATGTCCTTGGCGCGCCCGGTGATGTACAGGAAACCCTTGGCGTCGAGCTTGCCGAGATCGCCCGGATAATACCAGCCGTCGCGGAACGCGGTCTTGCTTTCTTCCGGATTGCGATAATAGCCATCGGCGACGGCGCCGCCGCGGTAACGGATCATGCCGATCTCGCCAGGCGGAACCTGACGATGCTGAGCGTCGACAATCTGCACCTCGGCGCCGAACACCGCCGTGCCGACCGACATGGACGCTTCATCCGGATGCTCGGGCCGCAACAGCGAAATGCCGCCGCCCTCGGACGAACTGTAAAAGTTATAAAAACGCGGGCACAATTCGCTCATGATCTTGCGCCGCTCCGCCGGATAAAGACTGGCGCCCGACGAGATCATCAGGCGCACGCCGGGAAACAGCGGTGGGGCGGCATTCGGCAGTTCCAACAGCCGACGCAGCAAGGTCGGCACCAGGAACAACGCGGTTATGGCGTTGTCGTTGACCGCACGCGCGAGCGCATCGGAGTCGTAAGGCGGTGGAAAGATCACGACCGTCGCGCCCATGAACAAATAGGCCATCGTCATGTAACGCGCGCCGCCGAAATAAAGCGGCGTCGCCGCCAGGAAGCGATCGCCGTCATTGAACGTCAGGCTGACGGCATAGATGTAGAGCCGGCTCAGCGTGTGGCCGTGCGTGACCAGCGGGCCCTTAGGCGTTCCCGTTGTCCCCGACGACAGCGATATCAGAAGCGGCTGGTCGCGGCCGCGCACCACAGAGGCGTCGCCGTCGTTGCCGGCCACAGCGTGGCGCCAGTGCGTATCGATAATCGCCACGTCGCAGCCGGACAACGCTTCAGCCTGCGGCAGCAATACGAGTCGCGCACCGAAATATAGGGCGATCCGCTGTTTCTCCTCCGCCGTCCAGCGCACGTCCATCGGCAGGATGACTGCGCCGGTAAAGGCGACCGCGAACAGCGTGACGACATGATCGGCATCGTCGCGCAAGCCGACGCCGACGATGTCGCCTGGCCGCACGCCGAGACTTAGCAGATGGGCCGCCGTCTTCACCACTTCGGCGGCAAGCCCGGCATAGGACAGCGCGCGATTGCCGTCGATAATTGCCGGGTGAGACGGCCGCCGTCGCGCATTATGGAAGATGCCGTCGACCACGCTTTGCCAGCCGCGCGAGTCAGGAACGGCGATGTTGTCGAGATTCATCATTATTCGGCCGTGTGTTCGTCAACTGAAAAACCGTTCCGTACAGCGAAACGCCATCGAACCCAGGTCTGGATTAGAGAGGCTTTCAGCGAAAAATCAATTGCGTCGTGCCGGCGCCGTTGTAGCAAACAAGGGCGGAAGCCGATAAGGTCGGTCGTCGGAGGACGCCAAGGGGAAGCGATGAGTCAAAGTCTCGCCGGCAAAGAGGTTATGGTAACCGGCGCCAGCGCCGGCATCGGCAAGGCGTCGGTGATCGCGCTGACCGCTGCTGGTGCGCAAGTGCTGGCGACCGGGCGCAGGCAAGCCGAGCTCGACGCGCTCGTGCGGCATTGCGGGGCCGGGCAGGTTCGCACCCTCTCCGGCGATCTCAACGATGCCGGCTTTGTCGATGAGCTCGCCGCGGCCGCGAGCGATGTCGACATCATGGTCAACAATGCCGGCATTTTGACCTACGCGCCGCTGATGGACATGGAATTCGACGACGTCGAAGCGATGTTCCGCACCAATGTACTGGCGTCGTATCGGATCACACACGCGATCGCCAAAGCCATGGCTGCCCGCCGGCGCGGTCACATCATCGTCATGACGTCGATCGCCGCCCGTGAGGTTTATCGACTTGGCGTCATCTATTGCGCCACCAAGCATGCGCTCTCGGCGATCGCCCGCGGATTGCGGATCGAATTGCAGGGCCAAGGCGTACGGGTCAGCGAAATCGCCCCGGGCATGGTCGACACCGACATCCGTGCGACCAGCACCCACCCGGCGGTCGTCGAGGCCGTAAAGAACCGCAAGTTCACCGCGCTCACCGCCGAAGAGATCGCCGAAGCTGTTGTCTATGCCGCACAGTCGGATGACAATTGCTGCACCGATCTGATCGAGTTGCGGCCCCGCAGCTCGGCGCAGAATTAAGACAGCAAACAGGGAACGAACATGGCGACCAGAAAAACAGCATCCAGAACGACAAAGGCGGCCGCCAAGCGCGCGGCGTCGTCAGGCCGCCGATCCAAAGCGGCAGCGCGCCGCAGCGCTGCGCCGAAGGCAAGGTCGAAAGCGGCGAAGCGTCCGCATCGGCAGCGCTTCGTGGCGAGCCATCTCAAGGACTCGGTGTTTGACCGCGGGCTGCGCAGCTATGCCGAATATCGCGATCTCGGTGTGGCGCCGGCGACGCAAGGCATGGTCCAGGCCCACGTCATCCGCATGATCCCGCCCTGCGATCCGGCGGTGGTATCCAAGGAGCACTATCACGACGTCGAGTTTCAGCTGATCTACGTGCTCAAAGGCTGGATGAAAGGCGAGTATGAGGGTGCCGGCGTCGTGACCATGGAACAGGGTTCGTGCTGGATCCAACCGCCGCGGATCAGACATACGGTGCTCGATTATTCCGACGATTGCGAGCTTTTGGAGATCATCATGCCGGCGGAGTTCGAGACCGTCGAAACCTGACCCTGCCGCGTCGCATCGGAAACTTTGAGCGCGCCGCCACTCAGCAGAGAAAGTCGCGACCACTCATTTTCTTCGTCACTTGGTTAGCGCAATGCAGCGTCGCATCGATCAGGCGATCAAGCGAGCCGCCGCCACAGCCTTGGCGATTCATGGTGACGCAAACATCACCCATGATCCGACCGCGCATGTTGAATATGGGCGCGGCGAGCCCAACCGCGCCCGACACCCATTGGCAGCGGGTGAAGGCATAGCCCTGCTGGCGAACACGCGCCAGAGCCGCATCTATCGAACAAGGCTCCGCGGCGCGATCGCTGCGGACCTGCGGCGGGTCGAGCCGGCTGATGATCGACTGCGCTTCGTTGTCCTTGAGGAACGCGAGGACCGCGAGACCGGAGGCGCCGGTACGGAGAGGCAGCCACTTGTTGAGCTTTATCGCCGGCCTTGCGGCCGCGGCCGGGTCTACCGCGCTGGTATAGATCAATTGCTGGCGGCGTTCGTCATAGAGACAAAGCAGTACTGACTCACGGCAGACGTCGACGAGGCGTTGCAGCTCCTCGCGGGCCGGCTGCTTGACCGGATGCTTGGCGACGCCGAGTTCAGAAAGGCGGAAAAACTCCGCTGTGAGACCGTAACGTTGGCTATCGCCGTGCTGCCTGACAAAGCCGGCCTCGGCAAGGGCGGTCAGAATGCGGTGCGCGGTGCTCGGTGCAATCTTCATCGCGGCGGCGAGTTGCCGGACGCCGATCTCATTTGCCGGCGCCTCGGCGAGCCAGCTGACCGCACGCAGGACCTTGCCGACCGGATCGCGCTTGAGTCGATTGCCAGCTGCTTCGTTCCTGCCGTCGCCGCCATGCGTCTCGAAGGTCACCACAGTCGGAACCACCCCGAAGAAGCCCTAACAGGCCAAGCCGCGTTACTGTCCCATAGTAGGCGGCAGTGTAGCAACGGTATTGAAACGGCCCAGAGTTGTCACTGCCGCGCCCGCCCGCTCCGCCGCGGGCCGTGATCGGTCACGCCGAGATGGGTCTCCAGCGCGGCGCGGTCGGCGGCGAGCGTGGCGCTGTCGGCCGCATGCACGACCGTGCCGCGTTCGAGGATGACGGCGCGGTCGGTGACGCTTAGGATTTTCTTGGCGTTCTGCTCCACCAAGATCGCCGACATGCCTTCGTCGCGGATGATACGGCGCAGCCCCGCGAGCAACTCTTCGACGATGATCGGCGCCAAGCCCTCGAGCGGCTCGTCAAGCAGCATGACGCGCGGATTGAGCACCAGCGCACGCCCGACCGCCAACATCTGCTGCTCGCCGCCGGAGAGCTGGTTGCCAAGATTTCGCCGGCGCTCGTTAAGCCGCGGGAACAGCTCATAGACCCTGTCCATGGTCCAGCGGCCGGGCCTGGCGACCGCAGTGAGGTTTTCCTCCACGCTGAGCGATTTGAAAATGTTGCGCTCCTGCGGCACCCAGCCGATGCCGAGATGGGCGCGCTGATCGGGGCGCAATTTGGTGATGTCGGCACCGTCAAGCGCGATGGTGCCGGCGAAATAGCGGGTGACGCCGACGATCGAATTGATCAGCGTGGTCTTGCCCATGCCGTTGCGGCCGAGCAGCGCCAGCGCCTCGCCTTCAAGGAGCGACAGCGAGACGCCGGAGAGCACGACCGCTTCGCCGTAGCCGGCGGACAGTTGCTCGATGGTGAGGAGATCAGGCATCGAGCTCCTCGCCGAGATAGACCGCCTTGACCCGGGGATCGCGCGCCACGTCTTCGGGCGCGCCGTCGACAAACAGCGCGCCGTTAACCAGCACCGAAATGCGGTCGGCAAAGGAGAACACGAGGTCCATGTCGTGCTCGATCAGCAGCACGGTGACTTCGGCCGGCAGCGCTTCGATGGTGGCAAGAAGCTCGTGCCGCTCGGCCTCCGGCACGCCGGCCGCCGGCTCGTCGAGGAGCAGCACACGCGGCCGGCAGGCAAAGGCCAGCGCAATCTCGAGCAGGCGCTGCTTGCCGTACGGCAGGATCGCGGTGCGCTCATGCATGACATCGGTCAATCGAAAGCGCTCGACGACTTCGACGATCTCGTCGGTGACAGCGGGCTTGGAGCCGACCACGCGCCACCAGTCGGCGCCGGTGCCGAGCCGCTCGGAAACGACGAGCCCGATCGATTCCAGCGGCGTGAGATCGAGGAACAGTTGGTTGATCTGGAACGTGCGCGCCATGCCGAGCCGCACCCGCTCATGCGGCGCGGCGTCGGTGATATCGCGGCCTTCGAGCATGATCCGGCCGGCGGTCGGCCTGAGCACGCCGGTCAAGAGGTTGATCACGGTGGTCTTGCCGGCGCCGTTCGGCCCGATCAGCGCGTGGCGCGCGCCCTTTTTCACGGACAGATTGACGTTCGCGGCCGCGAGGATGCCGCCGAAGCGCTTTTCCAGCCCGATCGTTTCGAGGATCGGCACGATTCAATGTCCCATTTTCAGTCGCCGTCCGCGGCGCCGCCGAGCGCGGCGGAACGCGGCCGGATTCGCGTCCACAGTCGGTCGCCGAGTCGCGCCACGGAGCCGCGCGCGGCGGCGATCCAGCCTTCCACCCGCTCGCGGCCGACCAGCACGATGACGACGAGCACGAGCCCGATCCAGAACTGCCAATATTGCGGGGTCAGCGTCGCGATCCAGTCCTGCAGGAATTTGTAGATCACTGCGCCGATCAAGCCGCCATAGAGATAGCCGGTGCCGCCGATGATGAGAACCAGCAGAAGATCGGCCGAGCGTTCCAGCGAAAACACGTCAAGTGAGCAGAACGCGGTGGTCTGCGTCAGCAGCGCCCCGGCGATGCCGGCGAAACCGGCCGACACGGTATAGATCGCGACCAGCCGCCATTTCACCGGAATGCCGATCGCCGCGGCGCGCAGCGCATTGCCCTTGAGCGAGCGCAGCGACAGGCCGAACGGCGAATAGACGATGCGCCGCGCAATCACAAAGCAGACGAACAGTACGATCAGGCAATAAACGTAGCCGTTGTGGCCGTAGAGATCGAAGCTCCAGCGCCCGAGAACCGGCGCGATATCAACGCCTTGCAGGCCGTCGGCGCCGCCGGTGATGCTGGCATAGCGGTTGGCGACCTCGCCGAGCATCAGCGAAACGCCGAGCGTCACCATGAGCCGGGTCAGGTCGGAACCGCGCAGCACGAGGAAGCTGGTGACGAAGCCGAGCGCGGCCGCGACCACGCCGGAGCACACCAGCGCGATCACCGGCTCATTGATGAGGCCGTATTTGGCGACGAGGCCCGAGAAATATCCGGCGATGCCGAAAAACGCCGCCTGGCCGAGCGAGATGATGCCGGCATAGCCGAGGATGAGATCGAGCGACAGCGCGAACAGAGCGAGGATCGCGGTGTCTTTGAGGATCAGATATTTATCGGGAAACAACCAGATGCTGGCGAAGGCGAAAATCCAGAACACAACTTCGAGCGGCGACCAGCGGCTGCGCCGCTTCAGATAGGCGGCGACGTCGTCGGCCAGCACTGGCGTCAGTGGTGCCGTTGCGGACGTCGTAACCATCGGCCGTCACCGTGCCGTGGAGCGGGCGAACAAGCCCTGCGGCCGCCAGATCAGCACCACGATCATGATGGCGTAGATGACGAAGGCGCCGAGCGTGGGCACGTAATATTTTCCGGCGACGTCGCCGATGCCGAGCAGGATCGAGGCAAGGAACGGGCCGACAATGCTGGAAGTGCCGCCGACCGTGACCACGATCAAAAAGTAAATCATGTAGCGCAGCGGAAACGTCGGATCGAGGCCGAGGATTTCCGCACCGAGCGCGCCGCCCAGCCCGGCGAGACCGGATCCGACCGCGAAAGTAATGCCAAACACGGCGCCGACATTGATGCCGAGGCCGCGCGCCACCCGCTGATCGTCGACCGCGGCGCGCAACCTGCTGCCGAACCGGGTTTTGGCGAGGATCAGCTGCAAAGCGATCGTCAGCAGGCCGCAGATCACGATGATGAGCAGACGGTATTTGCCCATGCCAATGCCAAACACGTCGAACTGGCCTTGCAGCGCGTCGGGTATCTGCACGAAGCGCTGCGACGATCCCATCGTATAATCGACGGCGGCGACCGACATGAAGACAAGTCCGATGGTGAACAGCACCTGATCGAGATGGCTGCGCGCGTAGACGTGAACGTAGAGCGTGCGCTCGAACAGCCCGCCAAGCAGCGCCGTGACCAGGAATGCGATCGGCACGCCAAGTACGAACGGAACGCCGAGCCGGTTGACCAGGATGACGGTGCAATAGCCGCCGGCCATGGCGAAGGCGCCATGCGCCAGATTGATGAAATTCATCAGGCCGAGCGTGACCGACAGGCCGCATGCCAGCACGAACAGCAGCATGCCGTAGGCGACACCGTCGAACAGGATGGTCAGCATGATCGACCGATTACTCCGGCGTCATTGCGGATTGCCGTGAAATGGCAATCCGCAATCCACATTCGCCATCCTCGTCGTAGTCGCCGATCCGCGGTTATGGATCCCGGGTTCGCAGGGGCCGCCTTCACTTGATGGTCCCGGCCTTGATCGGATCCTTGACGTTCGGGATGGTGGCGAATTCGACGTTGTAGAGCTGGCCGTTCTTCTTCTCGACCTTGCGGATATAGACGTTCTGGATGATGTCGCGCGTCTCCGCATCGATCGAGATCGGACCGCGCGGGCTCTCCCAGGCCATGCCCTTCATGGCGGCGATGAGCGAATCGCCGTCGGTCTTGCCGCCGGTCTTCTCCAGCGCCGCGTACATCAAATGCATGCCGTCATAGGCGCCGACCGCCATGAAATTCGGCCGCATACCGTTATTGGCTTTCTCGAACGCGGCGACGAAGGCTTTGTTGGCCGGCGAATTGTGATCGGCCGAATAGATATGCGCGGTGATGGTGCCGAGGATCGGGTCGCCCATGTTGTTGAGCAGATCATCGTCGGTGACGTCGCCGGGGCCGATGATCTTAATGCCGGCCTTGTCGAGGCCCTTCTCTACGAATTGCTTGACGAAGGTGCCGCCTTGCCCGGACGGAACGAACACGAAGATCGCATCGGGCTTGTCGTCGGCGGCACGCTGCAGGAACGGCGCGAAGTCCGGATTGGCCAAGGGGAAGGTGATATGGTCCGGAATCTGGCCGCCCTTGGCGGTGAATTCCTTGGCGAAGGAATCTTCGGCGTCGTGGCCCGGAGCGTAATCGGACACCATGGTGACGACTTTCTTGATGCCGTTCTGCGCCGCCCAGTCGGCCATCGGCACCGACGATTGCGCCAGCGTGAAGCTGGTGCGCGCGATGTAAGGCGACTTCTCGGTGATGATCGACGTGCCGGCCGCGGTGACGATCTCCGGCGTCTTGGCTTGCGTCGCCAGCGGGGCGACCGCGAGCGCCGCCGGCGTGATGCCGAAGCCGGCGAGGAAATTCACCTTCTCGTTGACGAGCAGGTCCTGCGCGATGCGCTTGGTGTTGTCGGGCACGGCGGCATCGTCGCGAATGATGAGCTCGACTTTCTTGCCGGCCACCGTGTCGCCGTGCTGTGCCATCCACAACTTGGCGGCCGCCGCCTCCTGCTTGCCGGTCGATTGCTGCTGGCCGGTCATCGGCAGAATGAAGCCGATCTTGACGTCCTGGGCGCGGGCGCCGCCCACTGTGGCGAACATCGCGGCGGCGCCTGCCGCGGCCAATAAGTATCTGCGTTTATTGCCCAATTTCATGGGGTTTCTCCCTGATCCGGCTTGAATGGATCGCATACCAACATTCCCGCTCGCCGTTGTCCAGTTCCGCAGTGTCACGCAGCTGAATTCGCCCCGGCCATTGTCGCGGTTTCCCGTAATTGTGCTAGCATCCGTGAAAAAATAGAGCGGATTTGTTTTGCGGAGGCGCGGATGGCAAAGATCGTTCTTGGGCTCGGCAGCTCCCACACGCCGATGCTGCTCGCCTCCGATGAAACGCTGCCGCGTTTCGCAGAGACCGACCAGAAGATCAAGCACCGCGACAAGGAAGGCCGGCCCGCGACCTATGCCGAGCTTCTGGAAAAGGCCGACCCCAAGATGGCGGCGATGGTTGTGCCCGCCGAGCTGGTGGCGCGGCAAAACACGGTGCGGGCGGCGATGGCGCATATCAGCGACACGCTCAACAGCGCCCAACTCGATACGCTGATCGTCATGAGCGACGATCAGGACGAAGCCTATCTGGAAGACGCCCGGCCGGCCTTCGCGATCTATTACGGCGAGACCATCCTCAATAGCAACGAGCAGCACGAGCAGTACCGCCAGCGTTTTCCGGAATGGTACGTCAAGAACCGGCAGGGCTTTTTCGAGGATGACGCCCCGCGCGCTTATCCGGTCGACGCCAAGCTCGCGCTGCATCTGATCGACTGGCTGATGGAGCACGGCTTCGATCCGGCGGCGTCGAAATGCATGCGCAAGGGCGAAGGCGAAGGCCACGGCATGGCCTATGTGCATCGCCGCCTGATGGACGAGAAGAACCCGATTCCGATCGTGCCGGTGTTCCTCAACACCTATTTTCCGCCGAACCAGCCGCGGCCGCGGCGCTGCTACGCGTTCGGCGAGGCCATTCGCCAGGCGGTGGAAATTTTTCCCGGCGACGCCCGCATCGGCATCATTGCGTCGGGGGGCTTAAGTCATTTTCTGGTCGACGAGGATTTCGACCGCGCTATCCTCAAGGCCTGCGCCGACAAGGATGCCGGGTTTTTGCAAAATCTGCCGCGTAACAAATTGCATGCCGGCAGCTCGGAAATTCTCAATTGGGTCGGAGTCGCCGGCGCTTGCGAGCATCTCGACCTGAACTGGTTCGAATACGTCCCCGGCTATCGCACGCCGGCCGGCACTGGCACCGGTCTGAGTTTTGCCAGCTGGGCGTAATTCGAGCTTCCTTCCTCTTGTGGGGAAGGGATTTTGCTCAATGTGAGTCCGTATATTTCACCCACCACGCCACTTCGAAGCTGAAGCCGTATTGCGCGTCGGCAAAGGATATCGCCGCCGGGAGCCGACCGTGGACGCCCTCCACCGCGGCCTTCAGGGCGAAGTCCTTGTCGACCCAATAGACGTCGAGCTTGTTCTTGTAGAAGTGCGCTTCGAGATAGCCTTTGCCGTCCGGCAGCGCGTAGATCTGATGCACCTCGCCGCCTTCGCCCTCGGCGGCGAAAGCGCGACAGGTGATGGTCTGATCGTCCTTGGTCAAGCCCAGGATCTCGGTGATGATCGGGGTGACCGCGATCTCCCTGCCCTGATCGGCGATCCAGCCGTCGATCTTCTTAAGTTGGGCGGCGGACAGCGTCAGTGTCGGCGCCACGGGCGCTTGCACCGCGCCAGGCGGAGTTTGCACGGCCGCGGGGGGTGCTTGCGCGAAGCCCCTCTCGGCCGCGATTACGGCAGCGACCATCGCGGCAATGAGGCTGAACAAGATACGCGGGCGCTGACCGTGTTTCATTTCGGGTTCCGCGGCGCGATGAGAGAAACTTATGCGTGCGCCTTGCGCTGCGGGTCGATGATTTTTTCCAGTCTGCCGAGCACGTGCATGCACGGCAACAGCTGAGCGAGGCTGGCGTTCGGCTCGCGCTTTTCCTTGATGGCGGCGATGAATTCGCGGTCCTCGAGCTCGATGCCGTCCATCGACACGTCGACTTTGGAAACGTCGATCTTGTTGTCCTTGCCGTCGGAAAGATCGTCGTAGAACGCCTTGTAGGTGCCGTTGTCGCAGATATAGCGGAAGAACGAGCCGAGCGGACCGTCATTGTTGAACGACAGCGACAGCGTCAGGATCGCGCCGGACGGCGTCTTGGCGACGATGCCCATGTCCATCGCGATATTGAGCTGCGGATGGATCGGGCCCTGCACCGCGTAGCAATCGGAAATCGTCTCGCCGGCCTGGTACTGGAATAGATCGATGGTATGGGCGGCGTGATGCCAGAGCAGATGATCGGTCCAGCTGCGCGGATTGCCGGCGGCATTGATGTTTTTGCGCCGGAAGAAATAGGTCTGCACGTCCATCTGCTGGATTTTAAGCTCGCCCTTCTGGATGCGCTTGTGCACCCATTGATGGCTGGGATTGAAGCGGCGCACGTGGCCGCCCATGGCGGTGACGCCGGTTTCCTTGGCGATCCTGACCAGCGCCTCGGCATCCTCGACCGAGTCGGTGACCGGAATCTCGACCAGCACGTGCTTGCCGGCGCGCATCACCTGCTCGCCCTGGCGGAAATGCATCTTGGTCGGCGTGGTGAGAATCACAGCGTCGGCGCGCTTGATGCCCTCGGACAGCTCGCCGGTGAAATGCGGAATGCCGTATTTCTTGGCGACCTGCGCGGTGGAGTCCTGGTTGCCGCCGACCAGCGACGTCACTTCGACGTCGGGAATTCGCTTCAACGCATCGAGATGTTTTTGCCCGAACGCACCCTGCCCCGCGACACAAATTTTCATTGTTGACCTCTTACTCTATCTTTCAACGTCGTCATGGCCGGGCTTGTCCCGGCCCTCCACGTCTTGGTCCATGAATCCGCAAGACGTGGATGCCCGGCACAAGGCCGGACATGACGGGAACTAGCTGCGAATCCGCTCGACCTTCGTCTGCGCGGCGGCGCGCTTGTGCTTGACGGCCGGCTTGCGTTTGGAAGCCTTGGCGCGGTTGGCCAGAATAATGTGGCCGACCGCGGTGTTCGACGCCGGCACGGTGTAGAAGCGATAGACCTCGTCGACCTTGTCGTCGAGCGCGCCGCGCATGATCAGCCACATCACCATTTCGATGCCTTCGGCGCCCGCTTCGCGCATGTAGTCGATATGCGGGATCTTCACCAGTTTCTCCGGATGGCTCGACAGGTTGTCGAGGAAGGCCTTGTCCCACTTGCTGTTGATCAAGCCGGCGCGCGGGCCGGAAATCTGGTGCGACAGCCCGCCGGTGCCGAAGATCACCACGCGCAGGTCGTCGGGATAGGATTCCACCGCCTTCTTGAGCGCGCGGCCGAGCATGAAGCAGCGATGGCCGGTCGGCGGCGGGTACATCACCACGTTGACCGCGAGCGGAATGACCGGGCATGGCCAGTGTCCCTCTTTTGGAATTTTGCCGAACAAAAGATTCATCGGCACGGTCATGCCGTGATCGACTTCCATCTTGTTGCAGACGGTGAGATCGAATTCGTCGAGAATGACCGACTGCGCGATATGCGAGGCGAGCGCCGGATGACCTTGCACCACCGGCACCGGGCGCGGCCCCCAGCCTTCGTCGGCCGGCGGGAACTCCGCGGCGCAGCCGAGCGCAAAGGTCGGGATCATCTCCACCGAGAACGCGGAGGCGTGATCGTTATAAACGACGATGGCGACGTCGGGCTTGGTCTGCCGCATCCACTCTTGCGATTTCTCGAAGCCCGAGAACACCCGCTTCCAATACGGCTCCTCGGTCTTGTTATTGTCGAGCGCCGCACCGATGGCGGGCACATGCGATGAACCTATTCCTGCGATGATCCTGGCCACGGCGTCACTTCCGTTTTGCTGACTTGGATTTAGGCTTGGACTTGATCTTGGATTTGGCTTTGGCGGCTTTGGCTTTCGGCTTCGCGCGCGCCGCCTTGCCGGCCCCGCCTGCGATAAACTTCGATGGCCTATTCCTGCCCGAGCGTGAGCGATTGCCTTCGACCGAGCGGCCGCCGCCGAGCATCATGTTGGCGTAATCCTGCTGCGTCGAGCCGGTCATCAGCGCCGCGAGGTGCTGGAACGAATGGCCGTCGGTGGCGCCGAGCTTGGCGGTGAAATAGATGTTGCCGCCGAGCTCCAGCATGCGGTTGTAATCGCGCTTGAGCACGGCCTCGGTCTGCTCCGGCGTGAGCTTGAACTTCTTGAGGTATTCGGCTTCGTTGGCCTTGAACGCCTTGCGGTTCGCGTCCTGCATCAGCGACATGCAGAACATGTTGATGCCGTAGCCTTGGCGGGACCGTTCGGCGTCGAACACAAAAGTGCCCGGGATGTCGTCGTAATCGTGCTGCTCGCGGGCCATCGCTCTCTCCGTTCGGGCACAGCTCCCGTTTATCTTTGACATATATAGCGCAGCCGTCATTGGCAACATAAGCCATGCGCCGGATGCTTAAACCTAATGAGGCGGGGTCGTTCCCAACAATTGCAATTCGTAGTCCCGGGCGGTTGCGGTCTTGCCGTCGAAGCCGCGAACGCCGAACACTTTTATACCTTTTCCAATCTCGGCCTGGACGACGATCACCGGCACCGGCTTCTCGCCGCGTTTGGTGAAATAAGCGTATTGCGGAATGGCAATATTCATCGGCTTGCCGAAATAGATGCCGTAGGCCCTCAGCACGAAGACGGCATTGCCGGCGGTAATGTCATCATCAGTCGCGGGCCGGCCGGAAATAAAGCCCTTGGCCGGCAAGGGCGGCCAATTGAGCGGCGCGGTCTGCGCCGCGGCACCTGCGGCCACGCCCAGAGCCAACAAAAAAGCTGCAAGCCGCGCCAACATTGGAATTGGTCTAGCTCCAATAAAGCCGCATCGGATTGTCGACCAGGAGCTTCTGTTGCAGCGCCGCTGTGGGCGCGATCTTCGGAATAAAGTCGACCAGCACGCCGTCGTCCGGCGCCGCCTTCGGCATGTTGGGATGCGGCCAGTCGGTGCCCCAGATCACGCGGTCGGGAAAACGCTCGACGATGGCGCGGGCAAACGGGGCGACGTCGTCGTAGGGCGGCCCCGCCACCGTGAAGCGTTCCGGGCATGTCACTTTTGTGATCCAGGTCTTGTTGGCATCGAGGGCTTTCAGCCAGTCCTGGAAGTGCTTGCCGTCGACGCCCTCGCGCACATTGGGGCAGGCCATGTGGTCGAACACCAGCGTGGTCGGCAGCGATTTGAGGAACGGGCCCATCTCCTCGAGATCGGCATGCTCGAAATAGATGACGATGTGCCAGCCGAGCTTGGCGATGCGCGCGGCGATGCGCTGCATCACGTCCTTCGGCGTCGAGTCGACCAGCCGCTTGATGAAGTTGAAACGCACGCCCTTCACGCCGGCCTTGTCGAGCTCTTTCAGCTCCGCGTCGGTCACTTCCTCGCCAACGAAGGCGATACCTTTGGCCTTGCCGTTCGAGCTTACGAGCGCATCGACCAGCGCGCGATTATCGGTATCGTGGCACGTCGCTTGGACTATGACATTCTTATCGAAGCCGAGAAAGTCGCGCAGCGCGAACAGCTTTTCCTTGGGCGCATCGCAAGGGGTGTATTTGCGCTTCGGCGCGAACGGAAACACCGCCTCCGGCCCGAACACGTGACAATGCGAATCGACCGCGCCCGGCGGCGGCTTGAACTTCGGCTGCGACGGATTGGGATGGAAGGGGATGTAACCCGGCGACATCGGCACGCGGAACTTCTCCTTATTTCACAGCTTCTCCAGCGCCAGCGAGACGCCCTGACCGACGCCGACGCACATCGTCGCTAGCGCGCGCTTGCCGCCGCGCTTTTCCAGCCCGTGCACCGCAGTCAGCGTCAAGCGCGCGCCGGACATGCCGAGCGGATGGCCGAGCGCGATGGCGCCGCCGTGCGGATTGACGTGCTCGGCGTCATCCGCAACGCCAAGCTGGCGCAGGCAGGCAAGACCTTGCGAGGCAAAGGCCTCGTTGATCTCGACCAGATCGAAATCGGAAATCTTCAGGCCGAGGCGTTCCATCAGTTTTTTGGTCGACGGCACTGGGCCGATGCCCATGATGCGCGGCGGCACCGCCGCCGACGCCATGCCGAGCACGCGGGCGCGCGGCGTCAGGCCGTGTGCTTTCGCGGCGTGCTCGCTCGCAAGAATGATGGCGGCGGCGCCGTCGTTGATGCCCGAGGCGTTGCCGGCGGTGATGGTGCCAGGATCGCGCACGATCGGCTTGAGCTTCGCCAAATTGTCCAGCGTGGTCTCCGGCCGCGGATGTTCGTCCTTGTCGACCGTGATGGGGCCTGATTTGCCGCCGGGCGCAGCGACCGGCACGATCTCTTCGGCGAAATAGCCCGACGCATTGGCCTTGGCGGCGCGCTGTTGCGAGCGCAGCGCGAACGCGTCCTGATCGGCGCGGGTGACCTGGAACTCCTCGGCGACGTTCTCGCCGGTCTCAGCCATCGAGTCGACACCGTATTGGGCCTTCATCAGCGGATTGATAAAGCGCCAGCCGAGCGTGGTGTCGTAAACTTCCGCCGCGCGCGAGAACGCTTCTGCGGCCTTGCCCATGACGAAGGGCGCGCGCGTCATCGATTCGACGCCGCCGGCGATGGCGAAGTCCATCTCGCCGCAGCGGATGGCGCGGGCGGCGTCGCCGACCGCATTGAGCCCGGAGGCGCATAGCCGGTTGACGGTAATGCCGGGGATCGAATCGGGAAGGCCGGCCAGCAGCAGCGCCATGCGCGCGACATTGCGGTTGTCCTCGCCGGACTGATTGGCGCAGCCGAAGAACACTTCATCGAGCCGGGACCAGTCGGCTTTGGCGTTGCGCGCGACCAAAGCCTTGATCGGCACCGCGGCGAGGTCGTCGGTTCGCACCTTGGCCAGCGCGCCGCCGTAACGGCCGATCGCGGTCCGCGCGGCATCGCAAATAAAAACGTCCCGCATGGGCTTCTTCTCCACCGCTCATCCCCGCGATGGCGGGGATTCAGATACGGTTTTTCGACCCTTAAATGATCCGCCTGGATTCCCGCTTGCGCGGGAATGAGCGGCCCGATGCCGGGCTATTTACGGGCCGCGGCGGAACGGGTC
Source organism: Xanthobacteraceae bacterium (assembly GCA_030038415.1). GTDB lineage: Bacteria > Pseudomonadota > Alphaproteobacteria > Rhizobiales > Xanthobacteraceae > BOG-931. Next base: position 49,579 of record JASHOX010000144.1, read on the forward strand.
AAATGGCGCCAATGACGACCTCGCCATCCGAATTTGCCAACCTGTTTGCCGACCTGCCGCCGACCCTGAAGGCGGAGCGGCATGGCGCGGTCGCCGTGTTGCGGCTCAATCGCCCGGCCAAACGCAACGCGCTCAATGACGCGATGGTGAGCGGCGTCGGCGCCTTCTTCGGCGCGCTGCCTGACGATATCCGCGCCGTCGTGCTCGCCGGCGAGGGCGAGCATTTTTCCGCCGGGCTCGATCTGACCGAGCTCACCGAGCGCGACATCTTTGCCGGCATCGAGCATTCGCGGACCTGGCATCGGGCTTTCGAAGCCGTCGAGTTTGGCAAAGTGCCGGTGGTCGCCGTGCTGCATGGCGCGGTGGTGGGCGGCGGCCTCGAAATCGCCGCCGCGGCGCATATCCGGGTGGCGGAACGCTCAGCCTTCTATGCTTTGCCGGAAACCAGCCGCGGCATTTTTGTCGGCGGCGGCGGCTCGGTGCGGCTGCCGCCCCTGATCGGCACCGCGCGCATGATGGACATGATGCTGACCGGCCGCACGCTGTCCGCCGAGGAGGGTCAGCTGATCGGGCTCACGCAATACCTGGTCGGCGAAGGCGAAGGTCTCGCCGAAGCCATGGAGCTGGCACACCGCATCGCCGGCAATGCGCCGTTCACGAATTTTGCCGTCATGCACATGCTGCCGCGCATCGCCCGCAGCGACCCAGCCACCGGTTTCGCCACCGAGGCGCTGACATCGGCGATCGCGCAGGGCGAGCCCGAGGCGAAAGCCCGCCTCAAGGCGTTTCTGGAAAAACGCGCGCCGAAAGTGACGCGAGGCTGACATCGGAACCGCGATGGCCAGCGTATCCACCTTTGCCGCACAGGACAGGCCGCCGCTGCGGCCGGTCAAGCTCGGGCCGCCGGATGTCGTCGTCGAACGCCGCGGCGACGGCGCGATTTTGCTGCGCTCGCCGCATCCGCTGCCGCCGCATCCGCAGAAACTCACCGCGCGGCTGACGCATTGGGCCAACGCCGCGCCGGAGCGCGTCTTCCTGGCGCAGCGCGACGCGCAAAGTGCTGCGAGCTGGCGAACGATGACTTATGCGGACACGCTGACGGCGGTTGAATCGATTGCGGCAGCGCTGCTGCAGCGCGATTTGTCGCCGGACCGGCCGCTTGCCATCCTCTCCGGCAACGACATCGAGCATGCGCTGCTCGCGCTCGCCGCCATGCATGTCGGCATTCCTTACGCGCCGATCTCGGTGCCGTATTCGCTGCTGTCGGCCGATTTCGGTAAGCTCAAAGCCATCATGCAACAGCTGGCGCCGGGTCTTGTCTTTGCCGCAAGCGGTACGGCTTTCGCGCGCGCCATCGCCGCCGCCGTGCCGGCGGATGCCGAAATCGTCGTCACCGCTCATCCGCCGCCCAACCGCAACACCACGCCGTTCTCCGAACTCATGACGGCACCGCCGTCGCCTGCGGTCGCGGCGGCGCATGGCGAAGTCGGTCCCGGGACGATTGCAAAGATTCTTTTTACTTCCGGCTCGACCGGGCAGCCGAAGGGCGTCATCAACACGCAGCTGATGCTGTGCGCCAACCAAGCGATGATCCGCGCCGGGCTTACCTTTCTCGCCGACGAGCCGCCAGTCATCGTCGACTGGCTGCCGTGGAACCACACCTTCGGCAGCAACCACAATTTCGGCCTGGTGCTCGACAATGGCGGCTCGCTCTATATCGACGAAGGCAAGCCGTTGCCCGGCGCCATCGAAGCGACGGTGCGCAATCTGCGCGACATCGCGCCGACGGTCTATTTCAATGTGCCGAAGGGCTTTGAGATGCTGTTGCCTTATCTCGCGGCCGAGCCGGCGCTGCGCGAGAGGTTTTTCAGCCGGCTCAAGGTCATGTTCTATGCCGGCGCGGCGCTGGCGCAGCATGTGCTCGACGCCTATGAGGAGCTTGCGGTCAAAACTGTCGATGAGCGCATCCTGTTCATGTCGAGCCTCGGTTCGACCGAAACCGCGCCGGCGGCGCTGGCTTGTTCGTGGGACGCCGAGCGCGCCGGCAATATCGGCCTGCCGCTGCCGGGCGTCGACCTCAAACTGGTGCCGCGCGAAGGCAAGCTCGAAGCCCGGCTCAAAGGCGCCAATATCACGCCCGGCTATTGGCGCGCGCCGCAATTGACCGCGGCGGCGTTCGACGCCGAGGGCTATTACCGGATCGGCGACGCCTTGAAGTTCGATGACCCCGACCATCCCGCCAAAGGCTTGCTGTTCGACGGTCGGCTCGCCGAGGATTTCAAGCTCGCCACCGGCACCTGGGTCAGTGTCGGGCCGTTACGCGCGGCTTTCATTGCGCATTTTGCCCCGCTCGTCCGCGACGTGGTCTTCGCCGGCCCCGACCGCGACGAGGTCACGGCTCTGGTGTTTCCCGATCTCGACACCTGCCGCAAAGCCGCGCCCGGCGCCGCCGCGGACATTCCGGCGCGATCGTTGCTTGCCGACCCAGGCATCGTGGCCGAGTTCGTCCGTCGTCTTGATTCGTTCTTCGCCGCTGCAAGCGGCACGTCGAGCCGCGTCACCCGTATGATCCTATTGCACGAGCCGCCGTCGCTCGATCTCGGCGAGATGACCGATAAAGGCTCGATCAACCAGCGCGCGGTGCTGGCCAATCGCGGGCACTTGGTCGAAGAACTTTACGCCGAAACGCCGCCGGCTCACGTTGTCGTCGCCGGCTTAAGACAAACCGAACAGGTGAATTGAGATGGACATTCGTGGACATGCCGCCATCGTCACCGGTGGCGCCTCCGGCCTCGGTGCGGCGACCGCACGCATGCTGGCGGAGGCTGGCGCCAAGGTCGCGATCTTCGACGTCAACCGCAAGGCCGCCGCCGAAGTCGCAATCGACGTCAACGGCATCGCACTGCCTTGCGACGTGACGGACAGTAAAGCGACGGAACGAGCCATCGCCGCCGCGGCTAAGGACCACGGCACGGCGCGCATCGTCATCAACTGTGCCGGCGTCGGCCCGGCCAAGCGCATCGTCGGCCGCGACGGGCCGATGCCGCTCGCCGAATTCGCCCGCGTGGTCGAGATCAATCTCGTCGGCACCTTCAACGTGATGCGGCTCACGGCCGCGGCGATGCAATCGCTCGAACCGCTGGCCGACGGCGAGCGCGGCATCATCGTCTGCACCGCGTCGGTTGCCGCCTACGAAGGCCAGATCGGCCAGGCTGCCTATGCCGCCTCCAAAGGCGGCGTGGTCGGACTCATCATGCCGGCGGCGCGCGAATTCGCCCAGTTCGGCATCCGCGTCACCGGCATCGCGCCGGGAATTTTCTCGACGCCGATGCTGCATGCCTTGCCGGAAGCGGCGCAGGCGAGCCTCGCCGCATCGGTGCCGTTTCCGAAACTGCTTGGCCAGCCGCCGCAATACGCCGCACTGGTGCGCCACATGATCGAGAACCGGTATCTCAACGGCGAAGTGGTGCGGCTCGATGGCGCGCTGCGGATGGCGCCGCGTTGATCGCCGCAATGCTGACCAACACCCGTACCGTCCGCATCGAATGGGGCGACTGCGACCCCGCCGGAATCATCTTCTATCCGCGCTATTTCGCGATGTTCGACACCTCGACGACCATGCTGATCGAGCGCGCGGCCGGCATGAAGAAGATCGAGTACCTCAAGGCCTATGCCATTGCCGGCCATCCGGTGATTGAGACGCGGGCGAAATTTCGCCTGCCGACCCGGTTCGGCGACGAGGTCTCGATCGAAAGCGCGGTAGTCGCCTGCGGCAGATCGAGCTTCAAGATCGAGCATCGCCTCACTTACGCTGGCGCGCTTGCGGTCGAGGGGTCGGAGACGCGGGTCTGGGTGGGCCGCGACCCCACCGACCCCACGCGGATGAAATCGCAGGCCATCCCATCCGAGCTGGTCGCGCGGCTCACGCATGGCAGCTGATATTGGCGCTGTTTCCGACCGGCCCGAAAGTGCGCTAGAAGCCTAGCCGCCAAAAGGAAGGAAACACCCATGTCCATGCGTGTCGACGCCTATACCCATTTTTTTCCGGAACGGTTCTTCACCAAGCTCAACGAAGTCGCCGGCGATTATAAGGACATGGGCAAGCGTATCCGCTCGCTGCCGGCTTTGTTCGATCTCGACGTGCGCAAGAAGATCGTCGACGGCCACAAGGACTACCAGCAGATTCTGTCCTACCCACAGCCGCCGATCGAGCGTTTCGCCAAGACGCCGGCGGGCATCGACGAGTTCTGCCGGATCATCAACGACGGCTTTGCCGAGCTGATCGCCAAGGAGAAGGATCACTTCCCCGGCTGGGTGGCGCAGGTATCGCTCGCGGCGCCGGATGCCGGCGTCGCCGAAGCGGAGCGCGCGATGAAGATGGGCGCGCTCGGCGTGCAGATCTATACCAATGTCGCCGGCAAACCGCTCGACCGGCCGGAATACGCGCCGTTCTGGAAAAAGATGAACGAGCTCGGCGCGCCGATCTGGCTGCATCCGGCGCGTGGCGCCGAGACGCCGGATTATCCCGACGAGAAGAAATCGCTCTACGAAATCTGGTGGACCATCGGCTGGTCTTACGAGACCGCCTGCGCCATGCTGCGGCTCGTTTATTCCAAGATTATGGACACCCACCCCAACTTGAAAATCATCACCCATCACTTCGCCGGTATCGTGCCGATGCTGGAAGGCCGGCTCGGGCCGGGCAATGACGTGATGGGCAACCGCACCACCGACGAGGATTATGTCGGCCTGCGCAAGAGCCTGAAAAAGCGCCCGCTTGACTATTTCAAGAACGATTTCTGGGCCGACACCGCCGCGTTCACCGCCGAACCGGCGACCAAATGCGGCATGGAGTTCTTCCCCATCGACAAGATCGTGTTCGCTTCGGACTGCCCGTTCGATCCGGAGGGCGGCACCATGTTCCCGCGCGAGACCTTGCGGATTCTCGACAAGCTGAAGATGGACAAGGCCACAAGCGACAAGGTCTTCTACAAGAACCTCGAAGCGGTCACCGGAAAGACGCTGGTGAAATGATCTCCCTCTCCCCGGGAACGGGGAGAGGGAGCCGCTAGCCAATGGCCGCTCAGGCCGCCGAGCGCCGCTCGGCCGCGCCTTGATGTCCGTCGTACTCGGCGGAGACATCCTTGCCGGTATAGTCCTTGAGGAACGCCGTTGCGACGATCGAAATCACCGCGGTGATCAGGATATAGATTGCGATCGGCGTGCCCGATTTATAGGCGGCAAACAACGCGGTCGCGATCAGCGGCGCCGGACCGCCGGCGGTGATCGAGGCGAGCTGATAGCCGATCGACGCGCCCGAATACCGCAGCCGCGGCGTGAAGCTTTCGGCAATCAGTGCCGCTTGTGGCCCGTATTGCATGTCATGCGGGATCAGCGACAGCACCATCGCCAGGAAGATCAACACCGAGGAGCCGGTGTCGAGCAGCCCGAAATAGACGAAGCCGAACACCCCCATTGTCGCGCAGCCGATGATGTACATCTTCTTGCGCCCGATCAGATCGGAGACATAGCCGGAGAGCGGGATGGTGATCGCCGAAATGCAGACCGCGCAAAGCACACCCGCCAGCAGCAGATCGCGCGACGCATGTAGTGTCGTCGTGCCGTAAGCGAAGACGAAGGCGGTGAAGATGTAGAACGGGCCTTGTTCGGAGGTGCGCGCCAGCGCCGTGAGGATGATCGTACCCCATTGCTTTTTGCACACTTCGACAATCGGCGCCCGTTCGATCTTTTGCTGGGCCACCAGGTTGCGGAACACCGGCGTTTCCATGATGCGCAGCCGGATCCACAGACCGATGCCGACCAGCACGATGCTCAACGCGAATGGAATGCGCCAGCCCCAGGCAAAAAACTGATCGCCGGACATCTGGCTGAAGACCAGCACGGCGAGGTTGGCCAGGAACAATCCCGCGGGCCCGCCGAATTGCGGCCAGGACGTGAGAAACCCGCGCTCGCCATTGTGCCGCGCCCATTCCATCGACAAGAGCACCGAGCCGCCCCACTCGCCGCCGACGCCGATGCCCTGCAGCAGGCGCAGAACGGTCAGCAGCACGGCGCCCCACATTCCGATCACCGCGTAGCCGGGAAGGAATGCCACCAGGAAGGTCGAGACTCCCATCAACAGGAGAGTGACGATGAGCGTCGACTTGCGGCCGATCCGATCGCCGTAATGGCCGAAGATGAAGGCGCCGATCGGGCGCGCGACAAAGCCGACGAAGTAGATGCCGAATGAGTTGAGTGTCGCAGTCAGCGGGTCCTCGTTCGGAAAGAACAGCTTGCCGAAGACGAGACCGGCCATCGTTGAGTAGAGGAGAAAATCGTACCACTCGATCGTGGTTCCCACCGTCGCGGCGACGACTGCGCGACGGAGTTCGCGAGCATGCTGGTCTGGCGTCAACGCGTAATTGACATCGGTTACCGCTGCCATTGTCATTCCCTCCCTGGATTTAATGTTACGTTGGCATTTCCCCTTTTCATGCGCCGCCGCTGCAGCTGTTTTCGCCGCAGGCACGGTCTTCATCGCCGCATGCGCGGCTTCTATCGCCGCGTGCGCGGCGTTCGGATGCAATCATCCTCCCTTTGGCGAGACTTGCCAAGGATAGAGTTCGCCAAGGTTGGGGATTGGTCCGGGTCGGCGCTGCGACGTTTTGGCTGAATGAATCAGCGGCCTGCTTGCACCGCGCTGCCGCGCGGCTCGCGTGCGGCACGGCCTTCGAGCCGGCGCGACAGCGCCGCGGGAATATCGCGCGGCGTGTCGACGACGACAACTCCCGCACGCTCGAGCGCGCTGCGCTTGGAGTCATAGCTGCCGGCGGTCCCGGTGACGATGGCGCCGGCGTGGCCCATCTTCTTGCCCGGCGGCGACGCGCGCCCGGCGATGAAGGCAACCACGGGCTTTTCCATCCCGGCGGCGTATTCGGCGGCGCTTTCTTCCATGGCGCCGCCGATCTCGCCGACTAGAACCACGGCCTCGGTGCGCCCGTCTTTATCGAGCGCGATCAGCGCGTCGCGTGTCGTCGTGCCGATCATCGGATCGCCGCCGATACCGATGAAGGCCGATTGGCCGATCCCGGCGCGGGTCAGATTGAGACAGACCAGCGTGCCGAGGCTGCCGCTGCGCGACACGACGCCGACCGAGCCGGGGCGGAAAATGTTGGGATTATGCCCGGGCATGATGCCGACGAAGCCTTCGCCTGGCGTCACCAGCCCCGCCGTATTCGGGCCGACGACGTGCGTGCCGGCGCGCCGCGCGGCGAGCAGCACTGCCATGACATCCTGCGCCGGAATGTGCTCGGTGAGCATGACCAGGAGCTTGACGCCCGAGGCGATGGCTTCCAGCGCCGCCGGTTTGGCGAGCGCCGGCGGAATAAACATCACCGCAGTGTCGTAGGGCGCTTTCGCCATCGCATCGGCCGCCGATGCGAACACGGGCACGCCGATATGAGTCTCGCCGGCACGCTTAGGATTGACGCCGCCGACGACGCACGTGCCGCACTCGATCATCTTTTCGGTCCAGAACGTGCCTTGTTTGCCGGTAATGCCGGACACCAGCACGCGATGGGCTTTGCGATGGATGATCATCGCGCCGCGTCCACTGCCGCCTGCACGGCATCTTCCATGAAATCGTATGGCTCGACGTTGAGCTGCTCGCGCACGAGTTTGACCGCCTCGTTCTCGCCGGTGCCGTGAATGGAGAAAAACACCGGTATCTCCGGCTGCAGTTTCTTCCAGGCTTTGACGACGCCGTCGGCCATCACATCGGTGCGGGCGAACGCGCCGCAAAAATTGATCACCAGGCTTTTGACATTGGGCGCCGACAGCACGAGCCCAAGGGCGACTTCCGACTTGGTATAGGCCTCGCCGCCGATTTCGAGGAAATTTGTCGGTTTGCCGCCGCAATGGGCGATCACGTCCATGGTGGTCATGGTGAGGCCGGCGCCGTTGGCGAGCACGCCGACATTGCCGTCGAGCTCGATGAATTTCAGCCCGGCCTCGGCGCCGCGGCGCTCCAGCGCAGTGAGCTTTTCGGCGGCGCCGGCACTGGCGAGATCGCTTTGGCGAAACAGCGCGGAATCGTCCAGCGTGAATTTGCAATCCAGCGCGACGACGCGGCCGTCCTTCAATAGCGCCAGTGGATTGATCTCGATCAGCTCGGCGTCGCGGGCGCGGTAGATCGCGTGGAGCGATTTCAGGACGGCGGCGATTTTCGGCTCGGCATCGCCGAGCCCGAGACCCGCGAGCATGGCGCGCGCGGCGTGATCGTCGAAGCCCTGATCGACTTCGAGGCCATGACGGCGCACGGCATCGGGCCGCGCCGCCGCGACTTCCTCGATCTCCATGCCGCCTTCGGTGGAGAACAGAACCAGCGGCCGGCGCGCGGCAAAATCGGTGAGCACCGCGGCGTAGAATTCGCGTGCGATCTCGGCGCGTTCCTCGACCAGCACTTTTTCGACGCGATAGCCGTCGATCTCCATGCCGAGGATCGCCTGCGCCGCGGCGCCGGCCTCGGCGGCGCTGTCGGCCTTGCGGATGCCGCCAGCCTTGCCGCGTTTGCCGGTCGGCACCTGCGCCTTGACCACGCAGGGCCCGATCTCGGCGAACGCGGCTTCCGTTTCGTCCGCCGTGATGCATAGCTTGCCGCGCGGCACGGCGATCGACGCCGGTGCCAGCACCTTCGCCTTGGCGGCGTGCTCTTCGAAATTCATCGCAACCTCGTTCAGCGCCGGTGCATTTAGTGGCCGTATTTGGCCCAATGTGGACCGAACAAATCCGCTTCGCTCGGCTTGTCCTCGGGGATCACCGTGACGAGATGCGTGATGTTGAGGAAATGCTTGTAGCTCAGGTTCTCCGAAATGCTGTTCTTCTGCCAGGAGCCGCAGCCCATGCTCAGTGTGAAGCCAAGGCCGGAGTCGAAGCCGCCGCCATTGCCGAAAGTGTGGGCGAAGTTCATCAGCACCCGCACCACGTCGAGATCCTCGGCAAGCTCCCGCGCATGCGCCATGTCCTTGGTGTGAATGCCGCAGGAATGGCCCTTGCCCTGATAATCGAGCACGGCGCGCACCTGCGCCTTGGCGGCGGCGAAATCCTTGGCGCGATAGACGGTGAGTACGAGCGAGAGTTTCTCGCCGGAGAACGGATGCTCCTTGCCGGCGCCGGAGTCTTCCACCATGAAGAAGTCGGCGCGCGCGGCTTGTTCCGGCAAACCGAAAGCGGGCGCCAGGATTTCCGCGCTGCGCGCGATCAGATGCCGATTGAGCTTGCCGTTGTGCCACAGCGCGTGTTGCACCGCGGCTTTTTCCGGCGCCGTACACAGATAGCCGCCGATACCCTTGAGCGCTGCGATGGCCTTGTCGTAGATCGAATCGAGAATGATCACGGAATTCTCGGACGAGCATGACGTCGAATTGTCGAAAATCTTCGAGGCGCGGATCTTGCGCGCCGCGTCGGCGAGATCGGCCGTCTCGTCGATGATGACCGGAACATTGCCGGCGCCGACGCCGATCGCCGGCGTGCCGCTCATCGCGGCGCGGCGGACATTATCCTGCGAGCCGGTGACGACAACGAGGTCGGCGGCTTTCATCAGCGCTTCGGTCAATTCCTTGGTGACCGGCGGCGGCAGCACCTGCACCAGATCGGCCGGCAGTCCGGCCTGCGCCAAGGCAGCGCGCATATAGTCCACCGTGCGCTTGGTGGTCTCGTAGCCGAGCGGCGACGGCGCGATGACGACGGCGTTGCGCGCCTTAATCGCCATCATCGCCTTGTTCACCGGCGTGGCGGCGGGATTGGTCGACGGCGTCAGCGCGGCGACGACGCCCATCGGCTTGGCGTATTTGACGATGCCTTTGGCCTTGTCTTCCTCGATGACGCCGACCGATTTGGCGCGCAGCAGATCGCGCAAGGTGCCGAAGGTCTTGCGCTGGTTCTTGACGATTTTGTCGGGCACGTTGCCAAGCCCGGTATCGGCGACGGCGAGCGCGGCAAGCTCGCGCGCATGTTCCGGCTTATAGACCGACCATGCCAGCGCGCGGACCGCCTCGTCGGCGCGCTCCTGGCTGACGTCGCGGAAGCTTGCGAATGCCGCGCGCGCCCGCCGCATCACCTCGTCAATGACCGGCTTGTGGTGGAGCTCCGCCGGCGATTTCACGGCCACAGTCATGATCGTTCCTTCACTGCGCGACTTGCTGCGGGCGCATGTCCTCGCGCCGGATGCCGGCGACCCGCACCGGCTTCTTCATGGCGTCGCGGCGGAACGGCTCGCCGAGCTCCTGATTGAGGATGACCTCGATGAAAGTAGTGACGCGCTGCTTCTGCGCCTCGCATGACGCGCGCAGCGCCTCGGTCAGCTCGGTGGGCGTGCGCACGGCTACGCCCTTGAGCCCGCAGCCCTCGGCGACCTTGGCGTAGGACAGATGCGGATCGAGCTCGGTGCCGACGAAATTATCGTCGAACCAGAGAATCGAATTGCGCTTCTCGGCGCCCCACTGATAGTTGCGAAACACCACCATGGTGATGCCGGGCCATTCCTTGCGGCCGATCGAGCTCATCTCGTTCATGGAAATGCCGAAAGCGCCGTCGCCGGCAAAGCCGACGCAAGGCGTGTCCGGATTGCCGATCTTGGCGCCGATGATCGACGGGAAGCCGTAGCCGCACGGACCGAACAGGCCCGAGGCCAGATATTTACGGCCCTTCTCGAACGTCGGATAGGCGTTGCCGATGGCGCAATTGTTGCCGATGTCGCTCGATATGATGGCGTCCTTCGGCAGCCCGGCCTGAATCGCGCGCCACGCCTGCCGCGCCGACATGCGATCCGGGTCGCGCTTGCGCGCATCCGCGTTCCAGGTCGTGCCGGGATCATCGTCCTCGTGATCCATGCTCGACAGCGTCTGCAGCCAGCGCGACTTGGTGGTGTGGATCAGCGCCTTGCGTTCGTCGCGGCCGTCATTGCCCGCCGACGGCGCGAGCTGCGCCAGGATCGCCTTGGCGACGAGCTTGGCGTCGCCGCAGATGCCGACGGTAACCGGCTTGGTGAGGCCGATGCGGTCGGCATTGATGTCGACTTGGATCACCTTGGCGTTTTTCGGCCAGTAATCGATGCCATAGCCGGGCAGCGTCGAGAACGGATTGAGCCGCGTGCCCAGCGCCAGCACGACGTCGGCCTTGGCGATGAGCTCCATCGCCGCCTTTGAGCCGTTATAGCCGAGCGGGCCGACCGCAAGCCGATGGCTGCCGGGAAAGCTGTCATTGTGCTGGTAGTTGTTGCAGACCGGTGCGTCGAGCTTTTCGGCGAGCGCCGCGCATTCCGGAATGGCGCCGGCAAGGACAACGCCGGCCCCCGAGAGGATGGCCGGAAATTTCGCCGCCGATAAAAGCTTCGCCGCCTCGGCGATCGCATGCGCACCGCCGGCCGGACGCTCGAATTCGACGATCGCCGGCAAATTGATGTCGATCACTTGGGTCCAAAAGTCGCGCGGAATGTTGATCTGTGCCGGCGCGGAGAGACGCTTGGCCTTGGTGATGACGCGGTTGAGAACCTCGGCGGTGCGGTACGGATCGCGCACTTCCTCCTGATAGCAGACCATGTCGCGGAACAGCGCCATCTGTTCCACTTCCTGGAAGCCGCCCTGGCCAATGGTGCGGTTCGCCGCTTGCGGCGTCACCAACAGCATCGGGGTGTGATTCCAATAGGCGGTCTTGATCGGAGTGACGAAATTGGTGATGCCGGGCCCGTTCTGCGCGATGACCATCGCCATTTTCCCGGTCGAGCGCGTATAGCCGTCGCAGATGATCCCACCGTTGCCCTCGTGCGCGACGTCCCAGAACGTGATGCCCGCGGCCGGGAAAAGATCGGAGATCGGCATGAACGCCGAACCGATGATGCCGAAAGCATGCTCGATGCCGTGCATCTGCAGGACTTTCACGAAAGCTTCTTCCGTCGTCATTTTCATCGTTTCAATCCTTGTTCGATTCCGGCATTCACGTCCGCCGGGGAGATGAGATTTACGTCCTGTCCTGAAAAGTCTCGGCAAGCTCCTCGGCCGCGCCGCGCAGCGCCGGCAGATGCTCGCGGGCCATGCGAACGTTCATGCGCGCCTCCGGCGCCTGGATCGCAATCGCGGCGAGCATCTCGCCGTTGCGTCCGAGCACCGGCACCGCCACGCAAACGACGCCCGCAAGATATTCCTCGCGGTCGAACGACACCTGCTCCTTGCGGATTTGCTTCAACTCGGCCTCCAGCAGCGCGTGCTCGGTTATGGTGCCGGCGGTGAAACGGCGCAGCTCGAGGCTTTGCAACAGCCGCTGGCGGCGCCGGGCCGGCAGCAGCGCCAGATGCAGCTTGCCGATGGCGCTGCAATGCAGCGGCACCCGCGTGCCGGCGCCGAAATGCAGGCGCAGCGGCCAGTGCTCGGCCTCGACGCGGTCGAGATAGACGATCTCGCCATTGAGGATGACGCCGATATTGCAGGTTTCGTTCACCTGATGGGCGAGCCGGCGCAACAGCGCATGGCGGCCGGAATCGCGCATCGACGCGCGCATCGTGCCGAAGGCAAGATCGGTGAGCCGCGATCCCACGGTCAGGCGCTTGCGCGCCGGTTCGCGGGCCAGATAGCCGGAACTGACCAGCCCGTCGACCAGGCGGTAGGCTGTCGCCTTCGGCAGCGCCAGGGTTTCGATGACGCTGGCGACTTCGACCGCCACCGGGGAATGCGCGACGAGATCGAGAATGGCGAAGGTACGCGCCGTCGCCGTGGAGATCGCCTCGTGCTCGCCGCGCACCGTGTCGTCGCGCGTCGTCTCGTGGTGGAAGCTGTCCGTCATTGCTTGTGTGCTCATCGCGGCTCACCGGAAATAACTACTGCCGCCGTACGGCGGCGCATAAGGAAGAGTTGACGCAGCAGCGGATAGCTTAGCGCCAGGATCGACCCGACCATCAGCGGACCGCAGATCGGTCCCCGAAAGAACACGGTCCAATCGTTGTCGCTACTTATCATGCTGCGCATGAAGGCGGTCTCGCCGACCGGTCCCAAAATCGCGCCGAGCACCATCGGCGAAATCGGAAATCTAAGTTTCTCGAACAGATAGCCAAGCACGCCGAAGATTACGATCATCCAGACGTCCGACATGTCGTTGCGATTGGCATAGGCGCCGACCAGGCAGAACATCACCACGATGGCGGAGAGAACGCCCTGCGGGATGGTCAGGACTTTGACTACGACCCTGATCCAAAAGAAACCGACCAGGCACATGCCGATGACGGATGCGAACATCGAGGCGAGGATGGTGTAGACCATCAGCGAGGACGCCGAATCCTCAAACAGCATCGGGCCCGGCTGCACGCCGTGCAGCAGGAACGCGGCCAGGATGACGGCGGTGGCGCCGCTGCCCGGCAGGCCCAATGTCAAGAGCGGGATCATGTGGCCCGCAACCGAGGCCGTGGCGCCGATCTGCGGCGCGACGATGCCCTCCGGAATGCCGGTGCCGAGCAACTGCCGCCGCCGACCGTATTGCTTCTCGATGCCGTAGGAGATGAATGAGGTGATGGTGGCGCCGGCGCCCGGCACGATGCCGAGCACCGTACCCAGCACTGTGCTGCGGAACAGCGTCATCTTGATCGCCAAGAATTCGCGCAGCGACGGAAACTGCGTGGCGACGTTGACCTTGGCTTCCTTCGGCTTGTCGAGATGCAGGCCTTGGCCGATCCGCGCCAGTACTTCGCCGAGGCCGTACATGCCGACCAGGACCTCGACCAGTTGCACGCCGTCGCGCAGGATCGGCACGCCGAAAGTGAAGCGATCGGTGCCGTAGATGCTGTCGATGCCGATCGTCGCCACCAAGAGCCCGACGCATAGACTGATCAGCGAGTTGACCAGCGATTTTCCGGCGAGCGCGACGACGGTGGTGAGACCAAAGAACACCGCGGCGAAATAGTCCGGCGAATCGAATTTAAGCGCGGCCTCGCTCATCGGGCCGGCCAGCGCCACCATGACCGCCGACGACACCAGGCCGGCGATGAGCGCAGCAAGGAGCGCCCAGCCCAGCGCCTTCGCCGGCTGGCCGCGTTTGGCCATGGTGTAGCCATCCCACAGCATCGGCACGTCCATCGGCTCGCCTGGGATACGGTAGAGGATAGCGGTGAAGCAGCCGCCATAGGTGCCGGAGAAATAGATGGCGGTGAGCAGGATGACGGCGGGCTCGATCGGCATTTGATAGGTAAACGGCAGCGCCAGGATCACGCCCATCACGAGTCCGAGGCCCGGCATGATCGAGACCGCCATGCCGACCAATAAGCCGACGAACAGCATCAGCAGGTCGAACGGCTGGAAAACCTCGACGAAGCCGTGAGCGAGATTGCCGATCACCACGCCGCCGCCTCCTAATGCACGCCCATCGCGGCCATCAGCGCATAAGACAGCCGATCGAACGGCGCGACGCCGACCGGCAGCGCCACATAGACCACGCGCATGAACATGAACATGAAGGCGAATGCGATCGCCACGCTCAAGAGGACGGCCGGAACGAAGCGCCGGTAGTGGCCGAGATACATAAGGACGAAGGCGTAAACAATCGTCGCCAGGAAGAAGCCGAGCACCGGCAGGATGAGGAGATAACCGACCGTGGCCGCGACGGCGACCCAGACCAGCCAGGGATAGATCTCGGGCGGTCGGACTAGCGTTTCCATCTCATCGGCGTCGGCGATCGCGTCCGATTTTCCGATTTGCAACGCCGACGACACCGCGCCCCACAATGCCGACGCCAACATCAGGACCAGAATGAGCTTCGGCCAGGCGCCCGGACCGATTCGCCCCGACGACTGCTCGAATTCGAAGTTCTCGGCGGTGTAGTAAAGATACGCGCCTGCCGCGAGCACGACGAGATAAGGCAGCGTCGCCCGGCACCGCTCCAGCACTGTGACCGCTTTGCCCGAACTCACTTCGATCCCGTCTTTGTTGAAGCCAAAATACTCTTGGCCTGCGTCAGCCAGGAATCCATAAAGCCGCGCGCCTTATCCATCGGCACGTAGCTGTCCGGATCGGCATATTGCTGATCGAGATAGGCCTTGAACTCCGGGGTCTGCGCCACTTTCGCCAGCGCCTCGGAGAGGAGCTTGACCCGCGCCGGGTCGGTGCCGGCTTTGACCACGATGGAGCGGAACTGCGGCAGCGTGACGTCGTAGCCGAACTCCTTGGACACCGGGACATTGGCGAATTGCGGAATGCTGAGCCGGTGCGAATAGAAGAAGATCAGCGGCCGGATCTTGCCGCCGTCGAAATAGCTGCGCACGTCGCCGGTCTGCTCATAAAGCACATCGGCATTGCCGCCGAGAATCGAGGTGTAGCGCAGCTCCGGCTCGGCATAAGGGATCGGCTCGAATTTGAAACCTTGCTTATCCAAGTAGGACGTCGTGATGTCATCGGCGCTGCCAAAGCCGAGCACCGCGACCTTGAGCGTCTGCTGCTTGGCCGTCGCCGCGAGCTCTTGCCAGGTGTGCCATTTGCTCTGGGTGTTGACCCAATAGCCGGACGGCTGCTGGATCATAATGGCAAGTGGAATGACCTGATCGGCGGTGAAGCCGGGATGCGGTCCAGCGAGCAACGAATAGGTGTCGCCGATCAGCACGGCGAGCGTATAGCCGTCGGCCGGGGAGTTCAGGAGTTTGGTGATGCCGGTCTGTCCGGTCGCGCCCGGCACATTGAGCACCGGAAACGAGACGCCGAGATCCTGCGACATGATCTTGCCCGCGGTGCGCGCCAACAAATCGGCGCCGCCGCCCGGTCCCCACGGCACGATGAAGTTGATCGGGTGGTCGGGATACTTCTCTTGCGCGTGCGACGCGGGCGCCAGTGCAAAAGCGAGAGCTATCGCAAGCCACGCCGTTTTTTTAGCGACCATTGTCGATCCTCCCTGGGTTTTGCTTTTGTCGGCCCGTTCAACGCGCGGTGGCAGCTTTTTGTTGGCGCGCGCCAAACATTCCATTTTCTCATTGATTGAGACGTATGGTTTTAAAAGGCAATAGCATAGTGTTAGTCTGACGACAACGAGACCGAACGGTGCAGCAGTGCCGGGGATTTCGCGCAACGCCGCGAATAACAGAAACGAAAATCACAGTCTGAAAAACCAAGGGGAGGCTGAGGTGGCGACCGCAACAAGTGTTCAACGCCCTGAAAATCTGGCGGCGCAGGAGAACCTGCTGGCGCGGCTCGATCGCTTGCCGGTCAATCGCAGAATCCTGTTTCTCGTCGGCCTGCTCGGCGTCGTATGGATCCTCGAGGCTTTCGATATCGGCATCATCGCTCCGGTGCTGTTCATTTTGAAGGGCGAGTGGCAACTCTCGCCAAGCGCGACCGGTCTGGTCGGCAGCGCCGGCACGCTCGGCATTGTTCTCGGGCTCTTACCGGCCGGCCGGCTAGCGGACCGCTTCGGCCGCAAAACCACGCTGGTCGGCGGCATCGTTATTTTCAGCGTCGTGACGTTCCTTGCGAGTTTCTCTCAGGACGCCACGCAACTCGCGATCTTCCGTTTCATTGCCGGCCTCGGCCAGGGCGCGGTGTTCCCCGTTCCGTATTTGCTGCTCTCCGAATTCGTCAACAAGCAATGGCGCGGCACCGCCGTCGGCTTTTCCAATTCGCTCCTCGGCTTTTCCTACGGCCTCAACACGTTGGCCGGCGCGCTTATCATCGGCCGTCTGCCGGCCGGCGAGGCCTGGTGGGTGCTCCTGATGCTCGGCGGCCTGCCGATCATCATCGTCCCGGTGATCATGAAATATCTTCCGGAATCGCCGCGATTTCTTCTCAAAGCCGGCAGGATCGACACCGTTCGGACCTTCGTCGAGGAGCTCGAAGACATCAGCCAAGTCCCGCATGACGAAACATTGATCGACGAAGGCTCGCTGAAGGTCCTCCAAGCGACGGCGGCGCGAAAGGTCTCGATCTTCGATCTGTTCCGCTATCCGTACTGGCAGCGATGTGTCGTGTCGTATCTCGCGCTGCTATCGCCGTTCGTGTCGTTCTACATCATCACCATCTACGGGCCATCGATCATCCAGCGCATGGGCGCCGGCAAAGAAGACGCGCTCTACTACACATCCGGACTGCTGTTCCTCACGGTGATTTCGACTGCCATCGCCGGCAGCCTCGGCGACAAGATCAGCCGGCGCTGGGGCCTCGTCATCATCATGATCATCACGGCGATCGGCACGGTGGCGCTCGGCGCGCCGCTGCCTCGAGGCGCGATCATCGCGGCCGCAATTGTCGTTTGGAGCTTCGACTATGCCGGCTTCCCGCTGGCAAAACTCTACATGGCGGAGCAGTTCCCGACTCGCTTGCGGGCGACCGGATCGATGCTGGGCGAGAGCATTACGCGGTTTCTCGGCGGCGTCGTGCTGGTCTATCTGTTCCCGATCATGAGCGCGGTGATGGATTTTTCGACGCTGTGCTTGATCCTCGCTGTGCTGACGGTGCTTTGCATCCTGCCGATCTGGATCATTGGCTTCCGAACCTCGGGAGTGAGCATCGAGCAGACCGGCACCGATCTATCGGCGCTCGCCAAAATGCAATCGACGAACTGACGCGTGGTGCGGCAAAGCCCGGAGTGAGCGTGAGCCTTAGTTACGATGATATCGCCGCGATCTTGAAAATCATCGACGGCAGTTCCTGCGATGAACTGATCGTCGAGACCGGCGATTTGAAATTGGTGGTGCGGCGCAACGCTGCCGGCAGTGCCTATTCGCCGTCGCATGACATCGTCGCGCCCGCCGCGAGGATGCCGTCGCCGCCGGGACCGGCAAGCGTCGGCGTCCCGGCGTCGGCCGATACAGTGCCGCGCCAGGCACCGGCAAAGGCCCCGCATCAGATCGAGGTGACGGCTCCGATGGTTGGCACCTTCTATCGCGCGTCTTCGCCGGATGTGCCGCCTTTCGTGGAAATCGGTCAACACGTTCGCAAGGGCGACGCACTCTGCCTGATCGAGGTCATGAAGCTTTTCACCACCATTGCGTCCGAGCACGACGGCCGCATTGTGCAAATCGGCGCCGACAACGCCGAGCTCGTCGAGTATGGCCGTACCCTCTTCGTCATCGAACCCGCATAGGAGCGCCAGGTTGCGTCGCGTACTGATCGCCAATCGCGGAGAGATCGCGCTGCGCGCCATTCGCACCTGCCGGCGGCTCGGGCTCGACAGCGTCGCGGTCTATTCCTCGGCGGACGGCAATTCGCCGCATCGCTGGGCCGCCGACCACGCCGTGTGCATCGGGCCGCCGCCGCCCAAGGCGAGTTATCTCAATGAAGCGGCGCTGATCGAAGTGGCGTCTGCCTGCCAATGCGATGCGCTTTATCCCGGCTACGGTTTCTTGGCGGAGAACGCCGGTTTCGCCGCGCGCTGCGCCGAGGAGCGGTTGATCTTTATCGGTCCGAGCGCGGAGGTCATCGCGCGCATGGGCGACAAGGTGGCTGCCCGGCAGACCGCAGCCTCATTGGGCATTCCGGTGGTGCCGGGTTCGAGCGAGGGCTTCACCGCTGCGGCGGACGCCAAAGAGCGCGCCGATGCGATCGGTTATCCGTTGCTGTTGAAGGCAAGCGCCGGCGGCGGCGGCCGTGGCATGCGCGTCGTGCCGGAAACGAGCGCCTTCACGGGTTTATTCGCTCAGGCGACGGCCGAGGCCGCAGCCGCCTTCGGCAAGCCGGACGTTTATCTCGAACGTTTCTTCCCGCAGGTGCGCCATATCGAAATTCAGGTCTTTGGCGACAGCCACGGCAATTGCGT
The DNA here is from genome assembly GCA_030038415.1 of Xanthobacteraceae bacterium. GTDB lineage: Bacteria > Pseudomonadota > Alphaproteobacteria > Rhizobiales > Xanthobacteraceae > BOG-931. The sequence continues at coordinate 68,353 of JASHOX010000144.1, forward strand.
GCAGCTTGGCGAGCGCGATTGCAGCGTCCAGCGCCGTCACCAGAAGCTGATCGAGGAAGCGCCGTCGCCGGTGCTCGACGCGGCGGCGCGGCGCGCCATGGCGGAAGCGGCAGTGACCCTCGTTCGCGCGCTGAAATACGTCAATGCCGGCACCGTTGAATTCATCTACGACGTATCGAGCGGCAAATTCTTTTTCATCGAGATGAATACGCGCATCCAGGTCGAGCATCCGGTGACCGAAATGATCACCGGCAGCGATCTGGTCGCCGAACAGTTCCATGTCGCCGCCGGAGAAAAGCTGTCAGTGGGTCCAGCCAAGGGCGCGGCGGGCGCGGCGATTGAGTTCCGCATCAATGCTGAAGATGCCGACCACGATTTTCGCCCCTCGCCCGGCATGCTCAAGCGATGGCGCCCGCCGTCCGGCCGCGACATCAGGCTCGACAGCCACGTCTATGAGAATTACGTGGTGCCGCCGTTCTACGATTCCATGCTGGGCAAGCTGATCGTCACCGGACGCGACCGCGCGGCCGCGCTAGAGACTGCGGCGTCGGCCCTGGCGCGCTTCGACATTGCCGGTATCGCCACCACGGTGCCGTTTCATGCCGCGCTTTTGCGGCGACCGGAATTTGCGCGCGCCGAAATTCACACGCGTTGGATCGAGAACGAATTGCGGGCGGTCCGGTGATGAGCGGCAAGACCATACGGCTCGTCGACGTGACGCTACGCGACGCGCATCAATGCCTTTGGGCGACGCGCATGACGACGGCGATGATGGCCGACATCGCGCCGCGGCTCGATCGCGCCGGCTTCGAGGCCATCGACCTCGTCGGCGGCGCGGTGTTCGACGTCTGCGTGCGTTATCTGCGCGAGGATCCGTGGCAGCGCATGCGCCTCGTCAGCGGCTGGGTCAAGAACACGCCGCTGATCGTGATGACGCGCGGGCAAAGCCTGTTCACGTTCGAATTCTTTCCTGACGACATCGTCGAACTGACGGCGCAACGGATTTTTGCCAACGGCATCCGCTACCACACGCCCTATGACGCGCTCAACGACATGCGCAACATGGAAGTGCCGGTGCGCGCGGCGAAGAAGGCCGGCCTCTATACCGCCGGCGGCGTGGTCTACACGCTAAGCCCCGTCCACACCGACGACTATTACGCGCGCAAGACGGGCGAGCTGATCAAGCTCGGCGTCGACGCGGTTTACATCAAGGATCCGAGCGGACTGCTCACTCCTGAACGCGCCCACACGCTGGTGCCCGCGCTCAAAGCCGTCTGCGGGGCGCTGCCGCTGCATCTGCATTCGCATTGCCTCACCGGCCTTGCCCCCTACACCGCGCTTCGCGCCCTCGAGCTTGGCGTCGACGTCGTGCATACGGCGACCTCCACTCTGGCCAACGGCGCGTCGCATCCCGCAACGGAAAGTTTCGTGGAGAACGCCAGGCGCGATGGTTTCACCGTGCCCATCGATCTCACGCCGGTCGCCGAAGTCGCCGAGCGACTGCGGTACATCGCCGCGCGCGAGGGCAAGCCGGTCGGACAGATCGTCGAGCACGACGCCTTTCATTACGAACACCAAATGCCCGGCGGCATGATATCCAATCTCAAATCGCAGCTGGCGCCGCTCGGCATCGCGCACCGTCTGCCCGACGTGTTGGAAGAAGCGGCGCGCGTGCGTCACGATCTCGGTTATCCGATCATCGTCAGCCCGTTTGCGCAATTCGTCATGACCCAAGCGGTGCTCAACGTCATGGGCAAGGAGCGCTACGCGACGGTGCCCGACGAGGTCCGCAAATACGTGCTCGGCTATTACGGCGAGATTGCCGGGCCGATCGACCCCAATCTCTTTGACCGCATCGCCAAAGGCGCGGCACCGACAACGGCGCGGCCCGGCGACCTGATCGAACCGGGTATTCCGCGGCTGCGGCGCGAACGCGGGCCGTTCGCTTCGGACGACGACCTGTTGCTCGCGGCATTCTATTCCGACGGCCAATACCAGGCGCTCAAGGCCGCCGGTCCGATCAAGACCGATTATCCGCTATCATCGACGCCACTCATCACGCTGATGAAGGAAATCGCGCTGCGGCCCGACATCCGTTCGTTTCACATCGTCAAACGCCCCGCACTGGCCGCATGACCATGACCACACCCGCGATCATTACCGTTGCCATCACCGGCGCCATTCCGCGCAAGAAAGACACGCCGGCGGTCCCGGTCGTGCCGCGCGAGCAGATCGAATCGACGCACGAGGCCTACGAAGCGGGCGCCAGCGTCGCGCATATCCACGTTCGCAATCCGGATGAGTCGCCGAGCTCGGACCCCGAATTGTTCGCGCAAGTCGGCGAAGGCGTCGCCAAGCACTGCCCGGGCATGATCATCCAGTTCTCGACCGGCGGCCGCGGCCGCCAGCAGAGCGAACGCGGCAGGATGCTCGAGCTGAAACCCGATATGGCGTCGCTCGCCACCGGCTCGGTGAACTTCCCGGCGCAGATCTACGAGAATCCGCCGCAGCTTGTGGAGGATCTCGCGCGTTCGATGCTGCAAAACAACGTCAAGCCGGAGATCGAAGTCTTCGACGTGGCGATGCTCTACAATGCCAAGACGCTCGCCGATCGCGGGCTCCTCAAGCGGCCGTGCCAGGTTCAATTCGTGATGGGCATTCCCAATGCGCTGCCGGCGCGGCGCAAATTGCTGGAATTTCTGGTCGGCGAACTCAAGGAGATCATGCCGGACGCGACCTGGTCCGCTGCCGGCATCGCCCGGCACCAGCTCGAAGTCAATCGCTGGTGTCTTGAGCTCGGTGGCCATGTCCGCACCGGGCTCGAGGACAATATCAAGTTCGACAAGGACCGGCTGGCGAAGAGCAATGCCGAGCTGGTCGCCCGGCTCGCCGGCATCTGCGGCGAGTATGGGCGGCACGCCGCAAGCTGCGCCGAAGCGCGCAGCTTGCTGGGACTGCCGGCGGCTTAGGCGCGCCGGTTCATAAACTGAGAGGGGAGAGAAAAATGGATCAGGCTTACAAGAAGGACGACGGCGCGACGATGTCGATCGGCACCATCGCATTCGCGAGCGCAATCGGCACCACGATCGAATGGTATGATTTCTTTCTCTACAACACGATGACGGCGCTGGTGCTCAATAAATTGTTCTTTCCCAGCTCCGACATCCTGATCTCGACGTTGTTGGCCTATGTCACGTCATTCGTCGGATTTCTGTCGCGCCCGATCGGCGGCGTCATCTTCGGCCATTACGGCGACCGCATCGGCCGCAAGACCGTGCTCATTCTCACGGTGCTGATCATGGGCATCGCCACCTTCCTGATCGGCCTGTTGCCGACCTACGCTTCGGCCGGCGTCTGGGCGCCGCTTTTGCTGCTGGCGCTTCGCATCTTCCAGGGCATCGGCATCGGCGGTGAATGGGGCGGTGCGGTGCTCATGGCGGTCGAGCATTCGCCCGGCGGACAGCGCGGATTCTACGGCAGCTGGCCGCAAATCGGCGTGCCGGCGGGCCTCCTCCTTGCCGCAGCCGTCACCAGCCTGCTGTCGTTCCTCAACAACGATGACTTCTTCGCCTGGGGCTGGCGCATCTCATTCCTGCTCAGCGCCGTGCTGGTGGTGATCGGTGTCTATATCCGGTTGAAGATCATGGAGACGCCGGCGTTCCAGAAGGCGCAGCAAGAGCACAAGATCGCGGCGGTGCCGATCGCCGAGCTGTTCCGCACCCATACCTGGAACACCATCCTGGGTCTCGGCGCGCGCTACATCGAGGGCGTGACCTTCAATATCTATGGCGTGTTCTGCGTATTCTATATCACCACCACGCTGCACATGACCCGGCAGAATGCGTTGACGGCGATCATGATCGCCTCTGCGATCATGATCGTGTTGCTGCCGATTTGCGGGCAACTCTCCGATCGCATCGGCCGCCGCGCCCTTTATGGTATCGCCGGACTTTTGATTGGCGTGTTGACCTTCCCGGCATTCTGGCTCATGCAGCAGCTCTCGCCGATCTTAACCGTCGTCGCCATCACCGTGCCGTTCGGCGTCATCTACGCAGCGGTCTACGGCCCGGAGGCGGCGCTATTCTCCGAACTGTTCGACACGCGGGTGCGCTATACCGGTATTTCGTTCGTCTATCAGTTCTCCGGCATCTTCGCCAGCGGACTGACGCCGATCATCGCCACGGCCCTGTTGCCGATTGGCGGCAATCAGCCTTGGTTGATCTGCGGTTATGTTCTCGTCGTCAGCCTCATCAGCGCGCTGTCGGTTTTTGCCATGACAGATCGGCATCAGAAAGACATCGCGGTCGACGAAGAAGTTATCCAACCGCTCCGCGGTTGAGTACCGGCGGTCGACGAACGAGCGTTTCAAAGGCGGCGCGACCAAGATGGATCTTAACCTCAAAGGTCGCGTCGCTTTCGTCACTGGCGGCGGCGCCGGCATCGGCGAAAAGATTGCGCGCGTGCTGGCGGCGGAGGGCTGCATGGTCTGGGTTGCCGATCGCGACCAAGCCGCCGCCGCGCGAGCCGCCGCGGCGCTCGCGCGTGACGGATTCGTCGCCTACGCCGTCACCGTCGACGTTGCCGATGCAGGCGCTGTTGACGCGGCTTTCGCCGCTTTGCCGGCCAACACGACAGCGCCCGAAATCCTGGTCAACGCCGCGGGGTTGCTCTCCACCGGCCATGTCGCCGATTTGCCGGCCGGCGAGTTTGACCGCGTCGCCCGGGTCAATATCAACGGCATCATCAATTGCGTGAAAGCGGCGGTCCCCGCGATGGCGGCGGCGCGCCGTGGCCGTATCATCAACGTCGCTTCGGTATCGGCCATGCGCGGCGGCGGCTCGGTGGGCAACGCTCTCTACGGCGCGAGCAAAGCTGCCGTCGTGGCGCTGACCATGGGGCTCGCGCGCGAGCTCGGGCCGAGCGGCATCACCGTCAACGCGGTGGCGCCCGCCATCCTGGACACGGCCATGACGCACGCCGCGCTGACCGACGAGGCGCGGCAAAGAATATTGCCGCGCATTCCGCTCGGCCGTCTTGCGACGACCGTCGACGTGGCCGACCTCGTGGCATTCCTCGCCTCCGAACGCGCCGGCTTCATTACCGGAGCGGTCATTCCCGTCGACGGCGGCATTTTGACAACCTAAGTCTGAGAATGATCTCGGACGGCTCACCCGATGGTCCCGCCTCACGCCATCGCCAACACCACGGCGCAGGTCGTGACGATGTCGTCGACAGACGCGCCGCGCGACAGATCGCTGACCGGTTTGGCAAAACCTTGCAGGAATGGCCCGATGGCGGTGGCGCCGCCCAGCCATTGCACGAGCTTGTAGCCGATATTGCCGGCGTCGAGATCAGGGAAGATCAGTACGTTGGCGCGGCCGGCGACAGCGCCGAGATCCTTCACCTTCTTTTCCGCAACGGCGGGCACCACGGCGGCATCGGCTTGCAATTCGCCATCCACCGCCAGACCAGGTGCGCGCGACCGCACCAGATCGAGCGCGCGCCGGACCTTATCGACGCGCGCATGTTGGGCGCTACCTTGGGTCGAGAACGACAACAGGGCGACGCGCGGCGTTTCGCCGAGCAGATTTTTTGCGCTGGCGGCGGACGCCAGCGCGATATCGGCGAGTTCTTCCGCCGTCGGATCAGCGTTCACCGCACAATCGGCAAATATGAAAGACCGCGGCCCTTGTCCAAGCAAATTCGGCACGACGATCAGAAAATAGCTCGATGGCAGCGCGATCCCGGGAGCAAGCCCGATCGTCATCAATCCGGCTTCGATGACGCGGCGCGTCGGATTGGCCGCGCCCGCGACCATGGCATCGGCATCGCCTTGCTTAACCATCATACCGGCGAAATAAAGCGGCTTCGCCACAAGCCGCGCGCCCATCGACACCGTCACATTCTCACGCAGGGCGGCACACGCCGCGCCATAATCTTGCAAGCGCGGGTCGCCGCGCGGATCGATCGTCTCGATGCCGTCGAGTTTGACGCCGGCGGATTTCGCGGCTTCCGCGATCGCATCTGCGGCGCCAAGCACGATCGGACGCGCAATTTCCCGGTCAATGAGACCACGCGCAGCCGCAAGCACGCGAATGTCATCGCCTTCCGGCAAAACGATCTTGAAATGACGACCGCGTGCTGTATCGAAACAGCGTTCGATGGGATTCATGTTGAGTTCGGGCGAGTGGTGACGAGGCATAGATGACCGAAACAAACGAACCGATCAAGATTCACCGTGGCTTGAAGGGCGTCTATTTTGACCGCTCGCCGTGCACCTTTATCGACGGACGCATCGGCGAGTTGCGCTACCGCGGCTATTCGATCCATGATCTCGCCGAGCATTCGACGTTTGAGGAAACCGCCTGGCTGTTGCTGCACGGTGAACTGCCGAACCAGGCCCAGCTCGCGGAGTTCGATCATGCCTTAAAGGCCGCGCGCGAACTGCCGGCGCCGATCCTCGATATCATCCGCACCATCAAACTGGCGCATCCGATGGATGTGTTGCGCACCGCAGCCTCGGCGCTCGCCGCCTTCGATGCCGAGACCGCGGATAATGCGCGCGAGGCGGTGCTGCGCAAAGGCATCCGCTTGACCTCACAGGTGCCGATGATCGTCGCGGCGCATGCACGGCTTCGCCAAGGGCTGGAGCCCGTCGCCGCCAGCAAGGAGCTTTCCCACGCCGCCAATCTGTTGTGGATGCTCAAGGGCGAGAAGCCAAGCACCGATGCCGCGCAACTGATCGACCGCGACCTCGTGCTGCACGCCGAGCATGGCTCCAATGCTTCGTCGTTCACCGCGCGCGTGGTCATCGGCACCGAGGCCAATCTCCACGCCGCCATCACCGCGGCGATCGCGGCCTTGTCCGGGCCGGCGCACGGTGGCGCGGCGGAAGACGTGATGAAGATGGCCGAAGAGATCGGCGATCCGTCGCGCGCGGCCGATTATGTGCGCGCCAAGCGCAAGGCCGGCGAAGCCGTGACCGGCTTCGGCCATCGCGTCTATCGCGCCGAGGATCCGCGCGCGCGGCATATGCGCGCCGGCGTCGAGCGTCTGTCGAAGGAGATGGGCCAGCCGCGCTGGTACGAGATTCTGCAAGCGGTGGTGGCGGCGATGGCGCCCTATGCGCGCCACGGCGTCAATGTGAACGTCGATTTCTATTCCGGCGTGGTCTACCACCTGCTCGGCATCAAGCGCGATTTGTTCGTGCCGATCTTCGCCATTGGCCGTGTGCCAGGCTGGGTCGTGCAAGCGCTCGAGCAGATGGAAAACAACATCCTGATCCGCCCGCTCACGCTCTATAGCGGTCCGGATGCGCGGACTTATGTTCCGCTCGACCGTCGGCCGGCATAATCCGAGCCGCCGCCAGCGCCGCTAAGTCGCTTTCCTCGCTGCCACAGCAAGCGCCGGAGCGGCCACAACCGTATACAACCTCAAGTCTGCGACATCCAATTCTTCCTCTTGACATTGCACAATTGCCGCCATAGTGAATTCACTATGGATGCAAAATTGCGAACCCGGAGCGTCGTGGACGAGGCCTATGACCGCCTCAAGAAATCGATCGTCGACGGCGTCTATCGGCCGGGGCAGCGCTTGCGCGCATTGCGGGTCGCGCAAGAATTCAAGATCAGCCGCACCCCCGTGAAAGAGGCGCTGGTGCGCTTGGAGCAGGAGGGCTTGCTCCAGCGCGAGCAAGGCTCCGGCTTTGTCGTCCGCGGCTTGAGCGTCGGCGAAATCCTCAACCTCTACCGCGTTCGCGAGGTGCTCGAAGTCGAGGCGGCCCGCGAGGCATTTCCGAACTTGACCCCGGCGGCGCTCGCCGCCATGCGCGAAGCGCTCGACTACGCCGACGCGCTCTTGGCGCAAAAGCTCTACGCCGATTTTCTGCGGGCCAGCCGCAGATTCCACGATCTGATTGCCGCGCAGACCCACAACACCGTGCTGCAGGAAGTGCTGGCCAATCTCGGCTCCAGATTCTGGAGCATCGGCACGATCGTAGTGTCGCGTCATCCGCAGCGGGCGCAGGACATCCGCCGCGAGAATCACGCGATTCTGGATGCGCTCGTCGGCGGCGACCTCAAGACCATCGAGAAGGCCGTGAAAGCGCATGTCAAGGGCGCGGCCAGCGCGGTGCGCTTATTCATCGAACGCGAAACGCAACATCTCTTCATTGTGGCGGCGTAATTCGGCCCGGAGGATGTATGGACACGACGCACTCGACGCTCGAATCCCTGCGGCAGCCCGGGGTTGAGGCGGAATCCCCAGCGCCGGCTCCGCAAAATTTCCCGAGCGACGGCCTGTTGAACCGATGGGTTCCGGCGGAGAATTCGAGCAAGCCGCGCAAGAGCACGACCTATCACCCGGTCATTCTCAAGCTCGAACTGCTCAGCCAGGGACTGAAAGTCTCTGCCGACGCCAAGGCGCAAATCGGCAAGACGCTGAAGCTCGATCATGCCGTCGGCGCGGTCGGCAAGCACGCGCTCGATATCATTCTCGATCCAGGAAAAGTCTATGTTGGTGTTCCGGTCGGCGCCGCGGTCAGCGAACATTTGACCGACGGCACGCCGTTCACGCTGGAAGTCGACGACGGCAAATATTTCATCGGCAAGAAACCCGCGGCGCTGCGGGATAACGGGCGTTGGGAGTGCGTCGACGACGGCGCCAAGGCGGAAAAGCTGATGAGCGTCACCGTCCCGCCCTACCCGCACTACTACGATCACCGCACGACACGCGGCCATTCGATGCGCAGCATCATGCCGATTGCCGGCGATTTTGGCGGCGCCACGATCTTTCCGCATTGTCATTACTTCGGCAGGTTCGTCGACGATTACCGGCATACCGAGTGCCGATTCTGCGGCATTGACGAGAACCTGGAATCCGGCCGCGACGTTTTTCCGAAACGGCCCGAGGATTTTCTCGAGACGATCGCGGAGGCGCGCAAATATCGGTATTTCCGCCACGGTCCGGTCTTTGCCGGCGGCACGACACCGGCGCCGGATCGCGGCGCCAAGGCGCACGCCAAATTCCTGCGTCCGATCAAAGACGCCTTCCCCGACAATTGGCTGCGCCTGACCATCGCGCCTCCGGAGGAGGAACGTTACATCGACATGCTGTTTGAGGCCGGCGCCGATCTCGTCGGCTTCAATTACGAAATCTTCGATCCGCAGCTATTCGCCAAAATGTGTCCCGGCAAGGTGCGCGACATCGAGAAGGGCAGGCCCGGCCATGCCCATTACGACCGCATGCTCAATTATATGGTGCAGACCTTCGGCAAGGGACACGCCAGCGCCAATCTGATCGCCGGACTGGAGCCGGCGCAGAGCACGGTCAACGGACTTGTCCATCTCACCTTACTGGGCGCGATCCCGACGATCTTCGTCTTTGTGCCGTTGAAGGGAACGACGCTCGAGGACCAGAAGCCGCCGTCGATCCGCGAGATGATCTACATCTACGCCAACTTGAAAGAGACCACCGAACAATTCAGTGGCGACACCTACTGCGCCGGCTGCAATCGCATGCTGATCAACACCAAATATTACGACGGCATGCAGCCAACCATGCCAACGATTACCGAAGACGATCTGCGCTTCGCCGGGCTGCCGACGGAAGATCTGCACGTCGCGCCGCGCGTGCCGCACGTGTTGGCGCTCAAATACTGATCCGCACGGTGGTCGCGACATCGACCGTGGAATTTGCAGCGGGAGAAGCAACCGATAACGGAGTAGCTCATGGGTGGCGACATTCGCATGCTCCGGTCATTCGCCGGATTACTGGTAGTGGGCACGATTGTCGCGGCGGCGCCGGCGCACGCTTACCCCGATCGGCCAATCAATATGATCGTACCTTGGGGCGTCGGCGGCGGCGGCGATCGGGTCGGGCGGATCATGGCCGGGCTGATATCCGCCGAGCTCGGCGTTTCGGTTCCGGTCATCAACGTCGCCGGAGCCGCGAGCCAGGTCGGCCTTAACAAGGCGCTGAGCGAGCCGGCCGACGGCTACAACATCATCGAGATAACCTCCGATAGCTATATCCTGTTCGCCGCGGCCAATCCGAAATTCAAAGTCGCGGACTTCATCGCGCTGGCGGTCGTGGATCGGCAGCCGAGCGGTTTTTTTGTTCGTGAAGACAGTCCGTTCAAGACTTGGGACGACGCGCTGCAGGCGGCGAGGTCCCGGACGCTCACGGTTGCCGGTTCGGGCTTCGGCACCCAGAGCGACGTTACCGTCAATTATTTCAACAAAATACAAGGTCTCAAGCTGGTCACTGTTCCGTTTGACGATCCCGGCCTGCGCTGGAATTCGCTGTTGGGCGGTCACACCGACTTATTGTACGCGCAATTCGGCGATCTCGAATCGTACCTGGCCAGCCGGCAGCTCCGCCCCGTCCTTGCCTTCGCGGATAGCCGGGTTCCCGGCTTTCCGGCGATTCCGACGGTGAACGAACTCAACTATCGGATCAATATCACCCACTTTAGAGCCTTCGCCGTCAAAAGCGAAACGGGCGCGTCACGCTACGACACGCTGGTGTCGGCCATGAACGCCGCGTCGCAATCGCCCGACTATCAGAAGATGCTCGCCGACGAGGCCGCGGTGCCTGACAGTTACATCGGCGGGCAAGCGGCGCAAGCTTACGTGCGAAATTGGGTTGCGGGACTAAGGGACCTGATCGCCAAAAGCAGTGGGAAAAACGGCGACTAGACCGCGCTTCTCGTCGTCACCGCCAATCTAAGTCGTGGATGCCGGGCGCGAAGCCGGGCACGACGCCTATTTTTTTGCTAGCGTCGTCCGGCATGGACGCCGCACGCCCCATCGCGACCGACAAGGCGGAGCCCGAGACCGCCGGCCGTGTCACGCCAAAAGCGCCCGACGAAGTCGGGCGCATAACGCCAATGATGGAGCAATATATCGAGATCAAGGCGGCCAATCCGGATTGCCTGTTGTTCTACCGGATGGGCGATTTCTACGAACTGTTCTTCGACGACGCCGAAACGGCCTCGCGGGCGCTTGGCATCATGCTGACCAAACGCGGCAAGCATCTCGGCCGCGATATTCCGATGTGCGGGGTGCCGATCGAGCGTGCCGACGAATACCTGCATCGGCTGATCGCGCTCGGTCACCGCGTCGCGGTGTGCGAACAGCTTGAAGATCCCGCGGAAGCGCGCAAGCGCGGCGCCAAGAGCGTGGTGCGCCGCGACGTGGTGCGGCTGGTGACGCCAGGCACGCTGACCGAGGACTCGCTGCTTGACGCCAAACGCAACAATTATCTGCTGGCACTGGCGCGTAGCCGCGCCTCGTCCGGCGAAGACCGCTTCGCGCTGGCCTGGATCGACATATCGACCGGCGAGTTTCGCGTCGCCGAATGCGACCGGGCGTCGCTCGCCGCCGAAATCGCGCGCGTCGAGCCGGGCGAAATCATCGTATCCGACGCGCTCTACGCCGACACCGAGCTGGCGCCCTATCTGCGCTCGCTGCCGGCGCTCACGCCGCTTACGCGCGACGTGTTCGATGGCGCCACCGCGGAGCGGCGGCTCGCGTCGTTTTTCGGCGTGGCGACAACCGCCGCGTTCGGTACGTTCTCGCGCCTCGAGCTTGGCGCGGCGGCCGCCGCCGTCACCTATGTCGAACGCACCCAGCTCGGCAAGCGGCCGCCGCTGTCGGTTCCGGCGCGCGAAGCGGCCGGCGCGACGCTGCAGATCGATCAAGCGACGCGCGGCAATCTCGAACTCATTCGCACGCTATCCGGCGAGCGGCGCGGCTCGCTCCTTGCCGCGATCGATCGCACGGTCACCGCCGCGGGCTCGCGGCTGTTGGCGCAGCGGCTCAGCGCACCGCTCACCGATCCCGCCGAGATCGCGCAGCGGCTCGATGCCGTGGCCGCCTTCGTCGACGACGTAGCCATACGCAACGACCTGCGCGGCGGGCTGAAAGCGGTTCCCGATCTGGCGCGCGCCCTGTCGCGCATTGTCGTCAGCCGGGGCGGTCCGCGCGACCTCGCCGCGATCCGCGACGGCGTTTTCGCGGCAGGTGAATTTGCCGCACGGCTGGCGGCGCTCGCCGAGCTGCCGCGCGAGCTTGCGCAGGCCGTCGCGGCGCTGCGCCGGCTCGACGGCGCGCTCGCCACCGAGTTGAGGCGGGCGCTGGCGGACGAGCTGCCGGCATTCCGCCGCGACGGCGGATTTGTGCGCGCCGGCTACGAGCCGGCACTTGACGAGGCACGGGCGCTGCGCGACGAATCGCGCCGCGTCATCGCCGCCCTGCAGGTGCGCTACGTCGAGACTACCGGCATCCGGGCGCTGAAAATCCGGCATAACAACGTACTCGGTTATTTCGTCGACGTCTCGGCGCAGCATGGCGAGAAATTGCTGGCCGCGCCGCTCAAGGCCACGTTCATCCATCGGCAGACCACCGCCGGCCAGGTGCGCTTCACCACCACCGAGCTCGGCGAGCTCGAAGCCAAGATCGCCAATGCCGCGGAGCGGGCGCTGGCGCTGGAACTGGAGATCTTCGACCGCCTCGCCGCCGCTGTCACTGCAGCCGGCGCAGCGATCAAGGAAACGGCGAACGCAATCGCGCTCATCGACGTGGCCAGCGCGCTGGCCACGCTTGCCGTCGAGCGCGACTATACGCGTCCGGAGGTCGATGGCAGTCTCGCTTTTGCCATTACCGGCGGACGCCATCCGGTGGTCGAGCAAGCGCTGGTCGCCGGCGGCGGCCCGTTCGTCGCCAACGATTGCGATCTGTCGCCGCCGGTTGACGTTGGGGCGGAAACCGCGGCCGGACGTATCTGGCTTGTCACCGGGCCGAACATGGCGGGAAAATCGACTTTTCTGCGCCAGAACGCGCTGATTGCCGTCCTTGCCCAGATGGGCAGCTTCGTGCCGGCCAAGGCCGCGCATCTCGGCATCGTCGATCGCTTGTTCTCCCGCGTCGGCGCCGCCGACGATCTCGCCCGCGGCCATTCGACCTTCATGGTCGAGATGGTCGAAACCGCCGCGATTCTCAATCAGGCCGGCGCGCGCGCCTTGGTCATTCTGGACGAGATCGGCCGCGGCACGGCGACCTTCGATGGCCTGTCGATCGCCTGGGCGACGATCGAGCATCTGCATGAGAACAATCGCTGCCGCACGCTGTTCGCCACCCATTTCCACGAAATGACGGCGCTCGCGGCGAAGCTCACGCGGCTGCACAACGCCACCATGCGGGTTCAGGAATGGCAAGGCGATGTCGTGTTTCTGCACGAGGTCGTCGCCGGCGCCGCCGACCGCTCCTACGGCATCCAAGTGGCCAAACTCGCCGGCCTGCCGGTAAGCGTGATCGAGCGCGCCAAAGTGGTGCTGGCACAGATCGAGGCCGAGGATCGAACCTCGCCAGCGCGCCGGCTGATCGACGATCTGCCGCTGTTCGCCGCCGCGCGGCCGGCAGCGCCATCGCAACACGACACTGCGCTGACCGCTTTGATCGAGGCGCTGGCCGCGCTTCATCCCGACGAAATGTCGCCGCGCGAGGCGCTGGAGGCGATCTATAAGCTCAAGGCCCAGGCGGTGAAGTTGAACTCCTGAATTTTCGTGCGCGGATCAGCCAAAGCGCGCCGCTCCAGCCGATGCACACCGCGAGACCGACCGCGTACGCGCCCCAGACGCTGAGCGGCGCGACCATGTAGTGGACGACGATAAAACCGAGCCACAGTCCGTTCAGCGCGATTTGCGCGTGCGCGAACATGCTCGCCGAGGCTACGCCGCCGACGCGCGGATGCAGGATGACGACCGAGCAGGCCATCACAATCGGAAACACCGCGAACATGCCCGAGGCGAACGAGCCGATGCTGTAGCTCGCCGTTGTCACGGTGGCGACCACGATTGCAGCCGTGAGCGCGCGCAACGGAATGTCGTAGGCTGTGCGCATGAATTTCGCGGGCAAGCCTGAAGTACGATAGCGCCAGCTCAGCGGTACGGTTATTCCGAACACGGCGACATTGAGCAGCGTTGCGGTCGGCGGCGTCCAGGCGACGAGGCGCAACGCGGCAGCGCCCACGAACCACACCGCGATCGCCACGGCGAGACTCGGTACAAGACCGTGCCGCTGTGCCAGCACCGTATAGGTCAGTGCGAAGATCGAGACGGCGGCAGCTGCCGCGGCGCTGCCGACGGCGCTCGCGGCGATGAAGTCGGGCGGGTGCTCAAAAGCGAGAATAATATAGGCGGCGCCGGCAGCGGTCGGCAGCGCCGCGATCAGCGCGCCGATGAAAGGGCCGGAGCGTTCGACCACGATCGATATGACGACGACAATGAACGCCGTCAGCGCCATTTTGAGCGCGAGGTCAGACAGAAACATGAGCTCGGGGGACATGACACTTCTTCGACAAATGAACGGGATGAGGGATGGAGACGAAAAAAACCGATAACGCGTCATTTCGATCGCGTTACAGGCTCCATCAGCTCAAGCCGATTGCCGAACGGGTCAGCGACATAGCAGCGCTCGTAGCCGGCGAGCGGCTCGTCGTCATTGGGTTTAAAGCCAGCTTGCTCGAGGCGCGCGCGCAAGCGGGCCAGGCCGCGCACCAGAAATGCCGGGTGCGCCTTCTTGGCCGGACGAAAATCGCCTTCGACGCCGAGATGCAATTGCTGAGTTCCGAGCCGAAACCACACGCCGCCGCGCATCGCCAGATTGGCCGGCTTCGTCAGCTCATGCAAGCCGAGAATATCGCCGCAGATCGCGCGCGCGTCGGCCTCGCGTCCGCGCGGCATTGCCAGTTGCGGGTGATCAAGCGCGATGACCCCGGTCATGCGGAGTGCATCCGCTGCATGGTCAGCGCGACCGGCGGGCCATTCCTGATCGTCTGATAAACTACGCAATAGCGTTCGGTGAGCTTGAGCAATTGATCGAGCTTCTCCTGCGGCGCGTCGGTGTCGAGGTCGAAGCGGAGCCGGATCTGGGCGAAGCCGACCGGCGCCTCCTTGGCAACGCCGAGCGTACCGCGAAAATCGAGATCGCCTTCGGCCGAGACTGTGCCTGATCTGAGCGGAATATCGATCGCCGTCGCGACGGCTTTGAGCGTGACGCCTGCGCAGGCGACCAAGGCCTCAAGCAGCATGTCGCCTGAGCATAATTCCAGGCCCGACCCGCCGGTGGCCGGATGCAGCCCGGCGATCGCAAGCGCGCGGCCGGTCTCGACCTTGCAGGCGATATTGGCGTCGTCGAGCGTACCTTTGGCTTTGAGCGTGATCAATCCGGCCCTGGGATCGGCCTTATAGCGTTCCTTGATCGGCGCCTGCAGCGCGCGCAACCCGGCGGCATCCATGATGTTCACCCCTCATTTTGGCGTTTTGTATAAAGGCGCCGATGCCCCGCACAAGTCGGCCGCGGCAAATTCATCGTGATTGAGGCGTTACCACCATAATGCCGCGCCAGCCTCGGCCTTGGGCTCGTCCTCGGCGCCGCTCGGGACGCGTTGCAGCGAGCGGTCGAGCGCCGCAAGGACGCGGCGTTTGGCGAAATCGAAGGCGGCGGATTGGCGATCGCGCGGCCGCGGCAGGTCGACACCGATGTCCTCGAAAACGCGGCCAGGGCGCGGGCACATCACCATGATGCGGTCGGCGAGTACGATCGCCTCGTCGACGTCGTGGGTGACGAGAATCAAGGTCGGGCGAAGATCGGTCCATAGATCGAGCAGATGATCCTGCAAGTCGGCGCGGGTGAAGGCATCGAGCGCGGAGAACGGCTCGTCGAGCAACAGCACTTCCGGCCGCGGCACCAGTGCGCGCGCGATGGCGACCCGCTGCGCCTGGCCGCCCGATAATTCGCGCGGCCAAACGCCCGCTTTGTCGGCAAGCCCGACGCGCTTGAGCGCGGCCGCGACGCGATGGGCGCGCTCCGATTTCGGCCGGTCGCCGAGCCCGAAGCCGACATTGTCGGCGACTTTGAGCCAAGGCAGGAGCCGCGGCTCCTGGAAAATGATGCCAATCTTTTCGTGCGGCGCGATGATGCGCTCGCCGTCGAGTACGACCGAACCTTCGCTTGACGGATCGAGGCCACTGATGGTGCGCAGCAGCGTTGATTTTCCGCAGCCCGAGCCGCCGATCACGGCGACGATCTCGCCCAGCTCGACCTCGAGCGACACGCCGCCGAGCGCGTGCACGCCATTCGGATATGTTTTGCCGACGCGCTCAAGGACAAGCATGCTAGACTCTTGGCTGGCGCATGATCTTATCCGAAAACCGGTACCCACTTTTCGGGATCATGCGCTAGTCCTGTCTCACCACGTCTTCCCAGCGCAAGAACGGGGTGGCCACGAGTGCGATCAGCCAGTCAGTCGCCTTGCCGACGATGGCGAAGGCGACAATGGCAGTGACGATTTCGGCCGGTTTGCCGAGTTGCTGGCCGTCAATCAGCAAATAGCCGAGCCCTTCGGAGGCGCCCATCAGCTCGGCGGCGACAACGAACATCCAGCCGAGCCCAAGGCCGGATCGCAGCGAAATGACATAGGCCGGCAGCACGGCCGGCAGCAGAATCCGCCGCACCATCGCCACATCGGACAGCCGGAACGCGCGGCCGACTTCGACCAGCTTGCGGTCGACCGATTGAATAGCGCCCATCAGGCCGAGATAAACCGGAAAGAAGACGCCGACCGCAATCAGCGTCACTTTCGAAGCTTCGAAAATACCGAGCCAGAGGATGAATAGCGGCACCCAGGCGATCGACGGGATAGCGCGCAGCGCCTGCAGGCTCGGGTCGAGAAGGCGCCGCACCAAGGGCGAATATCCGGCGGCCGCGCCAACGATCGTGGCGACGCCGGCGCCGAGGCCAAAGCCGGCAGCAACTCGGCCCAGGGTTACGAGCGTATTGCGCTGCAGGTCGCCGGTGCGCGCTAAGTCGACGAAGGTCGCGAAGATAACCGAGGGCGGCGGCGCCAGCCGCCCGCTCGCCCAGCCCATACGGACGACGAATTCCCACGTGACGGCCAGCGTGACCGGCAGAACGAAGCCCAGCGCCGGCCGCGTCAAGCGTGCCCAGCGGTTCCTCGCCGTCCGCTCCTGTGCAGGACTGCCCTCTACAATGATAGACATGCCCACAAGAGACATGGTGGCATGGGCAAAAGCAATGCGGCGCTGAAGCGCGAAGCCGCCCTTAGGCTGCCGTGACAAAGCGGTCGTCGACGAGATCGTCGAGCGCCTTTTTCACGTCGACATTCGCGGCGATCACGCCGGCCTTCTGCAATGCGAGACCCGCCTGCAGAATAGTATCGCGCTGTGCCGGGCCGATGCGGTTGTTGGTCAGATCGGTCCGTTCCTTGAGCTGGATATCGACCACGGCGGCGGGCAATTTGGTCACGTCCATGAAGACGCGCTTCTCGTCGTCGTAATGGCCAAGGCAATATTTGCGCGCTTGGTCATAGACCGCCAGTACGCGCTTGGTCAGATCCGGATATTTGCTGAGGAAATCTTCGCTCGAATTGAGGATGCCATAGGTATTGGCGTCCTTGTTGCGATAGAACAGCCGCGCGCCGTCCTCGACCTGCGCCTGCGCCATCATCGGGTCGAGGCCGGCCCAGGCGTCAACGTCGCCGCGAATGAGCGCGATCTTGCCGTCGGGATGCTGCAGCAGCACTTCGCTGATGTCTTTTTCGGTCATCCCAACCGAGAGCAGCGCCCGCACCAGGAAGATGTGCGGGTCGGTGCCGCGCGTCACCGCGACACGCTTGCCCTTGAGGTCGGTGATTTTGGCGATCGGCGTATCCTTGCGCGTGACCAGGGCCGTCCATTCCGGCTTGGAATAGACGTAGATCGACTTGATCGGATTGCCGTTGATGCGTCCGAGAAGCGCTGCTGAGCCCGCCGTCGAGCCAAAATCGATCGAGCCGGCATTAAGAAATTCGAGTGCCTTGTTGGAGCCCAGGGTCTGCACCCAAAGAATGCCGATGCCGTCCTTGGCAAATTCCTTTTCCAAAAGCCCCTTCTCCTTGAGCACCATGGAGACGGGATTGTAGGTCGCCCAATCGACCCGGATTTGCGACGGCCTGTCGGCGGCACGCGCCGGGCGCGCGATGCCGAGCGGCACGAGGCCGGCGCCGACCGCACCTGCCAGTAAGTTACGTCGTGACAGCATGACGACCTCCCGCATAGGACCGTATCGGTACAGCAATTTCGCGTTATAATTATTCTTTAAGGGGCCTTTATGTAGCCGTCAATTAGAAATAAATACCATAAAACACGCCATGGCAGTGCGTTTCAGCTCGGCGATGGGATTGGGCTTTTTACTCCGTTCTCTTGATCCCGACGGCCCCGGGCGATGACAGTACGCACCGCCTCCGCTATGCGTATCGACCATGCTCGACATCCAACGATCGCACCGCACCGGCGTCGAACTGATCGACGCCGCCGCGATCGTCGCCGATCTTAAGACGCTTGCCGCGACCTATGCCGGGCGCGAGCGCGAACTGCGCACCGCCGTGGCGCAGCGTCTCAAAGCGGCGCTGATGCAGGCGCGCAAGCATGCCGAGGAGCTGCTGCTGAAAGACCGCCACGGCCGGCGTTGCGCCGAGCGGCTGTGCCAAGTGCAGGATGACATCATCCGTATTCTGTTCGAATTCGCGCGTCAGGAGCTTTATCCGCCACAAGTGCCGTCGGAAACCGAACGCATGGCGGTGATTGCGACCGGCGGCTACGGCCGCGGCCTGCTGGCTCCCGGATCCGATATCGATCTGCTGTTTCTGCTGCCGTATAAACAGACCGCTTGGAGCGAACAAGTCGCCGAGGCGCTGCTCTATTGCCTGTGGGACATGGGGCTCAAAGTCGGTCATGCCACCCGCTCGGTCGACGAGTGCATTCGGCAGGCCAAAGCCGACATGACCGTCCGCACCGCGCTTCTGGAAACGCGCTACCTGCTCGGCGACCCGAAGCTCTTCAACGAGCTGACGGCGCGCTTCGACAAGGAAGTCGTGCAGGGCACCGCCCCGGAATTCGTAGCCGCCAAGCTTGTCGAGCGCGAAGAGCGCCATCGCCGCGCCGGCCAATCGCGTTATCTGGTCGAGCCCAACGTCAAGGACGGCAAGGGCGGATTGCGCGACCTGCACACGCTGTTCTGGATCGCCAAATACGTCTATCGCGTGCGCGAGCCGGAGGAATTGATCGAGCGCGGCGTGTTCGACCGCGATGAATACAAGATGTTCCGCCGTTGCGAGGATTTTCTGTGGTCGGTCCGCTGCAACTTGCATTTCCTCACCGGCCGCGCCGAGGAGCGCCTCTCGTTTGACGTCCAGCGCGATATCGCGGTGCGGCTCGGTTACACCGCACATCCCGGGCTGCGCGACGTCGAGCGCTTCATGAAGCACTACTTCCTTACCGCCAAGCACGTCGGCGATCTCACCGCCATCCTCTGCGCCGGCCTCGAGGAACGCCAAGCCAAGCCGGCGCCGGTCCTAAGCCGAGTGATCGCGCGCTTGCGTCCGGCGCCGCGCCTCAAGAAACTCTCGGGTACCGACGATTTCGTCATCGATAACAACCGCATCAACATCGCGCGCGCCGACGTATTTCGCCGCGATCCCATCAACCTGATCCGGCTGTTTCATCTGGCGCAGCAGCACAATCTCGCCTTCCACCCCGAAGCCATGCGCATCGCCACGCGCTCGCTCAAGCTCATTACCAAAGCTGTGCGCGAGGATAAGGAAGCGAACCGGCTGTTCCTGGAAATCCTCACCTCGCGGAACGACGCCGAAACCGTGCTGCGGCGCATGAACGAGGCCGGCGTGCTCGGCGCCTTCGTGCATTCGTTCGGCCGCATCGTGGCGATGATGCAGTTCAACATGTATCACCACTATACGGTGGACGAGCATCTCATCCGCTGTATCGGCGCGCTCAATGAGATTGCACGCGGCACCAATCCCGAATTCGCTCTCGCCAATGAGCTGATCAAAACCATCCAGCCGCAGCATCGCGCCGTGCTTTGCGTTGCCATATTCCTGCACGATATCGCCAAGGGACGGGTTGAGGATCACTCGCTGGCTGGGACGCGCATCGCGCGGCGGCTGTGTCCGCGGCTCGGGTTCAACGCGGCAGAGACCGAGCTGGTCGCCTGGCTGGTCGAGGTTCATCTCGTGATGTCGACGGTGGCGCAATCGCGCGATCTTTCCGACCGCAAGACCATCGAGAATTTCGCCGCCGTGGTGCAGTCGCTGGAGCGATTGAAGCTTCTCACCATTCTCACCACGGCCGATATCAGCGCCGTCGGTCCCGGGGTATGGAACGGCTGGAAAGCGCAGCTCCTGCGCACGCTCTATTACGAGACCGAGCCGGTGCTGACCGGCGGCTTCTCCGAGGTCAACCGCGCCCAGCGCGTCGCCATAGCGCAGGCCGAATTCCGCGCCGAGCTCAAAAACTGGCCGGCCGACCTACTCGACGCCTATGTCGAACGGCTTTATCCGGCGTATTGGCTCAAGGTCGACCTGCCGCACAAGCTCGCGCATGCGCGATTCGTGCGCGCCAGCGAAGAGGCGGGCAAGAAGCTCGCGACTGGCGTCGGCTTCGATACCGCGCGCGGCGTCACCGAGCTGACGGTGTTCGCCCCCGACCATCCGTGGCTTTTATCGATCATCGCCGGCGCCTGCGCATTGGCCGGCGCCAATATCGTCGACGCTCAGATCTACACCACGACCGACGGCCTCGCGCTCGACACCATCGCGGTATCGCGCGAATTCGAGCGCGACGAGGATGAAGCGCGCCGCGCCGCGCGCATCGGCGACGCCATCGAGAAGGCGGTGCGGGGGCAGCTCAAATTGCCCGACGTGGTCGCCAAACGCGCAGCGCCAAAGGGCCGTCTCAAGGCGTTCGCCATCGAACCGGAAATCTCGATCAACAATCAATGGTCGGCGCGCTATACCGTGGTCGAAGTCACCGGTCTCGACCGACCCGGCCTGCTCTACGAGCTGACCACGACGCTCTCCAAGCTCAACTTGAACATCGCCTCGGCGCATGTCGCGACCTTCGGCGAGCGGGTCGTCGACGTGTTCTACGTAACCGATCTTCTGGGCGCTCAGATCACGGCGCCGACCCGTCAGGCGGCAATCAAACGGCCGCTCTTGGCGCTGTTCGCGCCGCCGGCGGAGGGTAAGACGGCCAAAGAAGCGGCAGCTGGGTAATTCAACCGCTCATTCACGCGAAAGCGGAAATCCAACGCTGGTGGTGCCTCCCCCCGGTTATGCGGGAACGAGCGGATGTTGGCATCAGTAACCGCCCCTTAAACCGCGCCAACTACGGTGTTTTCAGCGCGTTCTTCGCGCTGAGGGCGGGATATGGCGTGGCGTGAGCGACGCAAGCGCACCGGCGATGCCGAGAGCTTCGATCTGCGCGTGCAACCGGCCGACCGCATCGGCGGTCCGCCGCGCGGTGGCAACCGCCATCGCGAGCGCAGCCCGCGAACGAGCCGCAAGGCGCAGCGCCGCGGCAAGCGCGGTTTCCGGATCGGCCGGCTGTTCTACTGGGGCGCGGTGCTGGCGCTGTGGGCCTTTATCGCGGTCATCGGCGTTCTGGTGTGGATCGGCATCCATCTGCCGCCGATCCAGTCGCTGGAAATTCCCAAACGGCCGCCTTCGGTCCTGATCCTTGGCGACAATGGCGCGACGCTCGCCACCCGCGGCGACATGGGCGGCGCGGCGGTGCCGCTTGCCGAGCTGCCCGATTATGTTCCCAACGCCTTCATCGCCATCGAGGATCGCCGCTTCTATTCCCATTTCGGCATCGATCCCTGGGGAATTTTGCGCGCCGGCGTCGCTGACGTGCTGCATCACGGCGTTTCCGAAGGCGGCTCCACCATCACGCAGCAACTCGCCAAGAACTTGTTCCTTACCCAGGAGCGCACGGTTTCCCGCAAATTGCAGGAAATCGCACTCGCGCTTTGGCTCGAACACAAATTCGGTAAGCGCGAGATACTCGATCTCTATCTCAATCGCGTCTACTTCGGCTCCGGCGCCTACGGCGTCGAGGCCGCAGCGCAACGGTATTTTGGCAAATCGGCGCGGCAATTGACGCTGCCGGAGGCGGCGATGCTGGCCGGTCTGGTGAAATCGCCGTCGCGGCTGGCGCCGAACCACAACCCCGAAGGCGCGGTGCGCCGTGCCGCGCTGGTGATCGCCGACATGGCGGATTTGAAAATGATCAGCGCCGGCGCGGCGAAGCTCGCCTTGGCGCATCCCGCACGCGCGATCAAACCGGCCGGCGCCGGCACGGTCAATTACGTCGCCGACTGGGTGATGGACGCGGTCAACGACATCGTCGGCAACATCGATCAGGATATCGTCGTCGAGACCACGATCGACCCGACGCTGCAAAGCGCGGCCGAGCAGGCCTTGGTCGACACGCTCAATACCAAAGGCGAGAAACTTAACGTCGGCGAAGGCGCGCTGGTGGCGATGACGCCGGACGGCGTGGTGCGGGCGCTGGTTGGCGGGCGAAATTACGGCGAGAGCCAGTTCAACCGCGCGATCGACGCCAAGCGCCAGCCGGGCTCGGCATTCAAGCCTTTCGTCTATCTCACCGCGCTCGAACACGGTCTGACGCCAGACACCATCCGCGAGGACGCGCCGATCGCAGTGAAGGGCTGGAAGCCGGAAAATTACGAGCATCAATATTGGGGGCCGGTGACGCTGACCCAGGCGCTCGCCAATTCGCTCAACACCGTATCGGTGCGGCTGACGCTGGAATTCGGTCCCGACGCCGTGATTCGCACCGCATACCGGCTCGGCATCAATTCGCAGCTCGAGCCCAACGCCTCGATCGCACTCGGCACCTCGGACGTGTCGCCGTTCGAGCTGGTCTCCGCCTATGCAACTTTTGCCAATGGCGGCTTCGCCATCTCGCCGCATGTGGTCGAAAGCATCCGTGCCAGCGACGGCAAGATACTTTATCAGCGTTCGGCGCAGCCGCTCGGCCGCGTCGTCGACGCCCGCTATGTCGGCATGATGAACACGATGATGCAGCAGACGCTGCTCTCGGGCACTGCGCGGGCGGCAAGCCTGCCCGGCTGGCAGGCCGCCGGCAAGACCGGCACCAGCCAGGATTACCGCGACGCCTGGTTCATCGGCTACACCTCGCATCTCGTCACCGGGGTCTGGCTCGGCAACGACGACAACTCGCCGACCAAGCGGGCGGTCGGCGGCGGCCTGCCAGTCGAAATCTGGAGCCGCTTCATGAAAGTCGCGCATGTCGGCGTTACGCCTTCGCCGCTGCCGGGATTGAGCGACGGTTCTTGGTTCAATCTGCAGCCGCCCGATGCGGTTGCACCGGCCATCGCCGCAAACGGCGGCACGGCGCAGAGTCATCAACAGAACGGCGGCAGCGGTCTGGATTTCTGGCTGCTCGATAAACTGTTCGGGCGGCGATAAGGCGCCCGACCGCATGCGCGTCGCTTGGTGCGCCGGCGCGATTAGTTACCCGAGCCGAGCGCCTTGGTCACCGCGTCCATCACCGTCACGTCTTGGTTCATCCTGCAGTAATCCTCGACCTTGTCGGTGTTTTTCGCCAACGCGCCAAGATCGAGGACGGTATTGTTGCGTTTGGCATTGTAATAGCCGCTCAGCCAAAGCGCGAGCGACTTCTCATTCGGGCTGATGACCTTGTCGAAAAGGAGCTGCCGGCAGGTGATTTTGGCTACGTCCACCGACACCTGGGCTTGCGCTTGCGGAGCGCCGAGAATCGCAACCAGCGCAAGCAGTGCCGTCGACCAAGCTCTCATGAACGCGTCCTCCATGTCGATCGCCGATTACACGCCGAATTCGCTCAAATGGCGTGGCGAAAATCCTCATTTTTCAGCGGCAGCGAACGGATGCGCTTGCCGGTGGCGGCGAAAATAGCGTTGCACAAAGCCGGCGCCAGCGGCGGCACCGGGGGCTCGCCGACGCCGCCCCAGAAATCGCCGCTCGGCACGATCACCGTCTCGACCACGGGCGCGTCGGCTAGCCGCAGCATTTCGTAAGTGTCGAAGTTGGACTGCTCGGCGGCGCCGTCCTTGATGGTGATCTCGCCGTCCAAAGCGGCGGTCAACGCGTAGATAATGGCGCCCTGCGTCTGCATTTCGATCGACAACGGATTGACCACGTGACCGGGATCGAGCGCCGAGACGACGCGATGCACGCGTACCACTCCGGCGGCGACGGAGGCCTCCACCACTTGCGCGCAATAGCTGCCGCACGCCTCGTTGAGCGCGATGCCGCGATAGACGCCGGCCGGCAGCGGACTGCCCCAATTCGCGTGCTTCGCAGCGGCGTCGAGCACGGCGAGGTTCTTCGGGCTTTTGCTCAACAGCTTGCGCCGGTACAGATAAGGATCGATTCCGGCGGCATGCGCCATCTCGTCGACGAAGCATTCCTTATAGAAGGCGTTTTGCGTGTAGTTGATTGCCCGCCACACCCCGAGCGGCACCGACGTCGGGCAGATGACATAGTCGACCAGATAATTCGGCACGTCGTAGGGCATCTCCTCGGCAAGGCCGCTGACGAAGGTTCGGTCGATGATGTTGGCGCCGAATCCCGGCACCAGCGACGCAACGAACGACGGTCCGGCAAGGCGGATCGTCCACGCCACCGGCAGGCCTTCGGCGTCGAGGCCGGCGACAACGCGCGCCATGCCGCACGGCCGATAGAGATCGTGCGCAATGTCCTGTTCGCGCGACCAAAGGAGCTTGACCGGCTCCTTGAACTCCTTGGCGATGACGACGGCCTGACGGACATAATCCTGGATCGGCGCGCGCCGGCCGAAGCCGCCGCCGAGCATCGTCCGGTGCACGGTGACTTTATCGTTGGGTACCCCGGCGGCGAGCGCCGCGGTCGCGAGCGCAGTCACTGGCTCCTGGGTCGGCACCCAGATCGCGACGCCGTTTGGCGTGACATGCGCGGTACAGGTCTGCGGCTCCATAGTCGCATGCGCCAGAAACGGCACTGCATATTCGGCTTCGACTTGTCGCACTGCGCGGCTGAGCGCCGCGGCGGCATCGCCATGCGCGCGCCCGACTTGCGCGCCGGTCGCAGCAAGCCCGGCCCGCACCGCCTGCGCGATCGAAGCGTTTGAAACCTGCTTATTGCCGCGGTCGTCCCACTCGACGCGCAGCACGTCAGTGGCGCGCTTCGCCCGCCACCACGAATCGGCCACCACCGCGACCGCATCCGGCATGCGCACTACGCCGCGCACCCCCGCCATGCCGGCGATCGACTCCTCGTCGACCGATTTGAGCGCGCCGCCGAAGACCGGGCAGTGCGCGATGGCGGCGTACAGCATGTCTGGCAGCCGCACGTCGATGGCATAGACCGGCTGCGCCGTGACCTTATCGAAGACGTCGAGACGATTGCGCGGCGTGCCGAGGAGTTTCCAGGCGTGCGGCGGCTTCAGCGTGACGTTGGCCGGCGGCTCGATTTTGGCCGCAGCCTTGGCGACGGTACCAAAGCTCAGCGTGCGCCCGCTCGGCGCGTGCACGATCGTGCTGCTTTGCGCGATGCAGTGCGCCGCCGGCACGCGCCAGCGCGCCGCTGCGGCGGCGATCAGCATCTCGCGCGCGGTCGCACCGGCACGGCGCAGATAGCTTTGCGACGACGCGATCGAGCGGCTGGCCCCGGTCGAGGTGTCACCCCAAATCTGGTTGCGGCGCAGATTTTCCGTAGGCGAAACGAATTCCGTTTTGACCGTCGCCCAGTCGCATTCAAGCTCCTCGGCCACCAGCATAGCGAGCCCGGTCAAGGCGCCCTGCCCCATTTCCGCATGAGCGACGCGGATCGTCACCGTGTTGTCGGGCGCGATGACCACCCAGCAGGTGACGCTGGACCGCTCATCCGCGGCGCGCGCCGGCCCCTCCGAAGAGGATACGAAAGGAATAGCAAAGCCGAGCGCCAGCCCACCGCCGGTGACGCTCGCGCCAACGAGGAATGAACGGCGATCAAGTTCGCCGCCAGACGCCATGAATTCCCCCTGATTTCGCAACGCGACAATGCCGAAAAACGGCGCCGCACAAAATGCAAAATCGCCCTAACCGAATGATAATATAACGCGATAAATGCCGTGAATCACAATTCGGGGACGAATTATGGCCGAGCAACAATCAAGCCTCGAGGGGCGAATTCGCGCCCTCGAGGACCGGCTGGAAATTTACAATCTCATCGCCGGCCATCCGCCGAGCGCCGATACCGGCGCCGCCAACTATGCCGAAGCCGTCTATACCGAGGATGGCGTATTCGACCGCGGCCCCGGTCTAGCTGGCGCCACCGGCAACAAGGTCATGGGGGCGCTCCTGCAAAGCCCCGGCCATCAGGCCGCTATCGCCGGCGGGCTCGCCCATTTTACCGGCCTGCCGCATGTTACCGTCGACGGCGACACCGCGGTGGTGATTTCGTACCTGCAAATCCTCACCCCGAGAAAATCGGGGGAGGAGATCGAAGTGCCGAATCACGGCCTCTCGCGCGGCTATCACATCCACCGCGTGGTGACCAACCGCTGGGACCTGGTCCGCAGCTCTTCCGGCTGGAAGATCAAACGGCGCACGCTGCGGCTGGTCGACGGTTCGGAGCCGTCGCGGGATATCCTGCGCGGGGCTTTCGCGGCCGGAGCATAGGAGCCACTTCGCTCCGGCGCGGCGCCGCCCACCGAGCCACGCTACACTTGCCATCGGCGACTTCGTTATTCTCCCCGCCCGCGTCGCAGTATAAGCACCTTACGATCTATACTGGCTCGTTCTCGAACTTGAAGCCGACCTTTTGCAGGCCTTCGAGCGCGCTCTTGCCGTATTCCGTCTCAATTTCTTTGGCGAGCGACGGATCGTAGGAGATCGGATCGGCCTGCACGTCGGTCTCCGGCACGATCAGGACCAGAAGACGGCCGGTTTGGTTCGATATGTTGCGGAAGCGGCGGTTCTCGCCGCGCGGCACCGAGATCATATCGAGCGGCTCGAGCACCAGCGAATGTTCGCCGTTGTCACCCCAGGCGATTTCGAAGCGGCCGGAGAGGCACATGAAATTCTCGACCGTGTTGAGATGACGATGCAGCCCCGGCCCGTTGCCCGGCTCGCATTCGGCGATGGTGACGATGAGGCCCCGCGGGCCCTTGACCGGAGCGCCGGCGCTGCGGCCCTGATAATCCGCGGGCGCCATCACCGGATAGACTTTTCGCGCCGTGATCTTCTCCATGGCGCCCGGCGGAATGCCTTGCGCTGCCAAATTCTGGCTCTGATACGTCTGTAGCTTGCGAAACCGGGCGACGCGGGCTTCCATCTGTGCGGGATTGAGCGTTTTCGTTGTCACTGCGGTCCTCCCTGGCGAGCCGATATTATTTGCTTCGCGTGGCCGCGTGTCGAGGCGATCAAACGCGACAGCGTCGAGAGCAACAGGGCCGCATCGCAACGACAATGTCAACGTCGAACTCATGGACGGATGACCGTTTCCGGTCATTAGTTTAAGTGTCTGTACGAACAGTATGTCGCGCGGCTTCGTCGCCCAGATGCTGACGCAGCAAAACACCCGGTCCATCGAGGGGCCTCGTGCCCATCATTTTGAGAGCATGCCATAGGCTGACTTGGTTCGTCGTCAGGACGGGTTTTCCCAGATCGTGCTCCAGCCGGTCGATGATGCTGAATGTGCTCCAATTGCCGCAAGCTAACATGACCGCGTCGGCTCCCGGCCTGTTCACGCGGTGCCCAACATCGAAGGCGGTTTGCGGATCGAGGAGTCCGATTTCGAGATTGCGGACGACCCCCAGCGCCTCTTGCGCGAGGACTTTGACGCCGTTGGCTTCAAGAAACGCGGCGACGGTCTGGTTGACCGACGCGCTCCAGGGCGCGCCGAGAACGATTTGTTTGACCGAAAGCATGTGCAACGCCTCAAGCAAAGCCGTCGAGGCCGTGGTGGCCGGCTTCCCGCTTGCCGCGGTTATTCGTTTGATTAGTTCCTGGTCGTAGCCGGGGCCGTTGCGCGACGAGGGGGCAGTCGCTGGAAAAATGATCACGTCAACGTCGACATCAGCCAGTTTTTGACTTTCGGTTTCGATGTCCTGGACGATCCGGAGCGTCGAGTCCGCATCGACGTTGTTCAAGCGCATGCGCGCCACGTGCAGCGTAATGTCGTCCGGCAGCGCCCGGCCGATATCCCGCTCCTGCACCGAGCTCGAGGACGGCAGCAGCAAGCCGATCCGCCGAAAGTCCTTTCGCTGCGCCATGGGAACGTTCTTCCTTGTGACGGCGGATTCGAAACCAACGAGCCCTACTCGTGAATCAGCGTCTGCCAGTTTGCCGGCACCGCTCCGGCCGGCCCGGGCGCCGGCTGATCCAACGGATGCGCGTGCGGAGCGTGCAGCTTCGGGCCGGTGACGAATT